>JALWKO010000029.1 GCA_027081405.1 Campylobacteraceae bacterium | reverse complement strand
GAGAGGATACCCTGCGCTTCAAGGAAGGAATCACTCCGGAGGATCTGATCCTGCGCGAAGACGGAGATGACCTGATCGTCGCCCTCAAGGAAGACGGTGTGGCTTTCGAGGAGCTTCATGATCAAATTCGGATTCGCAACTGGTATCAGCCCAACAACCGGATCGAGCACTTCGAGTTTGCCGACGGGACGGTTTGGGGGGTCGATGAGATCATGCAGGCCCTGGCGCGGCAGTTGCCCGACGGAGAAGCGCTCAACGGAACAAACGGGGACGATACCCTCACGGCCAACGAAGGGGACAACACCCTTTACGGACGAAACGGAAACGACGCGCTCTACGGCCTGGAGGGCAACGACACCCTGTACGGTCAGAACGGCGACGATACCCTTGAGGGCGGAGAGGGGAACGACACCCTCTATGGCGGTCAGGGGTCCGATCATCTCGTTGGGGGCGCGGGGGATGACGTGCTGCGGGCCGATGATGATTATGATGGTTACGATAACGGCGGGGCCGATACCTTGGAGGGGGGTCCCGGAGCGGATGGGCTCTACGGTTTCAGCGGGAACGACGTGTATGTGTACGCTCGCGGAGACGGTCGGGATGTGATTTATGACTACGACCGGTATTACGGCAATTACCAGGGCTACAACGCCGGAGAGGATACCCTGCGCTTCAAGGAAGGAATCACTCCGGAGGATCTGATCCTGCGCGAAGACGGAGATGACCTGATCGTCGCCCTCAAGGAAGACGGTGTGGCTTTCGAGGAGCTTCATGATCAAATCCGGATTCGCAACTGGTATGAGCCGAATAATCAGATTGAACATTTCGAGTTTGTAGATGCAAACGGCACGGTGTATGAGAGTTGGGATAGCGACACGATCGCCTCGAAGGTCGAATAAAATGGCGCTTTGAAGTCCCGGAAGACGCAATTGAATGAGAAATGAGAAGATAGAAATGAGAAATTTTGGTGTGCCGCGTGGCGGCGCGATTTGATGGTGGATTTTCATTTTGGATGATGAATTTCGGGGCGTTGCTGCGCAATGTGGTTTCAAACGTCAAAGAGGGGCAAAGCCCCGTTCAAACGACAAACGATGGATATTGAGGCCCGATAGGGCCGTGTCTGTGATACTTTCTTATTGTTGACGACGGCGAGCTTCCGAGACTTTGTGACTGCAGGCTCCCCGGGAATGGATGGCGTGCAATTTGGGCTATAATTACTATCACCGCACCAAGTGACTCCCTCAGTTTTTGAGAGAGCGAGAGGTGGTGGGACGTGTGCAAAAAAGTGCGAAGGACTCCCCGTAGGGAATTCGAGCACTTCGGATAATATCCCAAGATTTCATCGAAAAGGAGTTCGCTATGGCACGTGCATTGGTACCTTTGGCCGAAGGGTTCGAGGAGATCGAAGGGGTGACGATCATCGACATTCTCCGTCGCGGAGGGGTCGATGTGGACAGCGCCTATCTGCCGGGGGAATTCGCCACCGATTTGGTGACGGGGGCCAACGGGATCACGGTCCAGGCCGACATCGCTCTGGCCAACGCGGTGGTGGAGGAGTACGACATCATCGTCCTCCCCGGCGGATGGGGCGGGACCAACCGCCTGGCGGAGAACGAGCTGGCCCAGCGGCTGCTCCGGGAGTTCAAAGCGGCGGGCAAATGGGTCGCTGCCATGTGTGCGGCCCCCTATGCGCTGCATGTGGCCGGGGTGCTCAGCCCCAAATACACCTGCTATCCCAGCGTCGAAGAGCAGATCCGTCCCGAAGACTGGGTCAACGAAAAAGTGGTCGTGGACGAAAAGGTGATCACCTCCCAGGGGCCCGGTACGGCGATCTGTTTCGCCCTGGAGATCGTCCGGCAGTTGGTGGGCGAAGAGAGCTACGAAACGGTCAAAAACGGAACCCTGGCTACCTATTGCTAAGTTGATTTTCCCCTTTGCAACGGACCGTTCCGTTCCGGTCCGATCAATTGCAGCAGCCGCTCTGTTTTGACAATATCTTGACAAGTATTCCTCCCCGCGATAGAATATCCCAGAACCGGATCAAAGGGATCGTCAATGCAAGCACTTCTGTATTCTCAGGCGCGCAATAACCTTCGGGAATTGATCAATCAAGTCTGTGATGATTATGATGAATGTTTGATTTCCACAAAAGACGGAAAACAAGCCGTTCTCCTCTCTTTTGAAGAGTACGCTGCGATGCGGGAGACCCTTTATCTACTCTCTTCCAAGGCCAATAGGGATCGCCTCCTTGATGCCGTGGAACAGATTGAAGAACTCGATTTTACTACCAGAGAGATCGATGAATGATCATCGGTTTTGCGGACAAAGGATGGGAGGATTATCAGTTTTGGGTACAAAACAATCGCAAGATTGTGAGGCGGATCAATCTTTTGCTCGCCGATATCAAACGCAATCCCCTGGGAAAAAACGGCTTGGGAAAACCGGAGCGGCTGAAGGGGAATCTCCAGGGATACTATTCTCGGAGGATTACTTCCGAGCATCGTCTGGTGTACAAAATCGTAGGAGATTTGATCGTCGTCGCTCAGTGTCGATATCATTATTGATTCCCTTTCAAAGACTTTGACACACTGTAAAGAAACAGAATGGAACGGTTACAGAAATTCTCTCCTTTTTATGTCATGGACCTGGTCCGGGAGGCGCAGCGGTTTGACGATACGGTCCATTTCGAGGTGGGCCAGCCCGATCTCCCTCCATCCCCTGGGGTGCGGCGCGCCCTGGCCGAGGCGGTGGAGGAGGGGCGCTTTGCCTATACCGAGAGTCGTGGGCTGTCAAAGCTGCGGGAGCGGATCTCCGATCATTACCGACACGAGTACGGGGTGGAGGTGGACCCGGAGCGGATCCTTGTCACCCCCGGGACCAGCAACGCCTTTTTGGTCGCTTATCTGCTCAGTCTCGAAGCGGGCGATCGGGTCGGTCTGGCCGATCCGGGTTACCCGTGCTACCCCAACTTCGCGGCGATGGTGGACGCAACGCCGCACTATTTCCCCGTCGATCGGGAGAGCGGATATCGGATCGATCCCGCCGCGCTCGTCGGAAGCGGAATCCGGGCGCTACACATCTCTTCGCCCTCCAACCCCACCGGCACCCTCTACGACTCCGCGTCGCTCGCAGCGCTGGCCGAAGCCTGCCGAAGCGAAGGGATCCGGCTCATCTCCGACGAGCTCTACCACGGTCTGGTCTACGAGACGCAGGCGCCGACGGCCCTGGCGTTCGACGACGAGGCGATCGTCATCAACGGATTTTCCAAATACTTCTGCATGCCGGGCCTTCGGATCGGGTGGATGGTCGTCCCGGAGAGTCTCATCCGTCCTGCGGAGATCATCGCCCAGAACCTCTATATCTCGGCGCCGACGCTGAGCCAGTACGCGGCGCTGGAGGCGTTTGATTACGACTATCTGGCTCAGGTACGCGATACCTTCCGGCGGCGCAGAGACGCCCTGTATGATGCGCTCGATCCTCTCCTCCCCGTGGATGCCCGCCCCCAGGGGGCCTTTTATCTCTGGTGCGACATCTCCCGCTACAGCGACGACGCGATGGCTTTCAGTCGCGAACTTCTCGAGGCGATCCACGTCGCCGTGACGCCGGGGATCGATTTCGGCTTCCACGGCACCGCCACCAAAATCCGCTTCGCCTATACCCGCCAGATCGGGCACATGCTCGAAGGGGTCGAACGATTGAGAGAATATTTGACCCGGCGTTGAGTGAATCGATCTATCATCGTGTGGGGAAATGCACCTAGTTATAACGCATAACGTCATCTGTGCTATACTCTGTTGATGATCGTCGATTTCAAATGTTCCGAGACCCATAAGATTTTTGAGCGCCAGTATTCCAAAAAACTGCCGAGCGATATTCAGCGTGTGATCTATCGGAAGCTGGTGATGCTGGATGCCGCAAAAACCTTGGAGGATTTGAGAGTACCGCCGTCGAATCGGCTAGAAAAACTCGCCGGTGATCGGAGTGGACAATATAGCATCCGAATCAATCGGCAATATCGGATTTGCTTCGTTTGGGAAGGGGGGAACGCTTACCAGGTCGAAGTGATCGATTATCATTGAAAAAGGAATTGAAAATGAAAACGATCGAACCGATCCATCCGGGTGAAATCCTCAAGGAGGAGTTTATGGAGCCGTTTGGTTTGAGTCAGAATGCACTGGCGCGGGCCTTGCACGTTCCTCCCCGACGGATCAACGAAATTGTCAATCGTAAACGGGCGATATCGCCCGATACCGCATTGCGCTTGGCCAAATTTTTCGGTACCAGCGCGGAGTTTTGGCTTAGCCTCCAGAGCCGGTACGATTTGGAATCGGCCCGGGATCAATCCGGAGAACGGATCGATCGGGAAGTGAAATATTTCGATCCGTTAGCATCGTGATATCTGCAAAAAGGAGCGACGATGATCAAAGTCTACGGCATCAAAACCTGCGACACGGTGCGCAAAGCGCTGAAATTTCTCAAAGACAAAGGGATCGAATACGAATTCGTCGATTTCAAAAAGAGCCCCGTCGGGTGCGAAACGATCGACGAGTGGCTGACAAAGGTCCCCGTCGAGACGCTGTTTAACAAACGGGGGACCAAATACCGGATGCTCAAACTCAAGGAGCGGAACCTGGACGAAGCGGGGATGCGGGAGTGGCTTTGCAAAGAGAATCTCCTCGTCAAACGGCCGGTGATCGAGCTGGAGAACGGAGAGGTCGTCGTCGGTTTCGATCCCAAGCGGTACGGAGCGCTCTTCGGATGAGCGGCGGGAGGAGAGGGGTGCACCCCACCGTGCTTTTGCTTTTGTTTTTCGGGGGGCTTTCGCTTTTCGGGGCGGTATGGTGGGAGCTGATCGAACACCGGTTCTCTCTGGAGTTCGATCGGGAGTGGTGGGGAGCACTTGCCCCCTGGCGGGAAGGGGAGGCGCTGCGGTTCGTGCGGATTCTGACCGAAGCGGGAGGCCCCCTTCCGGTCGCCGCCGCGACAGTGCTCGGCGCCCTGGCGCTCATCGTGGCCAAACGGGTGCGCGAAGGGCTCTATCTTTTCGCCTCGATGGGGGGAGCGCTGCTCCTTTTCGGGGCGGTCAAACACCTGGTGCTCCGTCCCCGCCCTGTCTGGCGGGTGATCGAACAGGGGGGATACTCCTTCCCCTCGGGGCATGCGACGATGGCGGCGGCGCTGGCGGTGGCGGTGTACGTCCTCATCGCCCCCCGGATCCCTTCTGCGTGGGGGAGGGGACTCGTAGCCGCCACGCTGGCCCTCTGGCCCCTGGTCATCGGAGCGAGCCGGGTCGATCTGGGGGTCCATTACGCCAGCGACGTATTGGCCGGCTGGGGGCTCGGGGCTTCCTGGGCGGCGCTGTGCGCGCTGGCGTTCTTCCATCGTCAAAGAAGCGGACAAATACTGTAAAATAGGCATTGGAAAACCCTTTAGCCCCCCTTAACTTTCCTTCGATATAGTTTCTTCACATTCCGAAAACGGTGAGGTTTCCCATGTCCGTCAAACCCCGATTCACCCATCTGCATCTCCATACCGAATACTCCCTCCTGGACGGGGCCAACAAGATCAAGGTCCTGGCCAAAAAGGTCAAAGAGCTCGGGATGGAGGCGGTCGCCATGACCGACCACGGCAACATGTTCGGTGCCATCGATTTCTACAAAACGATGCGTGCCGAGGGGATCAAACCGATCATCGGCATGGAAGCCTATCTCCACAACAGCGACGACCTGGGGGACAAGAGCACCCGCCAGCGCTACCATCTGTGCCTCTTCGCCAAAAACGAAACCGGCTACAAAAACTTGATGTACCTAAGCTCCCAGGCCTATCTCAACGGGTTTTACTATTACCCCCGGATCAACAAAAAGCTCCTGCGCGAACGCAGCGAAGGGTTGATTTGCACCTCCGCCTGCCTCCAGGGGGAAGTCAACTGGCATCTCAATACCAACGAACGTAACCGCTCCTACGGTGCCAAAGGGTACGAGGAGGCCAAGCGGATCGCCCTGGAGTATCGGGAGATTTTCGGGGAGGATTTCTATCTGGAGCTGATGCGCCACGGGATCGGGGACCAGCAGCGGATCGACGAGCAGATCATCCGGCTCTCCCTCGAGACCGGGATCAAGATCGTCGCCACCAACGATACCCATTACACCGAGCCCGATGACGCCGAGCCCCACGAGGCGTTCATGTGCATCGCAATGAACAAGGAATATAACGACCCCAACCGCCTCCGCCACTCAGTACACGAATTCTACGTCAAATCTCCCGAGGAGATGGCCCGGCTTTTCGCCGACATCCCCGAGGCGCTGGAGAACACCCAGGAGATCGTCGACAAATGCAATCTGGAGATCAAGCTGGGCAACCCCACACCGCCGAACTTCAAATTCACCCGGGAGCGGGCGGCTCTGGAGGGGCTGGAGCTCCCCGAACCCGATCGGGAGTATTCCCTCGCCAACGATATCGTGCTCTTCGAGCACGAAGCCCGCAAGGGGCTGGCCAAGCGCCTCGAGCACGTACCGGAAGAGAAGCACGCCGAATACAGAGAGCGGCTCGAAAAAGAGATCGAGATCATCAACACGATGAAATTTCCCGGCTATATGCTCATCGTCTGGGATTTCGTCCGGGCTGCCAAAGAGATGGGGATCCCCGTCGGCCCGGGGCGGGGATCGGCGGCGGGGAGCCTGGTGGCCTACGCCTTGCAGATCACCGACATCGACCCGATCCCCTACGGGCTTCTTTTCGAGCGTTTCCTCAACCCGGAACGGGTGAGCATGCCCGATATCGATATGGACTTCTGCCAGAGCCGGCGCCAGGAGATCATCGACTACGTGATCGAAAAATACGGCCGGGTCAACGTGGCCCAGATCATCACCTTCGGCAAACTCCTGGCGCGGGGGGTGATCCGGGACGTCGCCCGGGTCATGGGGATGAGCTACGCCAAGGCCGACGCGTTCGCGAAACTGATCCCCGAAGAGTTGGGGATCACCCTCGAATCGGCCTACGAAAAAGAACCCAAGATCAAGGAACTGATCGAAAACGACCCCCAGGCGGCCCAGGTATGGCGCTTCGCCCTGGCGCTGGAGGGGCTCAACCGCAACGCCGGGACCCACGCCGCGGGGGTGGTGATCTCCAACGAACCCCTCTGGGAAAAGGCGCCGCTGTTCAAACCCACGGGGCAGGATACCCTGGCGACCCAGTACAGCGGAAAGTACGTCGAGGACGTGGATCTGATCAAGTTCGACTTCCTGGGCCTCAAGACCCTCACGGTGATCGAGGAAGCCCTCCAGCTGATCGAAAAACGCCACGGCAAGCGGATCGACTTCAAAAAGGTCGACATTAACGATCCCAAGGTCTATGAATACATCTCCAGCGGCAACACACTGGGGCTCTTTCAGATCGAATCGGCGGGGATGCAGGATCTGGCCAAGAAGCTCAAACCCTCCCGCTTCGAGGACATCATCGCGATGCTGGCCCTCTACCGCCCGGGGCCTATGGAGTCGGGGATGTTGGACGATTTCGTCGAGCGCAAGCACGGTCGGGCCGAGATCACCTACATGTTCCCCGAACTCGAGCCGATCCTCAAGCCCACCTACGGGGTGATCGTCTATCAGGAGCAGGTGATGCAGATCGTCCAGACGATCGGGGGCTTCACCCTCGGAGGGGCCGACCTGGTCCGTCGGGCGATGGGGAAAAAGATCAAGGAGGAGATGGACCGGCTCAAAGGGCAGTTCGCCGAAGGGGCGGAGAAAAAGGGCTTCGATCGGGCCAAGGCGGAGGAGCTTTTCGACCTGATCGTCAAATTCGCTGGATACGGATTCAACAAATCCCACTCCGCGGCTTATGCGATGGTGACCTTCTACACCTCCTATCTCAAGTGCTACTACCCCACCGAATTCATGGCGGCGCAGCTGACCCTGGAAAAGGACAACACCACCAAAGTGGTCCGCTACGTCGATGCGGTCAAGCATATGGGGATCGACCTGCTCCCCCCCGATGTCAACCGTTCTGATCTGGCATTCGTCGCCGACGAGATCGACGGCAAGCCGACCATTCTGTTTGGCCTCGGGGCGATCAAAGGGGCAGGGGACATCGCCGTGCGCTCTATCCTCGAAGCGCGCAAAGAGGGGCCCTTTAAGGATCTGAGCGATTTCGTCTCCCGGATCGACACCTCCAAGGTGAACAAAAAGGTGATCGAAGCCTTCATCAAAGCCGGGGCCCTGGACAGCCTGGGCTACACCCGCAAAGCGATGCTCACCCAGATCGAGGAGATCATGGAGGCGGCGTCCAAGGCGGCCCAGGCCAAGAAAATGGCCGAAAACTCCCTGTTCGGCGACGGGGAGGAGATGACCCACGTGGAGCTGAAGCTGGATCCGATGGGGGAGTTCGAGCCGCTGCAGATCCTGGAGTTCGAGAAGGAGACGCTGGGATTTTATGTCTCGGGCCACCCGCTGGACAAATACCGCGACGATCTGGAGAAGATCCGTTACACCCTCAGCTCCGAGATCGACGAGCTGGCCGACGGTTCCCAGGCTCTGATCGTGGGAAAAGTGGAGGAGATCACCGAAAAGATCTCCAAAAAAGGGAACAAGTTCGGCATCGCCCACGTGCTGGACCTGCACGGCAACATCGAACTGATGCTTTTCGCCGACCACCTCAAACAGCTGGAGGCCTTCGATCTTTCCGAACCGATCGCTTTCAAGGTCCGCATCGGCAAAGACGGGGAATACACCCGGATGAACATCCTCAAGATCGAGACGCTCCAGGATGCCAAAAAAGAGCGGGTCAAAGTCAAAAAAGAGGAGCGCCACACCCCCGCGCCCGAAGAGGAGCCCCCCCTGATCCTGGCGCTGGATCTGATGCCCGATCCCAAGATCATCGAGGAGCTCTACTGTCTGGCCGAACGCCATCCCGGCCGCCGACCGCTGCAGCTGCGGATCCGCTCCAAACTGGCCGACGTGGTGATCGAATCCCGGATCCGGGTGAGCGAAATGATACTGGAGGAAGCACGCGCCCTGGGCGTGAGCGTGGAAGAGCTCAAAGAGGCGGGCTAAAATCGGCCCAAAACGGCGATTTTGTTTCGTTTGGATACATCTTCACACTTCTGAATCTCCCCCGTGGATCTCTTAACCCCCGTGAAGGGGGGCTGCAGATATAATGGATCATCCAATCACCACAAGCAGGAGATTCCATGAGTTCCAAACCCACCATCGTATGGACCAAAATCGACGAAGCGCCGGCACTGGCGACCTATTCGTTCTATCCGATCGTCAAAAAATTCGTCTCAAAAGCCGGAGTCGACGTCCGTCTGAGCGACATCTCCTTGGCCGGGCGGGTCCTGGCCGCCATGGGCAAGGCCGAAGACGAGCTGGCCAAACTGGGCGAGCTGGTCCTCAAGCCCGAAGCCAACATCATCAAACTCCCCAACATCTCCGCGTCGGTCGTTCAGCTCAAAGAGTGTATCGCCGAGCTCCAGAAGCAAGGGTACGACATCCCCGACTACCCCGAAAATCCCCAGACCGAGGAGGAGAAGCAGATCGCGGCCCGCTACGCCACATGTCTGGGCTCCGCGGTCAACCCGGTTCTGCGGCAGGGCAACTCCGACCGCCGCTCGGCTCTGGCGGTCAAACGCTACGCCCAGAAGCACCCCCACCGCCTCAAACCCTTCGCCGAAAACTGCCAGGCCCGGGTAGCCCACATGAACGGCGACGGCGATTTCTACGCCAACGAGCAGTCGGTGATCATCCCCAAGGCTCAAACCGTGAGCATCAAGCTCAACGGCAAGACCCTCAAGGAGATCGAAGCCGAAACCGATGAGGTGCTGGATGCCACCTTCATGTCGGCCAAGAAACTGCGCGCTTTTTACGAAAAAACCATCGAAGAGGCCAAAGAGAAAGATCTGATCTGGTCGCTCCATCTCAAAGCGACGATGATGAAGGTTTCCGATCCGATCATGTTCGGCCACGCCGTGGAGATCTTCTTCAAGGATGTCTTCGACAAATACGGAGACGAGCTCGCAAAACTGGGGGTCAACCCCAACCTGGGGCTGGTGGATCTCTACGACAAACTCAAAAACTCCGACAAAGGGGCGGAGATCGAGCAGGCGATCAAGGATACGATCCTCAACGCCAAGCCCGATCTGGCGATGGTCAACAGCGACAAACTCGAGACCAACCTGGATGCCCCCAACCTCGTCATCGTCGACGCCTCCATGCCCGTGGTGATCCGCGAAGGGGGCAAGCAGTGGGACAAAAACGGGGAAGCCCGGGAAACCCTGGCGGTCATTCCCGATGCCAGCTACGGTTATTTCTACGAAGCGATGATGGAAGACTGCAAGAAAAACGGCCAGTTCGACGTCACCACCATGGGTCGTGTCTCCAACGTGGGGCTCATGGCCCGAAAAGCCGAGGAGTACGGTTCCCATCCCACCACTTTCGAAGTGCCCGAGGACGGGGTGATGGAGGTTGTCGGCGAAAGCGGCGAAGTGCTGATGCGCCACGAAGTGGAAAAAGGGGACATCTGGCGGCTGGTCCGCGCCAAAGACGACGCCATCCGCGACTGGGTCCGCCTGGCGGTCGAGCGTGCCCGGATCGAAGGGGTTCCGGCGGTCTTCTGGCTCGATGAGAAACGGGCCCACGACGCCAACATGATCAAACTGGTCAAAAAGTATCTGGCCGAGCACGACACTACCGGACTGGAGCTGCCCATCATGGACGTGACGACCGCCACCTACTACACCAACGAGCGGGCCCGGGCGGGTCTGGATACGATCTCCGTCACCGGAAATGTCCTGCGGGACTATCTGACCGATATGTACCCGATTCTGGAGCTGGGGACTTCGGCGAAAATGCTCTCCATCGTTCCCCTGCTCAAAGGGGGCGGCCTCTTCGAAACCGGAGCCGGCGGTTCGGCACCCAAACACGTCGACCAGTTCCTGAGCGAGGGGCACCTGCGTTGGGACAGCCTGGGAGAATTCCTGGCCCTGGCAGAATCGCTCCGGATGGAGTACATGAAGCACGACGACGCCAAAATCGGAGCGATGGCCGAGGCGCTGGACAAGGCCAACGAAGCCTATCTGGAGAACGACAAGGCCCCCAGCCGCAAATGCTGTGAACCCGACAACAAAGCGAGCCACTACTGGCTGGCCCGCTACTGGGCTGAGGCGCTCAGCACCCAGACGGCAGATCCCGCACTGGCCGAGGAGTTCACCCCCGTGGCCGACGAGCTGGCCAAAAACGAGGCGAAGATCCTCGAGGAGCTCCTGGCCGTCGAAGGGAATGCGCAGGATATCGGCGGATACTACCATCCCGACGACCTCAAGGCCGAAGCGGCGATGCGCCCGAGCAAAACCTTCAACGAGATCATCGACCGGATCTGAGATCCGTGTCGTCAGAGCGTTGCCGGCTTTGGATACAATGATCCGGTGGCGTAGCCTAACGACCAATTCAACTTTACCTGCCGGCGGGCGCCGGAGCAAAGCATAATTGAGAACGATCGGTTCTGAGTTATGTTTTGCCGTTTCGACCCGCCGGCGCAAAGGAGTCCAATGAGCGGAAAAAAAGGGAAAAAAGTCGCCATCATCGGCGCCGGGAACGTAGGGGCGACAGTCGCCTATTCGCTGGCGATGCAAGGGAGCTGCCACGAAATCGTTCTGCGGGATCGGGCCCCCGAGATCGCCAAGGGCAAAGCGCTGGACATGTCCCAGGCGGCCAACGCCGCGAGGCAGCATACCCTGGTGAGCGTCGCCGAGCGTCCCGAAGATCTGGCCGGGAGCGACGTGGTGGTGGTCACCGCCGGATCGCCCCGCAAACCGGGGATGAGCCGGGACGATCTACTGATGGTCAACGCCGAGATCACCAAGCAGGTGATCCACGACGTGCGGGACCACGCCCCCGATTCGATCGTCATCATGGTCTCCAACCCGCTGGACGTGATGACCTACGTCGCCCTCAAGGAGAGCGGATTCCCCAAGGAACGGGTCGTGGGGATGGCCGGGATCCTCGACAGCGCCCGGATGGCCCACTTCATCTACGAAAAAGTGGGGTATGGTGCGGGGCAGATCCGCGCTTCGGTCATGGGGGGACACGGGGACGACATGGTGCCGCTTCCCAAATTCTCCACCGTTGCCGGAGTGCCGCTGACCGACATCCTCAGCGAAGATGAGATTGTCGAGGTGGTGGAGCGGACCAAACACGGCGGGGCCGAGATCGTGGGGTATCTCAAGACTGGATCGGCCTACTACGCCCCCGCCAAATCGACGGCGATCATGGTGGAGGCGATCCTCAAGGACACCCGGCAGATCCACCCCTGCGCCGTCTATCTCGACGGTCACTACGGCTACCGGGACGTGGTCTCCGGCGTCCCCATCGCCCTGGGAGCCAACGGAGTCGAGAAACTCTTCGAAGTGACGCTGAGCGAAGGGCAGAAGCGGAAATTCGCCAAGAGCGTCGCTTCGGTCCGGCGGATGATCAACGTCCTGAAGCGAAACAACTTCTTCACCAAGCCCGAAGACAACATCATCACCGAAGAATAAAGGAACAACCATGCGTGAAATTGCCTACGACGATCTGGTCAAATCGGTCAAAGCGATGGTGATGCATACCGCATCCCACCTCCCCGAAGACGCCCTCAAGGCGATCGAGGAGGCCTACCGGAACGAAAAGAGCGAAGTGGCCAAATCGGTCCTCAAGCAAATCCTCGACAACGCCCATCTCGCCGCCGAAGAGGATCGTCCGTTGTGTCAGGATACCGGTTTGGCGGTCTTTTTCGTCAAAGTGGGCGAAGATGTCAAGGTCACCGGCGGATCGATCCGCGACGCCATCAACCAGGCGACCGAGGAGGCCTACAAGGAGGGGTTTCTGCGCGCCTCCACCTGCGACTGTTTCGACCGCCACAACCTCAAGGACGAAGTGGGCTACAACCTCCCGGCGATCATCCATTTCGATCTGGTCCCCGGCGACAGGATCGAGATCGAGTACGCCGCGAAAGGAGGCGGGAGCGAAAACGTCTCCCGGGCTACGGTCCTGGCACCCGCCCAGGGAAAAGAGGGGATCAAGAATTTCGTCAAGCAAGTCATCAGCGACGCGGGTCCCAACCCCTGCCCCCCCATCATTGTCGGGATCGGGATCGGCGGTACTTTCGAGGTGGCGGCCAAGTCCTCCAAGCACGCGCTTTTCCGCGAAGCGGGTACTCCCAACCCCGATCCGGAACTGGACGCCTTCGAAAAAGAGATCAAAGAAGAGCTCAACAAACTTGGCATCGGCGCCATGGGGATGGGGGGGACCCAGACGGTTCTGGCGGTCCATATCGAGAAAAACCCCTGCCACATCGCATCGCTGCCGGTGAGCGTCAACGTCCAGTGCCACAGCTCCCGCCATTCGCACATTACGCTCTGAAAGGATCGAACAATGGCCGAATACCATATGACCACCCCCCTCAGCGACGAGGACGTCAGCAAACTTCAAGCCGGAGACATCGTCTATCTGAGCGGAACGATCTACACCGCCAGAGACGCCGCCCACAAGCGGCTGGTCGACCTGATCGAAAAAGGGGAGCAGCTCCCCTTCGATCTCAAAGGTTCGGTGATCTACTTCGTCGGTCCCACCCCGCCCAAGCCCGGTGAGCCCATCGGCAGCGCCGGACCCACCACCAGCTACCGAATGGACAGCTATTCCCCCATCCTGATCGAGCACGGCCAGAAGGGGATGATCGGAAAAGGCAAACGCAACCAAGCGGTCAAGGACGCCTGCAAGAAATACAAAGCGGTCTATTTCGGCGCTACCGGGGGAGCTGGAGCGCTGATCGCCAAATCGATCAAAAAGGCCGAAGTGATCGCCTACCCCGAACTCGGTCCCGAGGCGATCCGAAGACTTGAAGTGGAAAATTTCCCCGTTACCGTCATCAACGACACCCACGGCAACGACCTGTACGAAATGGGCCGGGCCAAATACGAAGTCAAAGACTGAGCGCCTGCGGAGCAGTCGGCTGTCGATAGTCGCGAGTCGATAGTTGTTATTCATAGGGAGTCGTTGCGCAGTAACGTCCCTTAATCCAGCATCCAAAATCCAACATCCACCATCAAACTGCGCCGTATCACGGCGCCTCGAAACTCCTCACTCCTCATTTCCCATTCCACCACGCATGGCATCTCTGCCAAGACGTCAGTCCCTCGCGTTTTCTTTTCCTTTGCTTCGTTTTGTTTTTCTTTGTCGCGTGGACAAAGAAAAACAAATGAAGAGATAAAAAATAATCACAAGTACGGCCTTCGGGGCCTCATGTCGCAAGTTGCAAGGAGTGTCACCATTGGCGATGGCATTGGGACACATGTGCTATGTAACATACCGTAGTGTCATCTTGGAATCCGATGTCAGAAGTTCATCATTAAATCATGTTTCTGTACGCCTCACCATTAATTCTCCATTTTCCATCCTCCATTCCTTTCAGTGTAATTTCTAAACACTTTCGCCCAAAGCCGATCCTTTCGATGCCGATCCTTAAATTTCTTATGCAAAAAGCAACTATAATAGATCACTTCAAGCGAAAAAGGAGCATACCGTGAACATTCATGAGTATCAGGCCAAGGAGATTTTCCGCAAATACAACGTCCCGGTTCCCCGCGGGAAGGTGGCCTTCACCGTCGACGAGGCGGTGGAAGCGGCCAAGGAGCTCGGCGGGGATCTCTGGGTGGTCAAAGCCCAGATCCATGCCGGCGGCCGGGGGCTTGGCGGCGGGGTCAAGCTGGCCAAAAGCCTTGACGAGGTGCGCCACTGGGCCGACGAGATCCTCGGCATGACTTTGGTGACCCATCAGACCGGTCCCGAGGGGAAGGTGGTCCATAAAGTCTACATCGAAGAGGGTGCGGACATCGCCAAAGAGTACTATCTGGGGATGCTCCTCGACCGCGCCGCGGAGATGCCGGTGATGATGGCCTCCACCGAAGGGGGGATGGAGATCGAAAAGGTCGCCGCCGAGACGCCCGAAAAGATCGTCAAGGTCACTATCGACCCCACGATCGGATTCCAGGGATTCCACGGGCGCAAGCTCGCTTTCGGCCTCGGGCTCCCCAAAGAGGAGGTCGGCACCTTCGTCAAATTCGCCGCCGCACTCTACAACGCCTACATGGACAACGACGCGGAACTGGTGGAGATCAACCCGCTGATCAAGACCGGCGACGGACGATTCCTGGCGCTGGACGCCAAGATGGGCTTTGACGACAACGCCCTCTACCGCCACCCCGACATCTCCGAGATGCGGGATCTGGATGAAGAAGAACCTACCGAGGTGGAGGCCAAAGCCCACGGCCTGAGCTACGTCAAACTCGACGGAAACGTGGGATGTATGGTCAACGGCGCCGGATTGGCGATGGCGACGATGGATATCATCAAGCACGAAGGGGGAGAGCCCGCCAACTTCCTCGACGTGGGGGGCGGGGCCAACCCCGAAACGGTCGCCAAGGGCTTCGAAATCATCCTCAAAGACCCCAACGTCAAAGCGATCTTCGTCAACATCTTCGGCGGAATCGTTCGCTGTGACCGGGTCGCCAACGGGATCCTCGAGGCGACCAAGATTACCGACGTGACCGTGCCCGTGGTGGTACGCCTGGATGGAACCAACGCCGAAGAGGCGGCGGAGATCCTCAAAAACGCCAACATCCAAAACATCATTCCCGCAGAAAACCTGGCCGACGGTGCCCGCAAAGCCGTCGCCGCCGCGAAAGGAGAGCTCTAATGTCCATTCTCGTCAACAAAGACACCAAAGTGATCGTCCAGGGATTTACCGGTAAAGAGGGGACCTTCCACGCATCCCAGTGTATCGACTACGGTACGCAGATCGTCGGCGGCGTCACCCCCGGCAAAGGGGGGCAGGAGCATCTGGGGCGCCCCGTATTCAATACCGTCGCCGAAGCGGTCGAAGCGACGGGGGCCACGGTGAGCATGATCTTCGTCCCGCCCGCGTTCGTCGCCGATGCGGTGATGGAAGCGGCCGAAGCGGGGATCGAACTGGCGGTGATCATCACCGAGGGGGCTCCGGTACGGGATATGATGTACGCCAAGATGTACGCCACCAAAAAAGGGATGAGTACCATCGGCCCCAACTGCCCCGGGATCATCACCGCCGAAGAGTGCAAGATCGGGATCATGCCCGGCTTCATCTTCAAAAAAGGGCCCGTGGGGCTCATCTCCAAATCGGGGACGCTCACCTACGAAGCCTCCAATCAGGTGGTCAAAGAGGGGCTGGGGATCACCACCGCCGTCGGAATCGGAGGGGATCCGATCATCGGGCTGAGCTACAAGCAGCTCCTGCCGATGTTCGAGGCCGATCCCGAGACCGAAGCGATCGTCATGATCGGCGAGATCGGCGGGGATCTGGAGATCCAGGCCGCCGAATTCATCAAAGAGAACATCACCAAGCCGGTCGTCGCCTTCATCGCCGGACAGACCGCCCCCAAAGGGAAACGGATGGGGCACGCCGGCGCCATCATCAGCGGCAGCAGCGGAACCGCGGCCGAGAAGATGGAAGCCCTCGAAAAAGCGGGGGTCAAAGTGGTCGTCTCTCCCGCCGACATCGGCAAAGCGGTCAAAGAGGTCCTTGGCCGCTGACCCTCCGGGTCGTCCCCCACTCCTTCACCGATACAATCCAACGATACCGATGAAAATGAACGATTCCTTTCCTATCCATCAAAATAATTGATCGAACTCCGTAGCAAAATTAATAAAAAATAAATTTTTTTATTTTGATTCGATAAGTAACAATTTGTAGCCTTCATAGATTTTTTTTTCCGCTTTATATTAAAATAAGTAATACAGTGCTACAATTCTCGGTGACGGAGTCGTCAAACGCAAGAATTACCCAGTGAAAGGAGATTGCTTCATGATAAACGAGAAGGACCAAACGGTCCACTCTCCGACAACTGCGGAGATGATCCAGGAGGTCGCGAAGCAGTTAGAGAGCGTGCCGAAAGAGGAACGCCGTGATTTCCTCAAACGCGGTGTGGCCTTTTCGGTCGGCGCAGCAGCGGCGATCGGCGCGGGTAGCACGGCCAAACTGAGTGCCGAAGAGTGCAAGGTCGATCCCGAGAACCTGCCTCCCCACATCCAGAAATGGGGGAAAGCCTGGGGCCGGGACGTCAACACCTACCCCTACGGACTCCCCTCCAAATACGAGTCCAACGTGGTTCGTCGGATCGTCCCTTGGCTGACGGCCGATCAGAAGGCTTCGGTCAGCTTCACTCCGTGGCAGGATTTGGAGGGGACCATCGTCCCCAACGGACTCCACTTTGTCCGCTGCCACGGCGGGGTGGTCGACATCAACCCCAAAGAGTGGCGCCTGCTGATCCATGGAATGGTGGAGCGGCCCGTCATCCTGACGCTGGACGATCTCAAGAGCTATCCTAGCGTGACGCGAAAGTACTTTTTCTCCTGTCCCGCAAACAGTGCGATGGAGGCCCGCGGACCCCAGCTCAACTCGCTCCAGATCACCCATGGGATGCTCTCCGCTTCCGAGTACACCGGCGTCTTGCTCAAGACGATCCTCGAAGACATCGGGCTCAAAAAAGGTGCCAAGTGGATGTTCTCCGAAGGATCCGACCCCGCCAGCGTAGGCCGTTCGGTTCCCATCGAGAAGGTTCTCGATGACGCGATGCTGGTCTATGCCATGAACGGTGAAGCCCTCCGTCCGGAGAACGGTTATCCGGTTCGCCTGCTGCTGCCGGGCTGGGAAGGGGTGATGCAGACCAAATGGCTGCGCCGCCTCAAGTTCGACGACAAATCTTGGTGGGCTCGAGAAGAGACCAGCAAATACACCGAGCTCCTCCCCGACGGACACGCCAAAATGTTCAACTGGGTCTTCGAGTCCGATTCGGTCATCACCTCTCCGTGCCCCGAGCGGGGATGGGAAGGGCGCAAGCCGGGTCGGATGAAAATCTCCGGAATCGCCTGGAGCGGAAAAGGGAAGATCACCCACGTGGACGTCACCCTCGACGGGGGACAGACCTGGCACGAAGCCAAAATCACCAGCGAGGTGCTTCCCAAGATGATCACCCGCTTCGAGTATTATTTCGATTGGGACGGCAAACCGCTGATCATCGGTAGCCGCTCCACCGACGAGACCGGTTACACCCAGCCCGAACAGCAGCAGCTGCTTGATGCACGGGGAACCGAATTCATCTATCACAGAAACGCAGTGCAATACTGGGAAGTCAAATCCAACGGGGAGGTGAACAATGTCCAAATCCGTCGTGCGTAATCTCACGCTGGCCGTCGGAGCCCTGGCGTTGTCCGCCTCCGCGGCGATCGCGGCAGAAGGGGGAGCCAAGAAGCTCCATTACACCCCTGCCGATCCCAACCATTATCCCTATCACGGGGTCGTGACCGACAAAAAAGGACACAAAATCAACGTCGACGGGGCGATCATGCGCAAGATTTCGCCCGTGACGCTGAAGAAAAACGAATTCAAACGAGGGCAGGACGCTCCTGCGGATGTGATCAAAGCGTGGAACGTCGACGTTCGTCCCGACGGCAAGGGATTGCCTCCAGGACAGATGACCGTCGAAGAGGGAGCGGAGGTTTTCGCCAACAACTGTGCCATGTGTCACGGAGACTTCGGCGAAGGGGTCGGGAAGAACCCGGTTCTCGTCGGCGGCATCGGTACGCTGACCCGCCAGGCCAAAACCGGTGGAGACGAAGGGCCCGAGAAAACGATCGGAAGCTACGCTCCCTACATCGCCCCCTTCTTCTGGTACATCAAAATGGCGATGCCGCTGCCGACGCCCAAAAAACTGACCAACGACCAGGTCTACGGGATTATCGGATACATTCTTCAGATGAACGACATCAAAGTCGACGGGAAGGAGATCGAGGACGATACGGTGATCAACGCCGATTTCCTCAAAAAGGTCCACCTCCCCAACGAAAAGGGATTCGAATACAACAACCTTCGCAAGCCCGATACCCACAACACCCGTTGCATGAAAGGGTGCCGGGACATGAAGAAGGTCAAAGTGATGCACATCAAGATCGATGCGACCGAGAGCATCACGCCTCCGGTGAAAGTGCCCCGCTACAATTGCGGTAAGCCGGTCATGAACGGCGAAGGGTTCGCAGCCGTGGAAGCTCCGCTGCCGGCACCCAAAGGGGCCTCCGGAGCCAACGCCGCGGCCGAAGCGGAATACAAGAAAAGTTGCGCCGGCTGCCACGCGTCCGGTGCGGCGGGTGCGCCGGTCGTCGGCAACAAAGGCGACTGGGCCGATCGGATCAAAAAAGGGAACAAAACCCTCTATGAGCACGCGCTCAAAGGGTTCAACGGCATGCCTCCCAAAGGGGGCAACATGAGCCTCAAAGACGATCAGGTCAAAGCGATCGTCGATTATATGGTCGGCAAAAGCAAATAAGGAAGGAGTAGATCATGCAGACGAAGAAACTGTTTCTGGCCGCGGCGGTAGCCGCCGGTATGGTGATCACGGCAAGTGCCGGCGGCAACGCCGATCTCGTCAAGGAAGGGGAGAAGATCTTCAACACCAAGAAGATCGGAAACTGCCTGGCGTGCCATGCGGTCAACGGGAAGAAGATCGACAACCCCGGAAACCTGGGGCCCAAACTCCAGGGACTTTCGGTGTGGCCGGAACAGGCGCTGTATGATAAGATCTACAACCCCTATACGACCAATCCCATTTCGGCGATGCCCCCCTTCGGGCTCAACGGCGTGCTGAGCGACCACCAGATCAAAGCGGTGGTTGCCTATCTCAAGACGATCAAGTAAATTCCAATCACGAAAGGACGAACATGGAAAGAAGAAAATTCCTCGGACTCGGAGCCGGACTGGCAGTGGCGGTAGCCGCCGCACCCTCGATGCTGATGGCGGTCAACTACCGGGAGAAGCTCCCCGACGTCTGGAAGATCAAAAACGACGAGAAGGCCAAAGGTGAGGATATGAACGGTGTCAACGCCGCGATCAAGGCGATTTTCGGCACCGACAAGGTCGAAGAGGGCAAAATCAAGCTCAAGGCTCCCGCCATCGCCGAAAACGGTGCCGTTGTACCCGTGAGCTTCAAAGCTGAAGGGGCCAAAAAAATCGCTCTGATGCAGACCGCCGATCCCGAGACGGTTGTCGCGATCTTCGACGTGCCCGAGCGGGGAATTCCCGATTATTCGGTACGGATCAAAATGCAGCAGACCGGACACGTGGTGGTCGTCGCCGATATCGATGGAAAACTCTACAAAGCCGACAAAGTGGTCAAAGTCACCGTCGGCGGATGCGGCGGCTGATCGCGTAACGTCAGGGATTTTCGGCACGCGTCGTAAACGAAAGTAAGATTGAAGCAAGAACGAGAAAGGAAAGCCAACCATGCGAATCAAAGCGAAACTCAAAGGTGACAAAACCGAAGTCAAAGTGATGATGAAACACCCCATGCTGAGCTATCGGCAGGCAAAAAAGAAGGGGAAAGAGGCCAACTTCATCGTCTATGTAACCGCCAAAAACGAAGGGGCGACCGTCTATGAGGTATCCACCAGCCAGTTCCTCTCCAAAAACCCCTATATGAAGTTCTACTTCAAAGGCGGGAAAAAGGGAGAAGAGGTGGAGATCAGCTGGCTCGACCTGAAAGGGAAGACCAAGACGGGCAAGGCGAAGATCAAGTAAATACGGCCCTCGGGTCCATCGTCTCAGAAAGGAGAAGAGATGATCGCAAAAGCAGTGAAAGCCACGGTCGCGGTGATGATCGGCGGCGTCCTCCTCAATGCCGGCTCGTTTGACGTTCAGGCCGAGAAAGACAGGCAGGCGCTGGTGAAGTACTTCATGAAGAAGTTTTCCGATCCGGTCAAAAATCGGGGGCAGTTTTTCCCCTACGCCACCGAAGAGGATATGAAAAACATTATGCCGGTCAAAAAGGTGGAAGATTTTCGGCTGGGATCGTATGCTTTTAGTAAGGTGGGGCGCTCGCAATACGAAGAGATCAACGAAATGCCCCCCTACGAGGACGACATCGATGCCGGGGAGGAGCTCTACAACGGCACCAAAGGGATCAAGGAGTGCTTCCCCGATCCCGCCATCGCCGGGGAGTACCCCAAATTCGACGAGAAGCAGGGGAAAGTGGTCACCCTGAGCGTGGCAATCAACGACTGCCTCAAAGCCCACGGACAGAAACCCTGGAAGCTCACCAAAGGGAAGATCGCCGATCTAGAGGCGTTCTTCGCCGCCAAAAGCAAGGAGGCGGGAAAAAAGGTACACATCACCATCCCCTCCAAAGCGGCAGCCGAAGCTTACGAGCGGGGCAAAAAAGCCTACTACGCCCAGCGGGGGTATCTCAAACTCTCCTGTGCCAACTGCCATGTCCAGGGGTCCGGCAACCGTGTCCGTCGTGAATATCTCTCTCCGCTTTTGGGAGCTACGACCCATTTCCCGGTCTATCGCCTCAAATGGCAGGGGCTAGGGACCCTGGAGCGCCGGATCAAAGGGTGCGAGAAAAACCAGGGGGAGAATCCCCACAAGCCCGGAAGTCAATGGGTGAGCGAGATACTCTACTTCATGGCCTACATGTCCAACGGTCTGCCCGTCGACGGGCCCGATATCCGAAAATAAGGAGGGCGGGATGAAACGCAATCTCAACATCGCGACGGCCCTGGCGCTGGGGGTGTCCCTTTCGATCTCCCTCTCCGCGGGTGACGCGCAGAAGATGGTCGACGAGGCGATGAAAGTCGACGTGGCCAAAGCGTGCGACGTGAAGTCCAACGGCTTGGAAACAGTGGTCGCCACCGCGGCCAAATTCAACCCTGCGGCGATCGAGTTGGGGGTGGAGTTCAAGCGGCTGGGGATCCGAAACAAGGAGTACATCCGCGGTCTCCAGGAGGCGCTCAAGAGCAAATCCAAAACCGTGACCCTCCACTACAAGAAAAAAGGGAAGGAAAAGACCAAAACCTTCCCGGTGGATTATGCCGCCGAGCGTGCGTGCAAATTCGCCGTCCGCGCCCTCCAGCAGGTGCGGGAAGCCGAAAAGACCTGGCGTCTGGCGGTTCCCGGAGACGGGTACAAGTTCTGAGCCGCACGCGCGGCCCGGAGCCCGAACGCCAGAGTGTCGGCGCACTCTGACCTTCAGGCTCACGAAGCGAGTCCATCAACGAAAGGATCGAACGAATGAACAGACGCGAGTTTTTCTACCTCATGGCTCTCCTGGGTTCCACCCCGCTGTTTGCCAACTCCCACACACGGATGTCTCCCAACGGAAAGCTGGAGGACTACTACAAGCTCAAACCCTTCGGGAACGTGCGGATTCTGCACATGACCGATTCCCACGCCCAGCTGGTGCCCGTCTATTTCCGCGAGCCCAGCGTGAATATCGGGCTCTATGAAAACGAGGGGAAACCGCCCCATATCGTCGGGAAGAATTTCCTCAAATACTATGGGATCGAGGGGAACAAATACCTCACCTACGCCATGACCTGCGTGCAGTTCGAGGAGTTGGCCCGCTCGATCGGCAAGATGGGGGGATTCGCCCATATCAAGACGGTGGTGGACACCCTGCGCGACAGTTTCGGGCGGGACAAGACCCTGCTGCTTGACGGGGGAGACACCTGGCAGGGGAGCTGGACGGCCCTGCAGACCCGCGGCAAGGACATGGTCGGGGCGATGAACCTGCTGGGGGTCGATGTGATGGTCGGACACTGGGAGTTCACCTACACCGAAAAAGAGATTCTGGAGAATATCAAAGAACTCAAGGCCGAGTTCATCGCCCAGAACGTCAAGGTCAAAGAGGACTCCATCATGGAGGACAAATTTACCCCCTACGACGAGGACAGCGGGCTGGCCTTCAAACCCTACACGATCAAAAAAGTCGGCAATGCTCGGGTCGCGATCATCGGTCAGGCCTTCCCCTACACCACGATCGCCAACCCCAAGCGTTTCATCCCCGATCTCACCTTCGGTATCGATGCGGACAGCATGCAGGAATTCGTCGACATGGTGCGCAAAAAAGAAAAACCCGACGCGGTGATCGTCCTTTCGCACAACGGATACGACGTCGACAAGAAAATGGCCGAAGTGGTCACCGGAATTGATTTCATCATGGGGGGACACACTCACGACGGCGTCCCCGAAGCCTATCCGGTCAAGAACAAAAAAGGGGTCACCTACGTTTGCAACGCCGGATCCAACGGGAAATTCGTCAACGTTCTCGATCTCGATATCCAAAACGGCAAGATCAAGGACTTCAAATTCACCCTGCTTCCGATCTTCTCCAACCTTGTCCCCGAAGACAAGGAAATGAAAGCCTACATCGAGAAGGTCCGCGCACCGTTCAAAAAAGATCTCGAGCGGGTGATCGCCACCACCGAGATTACCCTCTTCCGCCGCGGAAACTTCAACGGAAGCTGGGACCAGGTGATCTGCGACGCGCTCCGTGAGATCAACGGGGCAGAGATCAGCCTTTCGCCCGGATTCCGCTGGGGGACCAGTCTGATCGCCGGCCAGAAGGTCACTTTCGACGATCTGGCGACCCAGACAGCGATGACCTATCCCGAGACCTACGTCCGGGAAATGGACGGCAAGACGATCCACGCGATCCTCGAAGACGTAGCCGACAACCTGTTCAACAAGGATCCCTTCTATCAGCAAGGCGGCGACATGGTCCGCACCGGCGGGATCTCCTACCGGATCGATCCGACCAAAACGATCGGCAAGCGGATCACCGACATCACCCTGCTCAACGGCAAAAAGCTCGATCCCAAGAAGAAATACAAAGTCTCCGGATGGGCGACGGTTAATTCCAAAGCTCCCGGACGCCCCATCTGGGAAATCGTCGAAGAATATCTCAAAAACGTCAAAGACATCAAAAAAGGGTATCGGGTCGATACCCCCGAAATCGTGGGCGTCAAAGGCAACCCCGGCATCGTCAAATGCTGAGGGCTTTGCCTCGCTCGTCGGAGAGATCTGCGGATCGTTGCGGTGAACGCCCCCAGGAGCTGCTATGCGTCGCATATCCATTCTATTCATTACGCTCATCATGGCCGCTTCGGCGGAAGATCTTTATTCGCAGGGGAAACGGATCTTCGCCGAGCGCTGCTCCTCCTGCCACGGCTCCTACATCGACCCGGCGACCATCAAAAAGAATTTTTTCGAGATGAACAACACCCTCCTGCACCTGAAGGCCCCCACCGTCAACATGCTCGTCTACGCCATCACCAAAGGGTCAAAAAAGGTGGGGGATCCCTCCGACAAGGAGATGCGTGCCGACGAGGTGGCGGCCTATCTGCAGGATTATCTCACCCATCCCGACCGCCGGGAGAGCATTTGCGATCCCACCGTGATGGAATATTACGCCACCAAAAAACCGATCCGGGGCCTTGATGAAAAGGACTATGAAGCGTTGGCGCATTATTTCCTCCGATACAACGCACGGCGTACCGCCGCCGCCGGGTCATCCGAAAAACCCGCCGTCGCCACCGCGAACCTCCACAACGTGACCGACGAACGCCGATTGCTAGAGCAGGCCCGCAAGGGGGGGCGGATCCTCCTCATCGAAGCGATGTCCTCCTATTGCCACTACTGTGTGGCGATGGACCGTTCGGTCTTTCCCGACCCTGAAATCTCCCGACTCCTGGCGAGCCACTTCCTTTTCGATCAGATCGACATCCATCGGGCGCGGCTGCCGTTCGGACTCCGGAAAGTCTATCGCCACCTCACCCCCAGTTTCTTCTTCCTCGATTCCCGGGGGCGGCTGTTGGCCCACTATCCCGGGAGCTGGACCCGGGACGATTTCCTGAAGATCCTCAAGGAAGTAATCCAAAAATCGAAGGAGACCCCCGATGATTCTCGCCGGTGAAGTGCTCGGTACTTTCAGTGCCCCCGAAGGGACGGGGGGATTGCCCCGCCCCCGGGTCGAAACCCTGCGGCTGCGGGCCGAATATGGGATCGAAGGGGACAAATTCGCCGGCAAAAACCCCGATCGGGGAGTTCTGATTACAGGGAAATACGCGTATGATCTGGCACAAAGGGAAGGGATCGAACTCGCCCCGGGAAGTCTCGGGGAGAATCTGCTGCTCGATTTCGATCCCCACCGCTTCACCATCGGAACGGTTTTCGAGATCGGCGGTGCCAGGATCCGGGTGAGCGAAAGCTGCACGCTGTGCGATCATCTGGCGGTTTTCGACAAACGCCTCCCCCGGCTGGTGCGGGACAACCGGGGGGTCTATTGCCGGGTACTTCGCGACGGGGAGATTCGCCCCGGCGATTCGGTGGTCTGGATCGGCCGGGAGTGGTAGCGCCCCTTTGCTTCAAAAGGTAACAACGTTTTCTCATCCATAATCGCAACGAATCGTTTCATACCCCCCTTACCGAAACTTCGATATTCTACATCCATAGTGGTTTGTCACTGTAAAACTCACATAAGGGGAAGAACATGTCTTTGATGAAAGCTCCCGAAAACACCCCGGTCTGGACCGACGAGAGTCGGTGCAAGGCCTGTGACATCTGTGTTTCGGTGTGCCCCGCCGGCGTTTTGGCGATGCGCCCCGATCCCCATACAGTCCTGGGTGCGATGATCACCGTCATCGAACCCGATTCCTGCATCGGATGCAACGAGTGCGAGCTCTCCTGTCCCGACTTCGCCATCTTCGTCGCGGACAAAAAAGAGTACAAATTCGCCAAGCTGACCGAGCAGGCCAAAGAGCGGGCGAAAAAAATTGCCGAAAACAACTATATGATTCTGGGTGCCTAAAGGAGTATCGATGAGCAAACGGGAAGTGATTTCAAGCGGAAACGATCTGGCGGCGATGGCCGCCGTCGATGCCGGATGCCGGTTTTTCGGGGGATATCCCATCACCCCTTCGAGTGAAATCATGCATACGATTTCCGATCTCCTCCCCAAGGTGGGTGGAGCGTGTATGCAGATGGAAGACGAGATCGCCGGGATCTGCGCGGCGATCGGCGCTTCGATGAGCGGTGTGCGGGCCATGACCGCCACTTCGGGCCCCGGGATCAGCCTCAAGGCCGAAAATATCGGCCTGGCCCACATCGCCGAGGTACCTCTGGTGATCGTCAACGTCATGCGGGGAGGTCCCTCCACCGGACTGCCCACCCGGGTACAGCAAGGAGACGTCCTCCAGGCCAAAAACCCTAGTCACGGAGACCTCAAGACGATCGTGCTCTGTCCCGGTACCCTGGAAGAGTGCTACACCGAGACGGTGCGCGCGTTCAACCTAGCCGACCGGTTCATGCAGCCGGTATTCGTCCTGCTGGACGAGACGCTGGGACATATGCATGCCAAAGCCGAACTCCCCTCGCTGCAGGAGGTGGAAGAGGGGATCAAGCTGCGCCGCCAGTTCGTCGGCGATCCGGCCGACTATCGCCCCTACGACGTCCCCGACGACGAGCCGGCGATTCTGAACCCGATGTTCAAAGGATACCGCTACCACTACACGGGGCTCCATCACGGTCCCACCGGTTTCCCCACCGAAGACGCCGAGATCTGCGATCGACTCATCAAGCGGCTCTTCAACAAAGTCGACGCCCATGTGGACGAGATCGAAAGTTACGAAGAGTATATGCTCGACGACGCGGAGTACCTGGTGGTCGCCTACGGTTCGGCTTCGCTGGCCGCCCGTGAAGCGGTCAACCGGCTCCGGGAAGAGGGGGTCAAGATCGGAATGTTCCGCCCCATCACGCTCTTCCCCGCACCCGACAAGAAGATGAAAGAGCTCAAAGAGCGCTTCGGCAACAAGGTCTTCATGACCGAGCTCAATATGGGTCAATACGTGGAGGCGTTCGAGCGGGCCACCGGTATGCACCGCGACGAGTTCGTGACGCTGTTCAAAGCCAACGGACGCCCCATTTCCCCGGCCGACATGATCGCCAAAATCAAAGACGAACTGCTCTAAGGAGGCACTATGGCATTCAACTACGACGAATATCTCCGAACCGACAAGCTGCCCACCCTGTGGTGCTGGGGATGTGGCGACGGGGTGATCCTCAAAGCCTTCATCCGGGCCATCGACAAGCTCGGGATCAAAAAAGACGACATGTGCGTCGTCTCCGGGATCGGCTGTTCGGGGCGCTTCAGTTCCTACATCGACTGCAACACGGTCCACACCACCCACGGACGGACCGTAGCCTACGCCACCGGGATCAAGATGGCCAATCCCGACAAGCACGTCTTCTGTATCGCCGGGGACGGGGACGCCCTGGCGATCGGGGGGAACCACACGATCCACGGCTGCCGCCGGAACATCGACATCAATATGATCCTGATCGACAACTTCATCTACGGGCTGACCAACTCCCAGACCTCCCCCACCACCCCCCAGGGGATGTGGACCGTGACGATGAAGCGCGGAAACATCGACCCCACCTTCGACGCCTGCAAGCTGGCCGAAGGGGCAGGGGCCTCGTTCATCGCCCGGGAAAAAGTGACCGAACCCCGCAAGCTGGAAAAAGTCTTCGTCGAAGCCTTCAAACACAAGGGGTTCTCCTTCGTCGACGTCTTCTCCAACTGCCACATCAACCTGGGACGGAAAAACAAAATGGGAAGCGCCATGGCCAACCTGGAGTGGATCGATGAGATCACCGTCTCCAAGAAAAAATACGACGCGATGAGTGAGGAGGAGCGCAAGGGGCTCTTCCCCACCGGAATCCTCAAGCAGGATACCGAGGCCCCCGAGTATACGGCGCTGTACGAGAAGGTCAAAGAGGCCTGGCAGAACAACACCAAAGTCGAACTGTAAGGAGCAGCCATGTCACGAATCATCATGCGTTTTACCGGCGTTGGCGGGCAGGGGGTGCTCCTGGCCGGTGAGATCTTCGCCGCCGCGAAAATCAAGCAGGGGGGCTACGGTGTCAAAACCGCCACCTACACCTCCCAGGTGCGTGGAGGGCCGACGGTGGTCGACATCCAGCTCTCGGACGAACCGATCCTCTATCCCTATGCCAACGACGGGGAGGTGGATCTGATGCTCTCGGTCGCACAGGTGAGCTACGACCAGTTCAAAAAAGGGGTCAAAGACGGTGGAGACATCATTGTCGATCCGAACCTGGTCACCCCTAGCGAAGAGGACAAAAAGCGGTGGCGGATCTATGAAATCCCCGTCATTACCATCGCCAAGGAAGAGGTCGGAAACGTCATCACCCAGTCGGTGGTCGCCCTCGGTGCGGCTAACACCTTTACCCGTGCGATCGACGACGATTTGCTGATCGAAACCATGCTCAGCAAAGTCCCCCCCAAGGTCCACGAAGCCAACCTCAAAGCCTACGAGCTCGGGAAAAAGTACGCTCTCGAAGCCCTCGAAAAAGGGCCGATGAAATAAGAGTCCGCCTACGGGCTCTTTTCAATATAACAAACTATCTTTTCTCATATAACGAAACACCCTCCTTTCCATCGCTGGAGCGTTATTCCCTTCGATTTCCGATCCGAAGATTCGATTTTTCGATCATTGCAAAACGATTCTACAGTACCATAGTCGTGTGTGATTGAGTACGGAAAAGCAAAGAGAGTTTTCGCTAAAGTTTGATAAAACGAACAATATGTTCGATGAAAGGAACGAGATGGAGCGAAAGGGGAGCGCCACAGGGAACGGCGGGTGTGCCACCGTGATGGAACCGGAGTGGAGAGAGGCCGTCCGGGCATTTTTGCGTGTCAATTGGCCCTTGCTCATCCTCTTTGTCATTGTCGGTGGAATCGGGTTTTCCCGAGGTTTCGGTGCAATCGAATGGATCATCGTCGGTGGTGCGCTATTGTTGGTTTTCAACTGGTACCGGGGATATCGCAGGGAGTGCCTCTATGATGCGATCCACCGCCATCTCGCCCTGGGGGACTATGACGGTGTTCTGAGCCGGATCGACCGGCTGCGCCGTCTGCTGGGGAAACGGGTCCAGCCGGAGATCCTCGTGGATCTCTACGGCAAGGAAGCCCGGATCTACGCCTGTCTGGGGAAGATGGAGGAGGCGATGGAACGATACGGCGCGGCACGGGCCTACGCCTCCCAAATCGCCGAAACGATCTATCTCAACATCCTGGCGATGATTTATTACGAAGCGGGGGAGTACGACCGCTTCGTCGAGACGATCCGTCGGATTGACGCACTCGATACGGACGTGGGAGCCCTCGATCTGGCGTTTGCTCTGGCCCGTTTCGGATCGGCCCGGGAGGCGGAGGAGCGTCTCCGGACGGTGCGAAACGAGGATCTGCCCGATTTCGGACACTTCCTCTATCTCTGGACCGAGGCGATGATCCGGGAGCGGAGAGGAGATCCGGCAGGGGCGATCGACGACTACGAGAGGATGGAAGAGGCGATCGGCCCTTATCGGGACAATTCGATCCTCTGGATCCCGATTGCATTGGCGCGGGGGTATCACGCTGCGGCGCTCGCCGAGAACGGCCGGCATACCGATGGGGAACGACTCCTGGAAGGGACCGACGGCGCGATCGTGCAGATCCATGCCGACGATCGGCTTCGCATGCGGCTGTGCGCCCACTTTCCCGATCGGATCGCTTGTGAGCCTTTCTGCGTACGGGACGGGTCGAAGCCCCGTATGGGGGAAAATGTGGAATAATTCCCCATAATACCCCGATCCGGGGTCTTCGTCGGAAACGGCGACGTCCCACGATCACGGGAACGAAAGGAAGGACATGAAACTACTTCTCATCGGCGCAGGAAATATGGGAGGCGCCATGCTCGCATCACTGGCGGGGAAATACGAGATCACGGTGGTCGAAGTCAGCCAAAGGCGCAGAGACGAATTGGCCCGCCTCTACCCGGAAGTTCGTGTTGTAGGTGAGATCCCGCCGTTGGACGGGTATGTGGTGATCCTGGCGATCAAACCCCAGTCGCTCGAATCGCTGCAGACCCGGGGGGAGGCCGAGGCGCTCATTTCGATCCTGGCCGGAACTCCGCTGCAGCGTCTGCGGGAGAAAATCTCCGCCCGGGCCTATATCCGCGCGATGCCCAACATCGCCGCACTCAAAGGGAAAGCGGTCACTTCGGTCACCGGCGACGCGGCGTTCCGGGAGGAGGCGCTTGCGATCCTCTCCTCCATCGGTACGGCGATCTGGCTCGAAAGCGAACGGCAGCTGGATATCGCCACGGGGATCGGGGGCTCCGCTCCCGCCTGGATGGCACTGGTGGCCGAAGCGCTGGCGGACGGGGCGGTGAACCTGGGGCTCCCCAGGGAGGTGAGCTACCGCTTCGTGGCGGCGTTGATGGACGGTATGGGGGCCTTGTTGGCCGACGAACGTCCCGCGGAGCTCAAAGACAAGGTGATGTCGCCGGGGGGAACCACGGCGGCGGGATATGCGGTATTGGAGGAAAAAGGGGTACGCAGCGCGTTCATCGAGGCACAGGAGGCGTGCTATCGCCGCGCCCGGGAGCTCGCAGGGGAGGAGTAGGGATTATTTCTTCCCTTTTTTCCCTTTGGAGGTGTCCGTTTTTTTCTTGGCGCCCGTTTTGGACGCGGAGCTTTTTTTCTTCTTGGTACCGCTCTTGGCTTTTTTCTTGTCGGCTTTGGCCTTCTCTTCATCTTTTTTCAGCTTGGCCTTGTCTTTGGCGATCCGTTTTTGGAGTTCGGCGGCCTTTTTGGCGTCTTTGGCCTTTTTGGCCTTTCGGAGTTCTTGCTGGTCTTTTTTGAGCTTGGCCTTGTCTTTGGCGACCCGCTCTTCGTCTTTGGCTACCGTGGCCGATTGCTTGCTTTTGGATTTGGCGGTACTTCTCTTGGCAGTACTTTTTTTGCCTTTTTTCCCGGAGGGTTTGGTAGCGGTACCGTCTTTGACGTCGTTGTAGACGTTTTTGGCCAGCTCCTCACCGATCCCCGGGACCTGCATCAGATCCTGCATCGAGCGGATCCTATGGGTACGGCGGTATTTGATGATCGCCTGGGCTTTGACCTCGCCGATCCCTTTGATCCCTTCCAGCTGCTCTTTGGTGGCGGTCTGGGGGTTGAGGGCCCAGAGTCCCATCGCCGAAGCGAGACCGAGAATCAGAATTCGTTTCATAAACACTCCTTATGACGATATGGGTAATTATAGTTAAAAGTGCGTCAGCTTCCAAATAGTCCTATCAGCTCTCTTTTTTACTTCGTAACGTCTTTCGGATATGGAGGAGCGTTTCGACGGGGACGAAGATCACCCCACCCAGCGCCAGCCCCATCACCAGGTCGGCCAGGAGCGCAGGGAGGGGCGCGAAGATCTCCTCCAGCGCGTGGAGGTTGTGCAGATAGATCCCCCCGGCCACCATCAGCATCGCGAAGGTTCCGATATAAGAGAGGGCGCGGATCAGTTTCGGCATCGCCGCGACCATCCATCGGCCCGTCGTGCGGAGGACTTTGGCGAGGGCCCCTTCGCGCCGGTCGTATCGTCGCAGCAGGGCAAGTCCCATGTCGTCGAGCCGCACCATCAGCGCCACCAGGCCGTATACGCCGATCGTCGCCAGGATCGCCACGATACTGACGACCACGATCCGGGTCAACAGCGGTTCGTCGGCGACCGTCCCCAGGGCGATCACCACGATCTCGATGGAGAGGATGAAATCGGTGCGGATGGCGGAGGAGACTTTGGCCTTTTCGTCCGTTTCGTTTGTCGGTTGTTCTTCCTCGTCTCCGTGGGGGAAGAGGGCTTCGTAGATCTTTTCGGCCCCTTCGAAGGCGAGATAGGCGCCTCCAAGAAGGAGGATCGGGGCGATGGCCCAGGGGGCGAAGGCGCTCAGCAGCAGCGCCAGGGGGACGAGGATGAGCTTGTTGACGAACGAGCCTTTGGTGATGGCCCACAATACCGGAAGCTCCCGGTCGGCACGGAATCCGCTGGCCTGCTCGGCATTGACCGCCAGATCATCCCCCAGGACTCCGCCCACCTGTTTGGCGGCTACTTTGGTCATCGAGGCGGTGTCGTCCAGCAGGGCGGCGATATCGTCCAAAACGGCGAAAAATCCTCCGGTCATCGTCTCCTCCGGCTTCGGTTTGGGATATTCTATCCAAAGAACGGCGCCGCTTTTTGAGTATAATCTCCGAAAAATTCGGGAAGCAGCGATGATCGATCTCAAATACGTCCAGAACCATTTCGAGGAAGCGGCCCGCCGCCTGCGGAGCAAAGGGGTCCCGGAGGAGACCCTGGCCGAACTCGCCCGCCGATTCGAAGCGCTCAAGGAGGCCAACCGTGCCTTCGAATCGGCCCGTGCCGAGCAAAAGCGCCTTTCGCAGGAGTACGGCGCCTACCGCAGAGAAGGCAAAGACGCAGGAGAGCTCAAAGAGCGACTCGACCGGCTCAAGGGAGAGGTGAGTACCCTCCAGGAAGCGGCACGCGAAGCCCAGGAGCGGCTGCAGGAGCTGGCTTTGGGGATTCCCAACCTCCCCGATCCCGACGTCCCTCAGGGGGAAGGGGAGGAAGACAACGTGGAGATCCGCCGGGTCGGAGAGCCTCCCCGGTTCGATTTCACTCCGCGGGAGCACTGGGAACTGGCCGAAATCAACGGCTGGATCGACTTCGAGCGGGGGGTGAAGCTGGCCAAGAGCCGCTTTTCGGTCCTCCACGACACGGGAGCGCGGCTCCACCGGGCCCTGATCAACTACTTTCTCGACAAAAACCGCGCCAAAGGGTTCGTCGAGTACGATATCCCCTATCTGAACAACTCCCGGATGTTGCTGGGGACCGGGCAGTTGCCCAAATTCGAAGAGGATCTCTTCAAAGTCTGCGACGAAGACCTCTGGCTCATCCCTACCGCCGAGGTTCCCTTGACCAACCTCTACAACGACGAAATCCTCTCTGCCGAGGAGCTTCCGGTGCTGATGACCGCCTATTCTCCGTGTTTCCGTCGGGAAGCGGGGAGCGCCGGGCGGGATACCCGGGGGATGATCCGGCAGCACCAGTTCACCAAGGTGGAGATGGTCGCCATCGCCCATCCCGACAAAAGCGACGAAGTGTTCGAGATGATGGTTGAAAACGCCTCCGAGATTCTCAGTGAACTGGGGCTGCCCCATCGCCTGGTGGAGCTGTGCACGGGGGATCTGGGGTTCTCGGCCGCACGGACCGTCGATCTGGAGGTGTGGCTCCCCGGGCAGAACCGCTATCGGGAGATCAGTTCGGTCTCCAATACCCGGGATTTCCAGGCCCGTCGGGCCAAAATCCGTTTCAAAGAGGGCAAAAGCAACCGCCTCGTCCATACCCTCAACGGTTCGGCGCTGGCGGTGGGACGGACCCTCGTGGCGATCATGGAGAACTACCAGCGTGCCGACGGAAGCGTCGCCATCCCCGAAGCGCTCAAACCGTACATGCCCGAACTTTCGCTCTAAAATTCGGGCACCATTCCCATAATTTCGCATTTTTCGATTCCTTTCGCTTTCTAAGATTAATTAATATGGCTCTAAGATTAATTAATATAGAATGGCGTAAATCGATCGTTTACTATCGATTAATTTTCCAAAAAACAAGGAGCCAGGCGATGAAACGGAAAGTGCTTGCTTCGATTGCGGCTGCTGCGGTGTGTTTCGGTGCGGCCCATGCCGATTCGGTGAATATTGGTGAAAACGGTTACCAAACAGGCGGATTCGTCGGAATTCGTGGAGGATATACCTTCTCCATCCAATCTTCGGTGATCGGTCTCCCCGGAGGATCGTTCCTGGATGATAGCTATAAAGGAAACGGCGGTACGTTCGGGATCCAACTGGGTGGGCAGGAAGGTCAATGGCGTGCCGCATTGGGATATGAGTATTTTGACAACAGCGATGATCAAAACTACGATCTGTTCTTGCTGGAAGTGGACTATTTCGTACTTCCCGATGCGAGTATGTATCGATTCCAGCCGTATCTGGGACTCGATCTCGGATATCTGAACTACGAAACCACAGGGGCGCCCAATTCGTCGGGAATGGCCTACGGGCTCAGCGCCGGCGTGAATGTCCCGGTAACGGAACATGTCGATGTTGATCTCGGAGTCCGATATCTTTTTGCCACGCAGGATGAGGTAGATCATATCGGAACGGTCAATGTCAGTCTGAACTACTACTATTGATAGTAGGAATCTTAGTATAAACAGGGGAGAAAAATGAGGAATCGGATGCGAAAATGGACCGTATGGATGACGGCTTTGGTGGCGATTGTGGCGTTTACCGGTTGTGGCGGCGGTGCCGGGGGAAATGACCTCAGTGACAGCACCGGTCTGGACAAGGAGGCAAATCTTTCGATTTACTCCCCCTCCGGTGCGGTGGTAGAAAACGACCGTTTTTCGATGGCACTGAAGTTTGACGGCGGAATTGACGGAGTGACGAAACTGGAACACTTCGATTTCACCCTCGATGATGAGCGCTGCACCCTTTCAAATATCCAATATTCAAAAAATGTGATTGACACCTTCCCTTCCCAACTGGTTGTCTCGGGGACGGTTTCTCCCTCCGGATGTCAACCGAGCGGCGGATATGTGTTGAAATATGACGAGACGATCACGATCAACGGTCATAGCAAAACCGTATCCAAAGAGTTCCGCGGAAGTCTGGGGAATGGTGCTCAAGGTGGCGAAGATGGAGGGAATGACGGTGCTCCTTCCGAAACAAGTCCCAATCGGATCGATGTCGATCCGGCTTCCTTCACTGTACGATCCACCAAAGAGGCTCATGAAATCCATGTACAGGTCTTTCAAAACGGTCGCCCCGTCGAGGGGATGAAGATCAGTGCGATGGTCAATATCCGCTACGGAAGTCTTGACAATTACGAAGCGGTCACCAACGCGGGCGGAATCGCCACGTTCGTTTATGTCTCCCCTGTCGATCACCTTCCGGAAAATGATGCGAATGTAACGTTCTACAGCAAAGACGATCCGTCGATTGACGGTCATTCGACCATCCATTTTTCACCTCAGTTGGATACGGAAGTAACGATTGACAAATTTTATTTGACTCCTTCGTCGATCACCGTAGCGACTGCCGGACAGACATTTGACATTACCGGTGTAGTCACGGATGCTCAAAATCACGGTTTGACGGGAATCGAAATTCGCCCCGAAGCCTTGAACCCCGAATACGGAACGATTTCTCCGGCTGATCATGCCCAAACGCAAGCCGGAGGTCGTGCCACATTCCACTACACCGCACCTTCCAATATCGACGGACTGACGGAGCAGACGCTGCGTTTCAGTGTCGAAAACAACGGGAAAGTCATCACACGCGCGTTGCAAATCAAATTCAATTCCGGGGTCAAAAAGGGACATTTCGACATTTCGGTGGATGTCCCCCATTCGCTCCATGTGGATGGGAAGGGTACGATGGTCGTACGGATCCATCAGCTCGGTGACGAAAGTGCACTGGTGAGTGACGATCAAGTCAAAAGCATAGACGTACAAACGTTGTTCCCCGACATCGTTCGCTTCGAAGACAATCAAGAGAGCGCCCAATTCTCCGGATCGGCTGTGCAAGGTGTACCGCTTTGGGCACAAACCCGTTCCGGTACAGCCGTTTTGGCGATTCATGCCGTCATTGACAACGCCGGGGAAGAGGTGACTCTGGACAAAAACGTTTCGGTTGTCGTCCTCTCCGGTCCGGTCGCCTCGATTTCGCTTTTCTATGCCAGAGCGGAAGAAGACAAAGAGCGCAATTTGATCAAAAGTGTCTATACCGCGCATGCCGTGGATAAATACGACAACCCTGTCGGGGAAGGGGTTACGCTTACTCCAGCGGTCATCAACGGTGTGAAATTTGTTCATGTGTCCGACCTTCTCGGTACTCTGAGTAATAACGGCGGAGATACCGTGTTCAAATCCGACGGTAGTGGAGACAATTACAGCAACGCGATCGATCCCAACGAAGATTTGCTGATCGTCACCCCCAACTCCCAACGTTTCGATATGTCGTATCTGGGGAATTGGCAAATCGATGAGGTCCTCAACGCGACGCAGCTTCGTTTGCACGAACCGTACAAAGGGGAAGATGTCGACAAACTTTCTTACATCATCGGAAATTCCCACAGAGCGTTGCCGCGTGACGGAGGAAACGGTACGGATGTCGTCAACGTAGATATCACTTCGACGACCGGATCGTTCCGGACCGATGGCAACGGAACGGTTCAATTCACACTGACCTTCGATCCGCTTTTGGCCGGTCATACCGTGACGACGGGGATTTATGCCTACGATTCCCAAACCGGCAAACGGGTGGGAATCTCGAAGATCGAAATGCTGCGTTGGAATAAATATACATCGAACGTTGTGAAAGTAAAAAACGACGGTGCGTCGCACGAAATCGACTTGTTCTTGGGAATTCTCGCTCCCAGCGGAAGCGGAGAACATCTCGTGGATGTGGACATTGTACCGCAAGCGATTCTTTCGAGCAGTTCGCAGTGTGGGGTGGATTTGGGATCGGCGACAAACGATTTCCATACCGATTACAATGGTCGCATTCACGTCACGATCTACACACTGGCTACCGATTCGAGTGTGAAAGAGTGTGCTATTACCTGGAACAAACTAGACAGCGGTATCTATCTGGAATACTAAGACACTCCACAACTCCGGTCGATGATCGGCTGGAGTTTTCTCCCCTGTATTTTCTCCTTGCAAGACCATGTCACGACAACGGAGATCTTCCTTTTGATTCATCCGATATACAAACAGTCTGAGATGTACACAAAGCTTTACACATAGCCGTTTAATGATGACAAAAGTTTTGCCCAGATGATGAATCGGCCGGCAAGCTATCGACCTCGATCAACGGTGGAATGTCAAGTCTGCTGCGATGTGCATCTACATTTCTTGTAGAATCCGAGTTTTGCGGAAAATATCACCGCGCCAAGTAACTACCTCAAACGTTTGATGCGGCAATTTTGTTCATAGGCAAGGCGGATTTTTGCAGGACTAGCCGGAGGCTAATGCAAGAAAATCCAACGCCGCATATGGGCAAAAGTGCCGCACCCTACGGGGAGAGTGATACGCGGCGATCTGTGCGCAAACAAAGTGCTCGAATTCCCTACGGGGAGTCCTTCGCACTTTTTTGCACACATCTCACCATATCTCGCTCTCTCAAAAATTGAGGGAGTCACTTGGTGCGGTGATAGTAGAGAAGGGAAGCGTTATTTGTGCGCACCGAAGTGCGCACGGAAGAATTATTTTCGGCTGCCGAGGAATGCGGTGGCGGCGAGTGTGGCCAGCGCACCGATCCAGCTCAGGGCGGCACCGTTACCGGCGGGGGCGATATCCCCACCGGCATAGGCGAACGATCCCAGAGCCACGATTCCGACGAGTGTGATTGCCTTTTTCATCCTTTTCTCCTTCTGTATGATTTGGATCCCTTTGCGGGCCGCCTACAGTATAGCACAAGCTCCAAATTTTGGAAAATTCCTGTACTGAGTGGACTCTCTCAATTTTTAAGGGACTTACACGGAGTGTTGATGCCCTTTATGGACGCGGTAGATCACCGCATACATCAGCGGGACGTAGAGTAGGTTGAGCACCGTCGCCCAGGCGATCCCGTATCCCAGAGAGATGGCCATGGGCTGGATGATCAGCGCCTGGCCGCTGGCGAAGAAGATCAGCGTGACGAGCCCCAGGACCGTAGTCAGCGAGGTGAGGAAGATGGGACGCAGCCGGAGGGCGGCTTTGTGGACCATCTCCTCGTAGGTGGTGCTTCCCCGGATGAAATCGAGCATGATGAGCGCGTCGTTGACCACCACTCCGGCGAGCCCCACGATCCCCATCACTCCCGGCATCGTGAGGTTGATCCCCATGATCCAGGTCCCCGCCAGCGCGCCGAGGATCGAGAGGGGGATCACCGAGAGGGTGATGAGCGAAAGGACGAGAGAATTGAACATCCACACCAGCGCCAGGAAGATCAGGAAAACGGCGATCACCGCCGCTTCGGTCATCTCCCGCCGGACCTGGCGGTTCTCTTTTTCCTCCCCTTTGATAATCACCTTGATCCCTTTGCGGCGCAAATCGTCCAGAAAGGGAGCGATCTTTGCCATCACTTCGGAGGGAAGGATTTGCTTTTTGTCGGTCAGGGCGGTGACGCTCCAGACCCGATCGCCGTTTTCTTTGTAGATTTTGAGCATCCGTTTGTGGGGAACGATCCGGGCGACCTGGGAGAGTTCGACCATGCGGCTCCCGTCGGGGGTGCTTAGTTGCAAGTGGGCCAGGTCGAAATCGCGATCCCGGTCGTGTGCCAGGAGCCGGATCCGCACGAGCCCTTTGGGGCCGAAGCTTTTGCCGAATTCCGCATCAAGCAGCAGCCCCCGCAGCGCGTTGACGAGATACTCTTCGGTAAACCCCAGCCGCTCTCCGTAGGGGGTGGGGGTGAGTTTGATCTCCATGGGACCCTCTTTGGCGTTGTCGGCCACGTCGTAGACCCCCGGGATCGCGCGGAGCTTGGCTTCCAGCGCCTTGAGGGCGGCGAGGGCTTGGGCATCGTCTTCGGCGGAAACGCCGATCTCGATGTCGTGTCCGACGATTCCGGTCTGGGGGACGAAGGCGGTCAGCTCCCGGTAAAGGGGCATGTCGATCGAGACGTTGAGATCTCTAAACGGTGCGAGCCGTTTTTGGATCCGTCGTAGCACCTCCTGGGCGCTGTGAGGGCGGATCATGTCGCTGTCGTCGTATTCGAGAGAGAGCCAGGGATTGATGTAGCGGTCGAAAAAATTCTGTGGTTTGCGTTCGTGGAGGTTGACGAAAATGTGGAACAGATGTTCCCCCGTTTCGAAACTCTGATCGGGGTTGAACCGGATCCCCACGATCGAAGTGATCGAGGAGACGTCGCTGGTGTTTAGTTCGGGGAGCAGAGCCTGTTCGAGTCGGGACATCTTGGCCTCGGTTTCTTTCAGTCGGCTGTTGACGTCGACCTTGCCGCTGATGTAGATCTGGCTGGCGTCGAAGCTGGGGAAAAGTTGGAAACGGCTGATTTTGAGCATTCCCCAGGTACCGGCGAGAATCGAGAGGACCATGATCGCCAGGGCCGTTTTTTTGTGTGTCAGCAAGCGGGACAAGAGACGTTCATACCGTTGGGCGGCTCGATCCCAGAAAGGACTCGGTTTGTGCGCATCGATCCGTTTCCCGAAGCTGAAAAGCTCTTTGGCATGCAATGGGAGGAAATAGAACGCTTCAAAAAGGGAGCTCAGCAGCAAAATCGTGATCATTACCGGAAGGACCTTCATGAAAACCCCCAGCTGTCCGCTCATGATCAGCAGGGGCAAAAAGGCGAACACGGTGGTCATCGTGGCGGTCACTACCGCGGGGAACATCTCTACCGCTCCGTCGATAGCGGCCTGACGGGGCGTTTTGCCCATTTCCAGATGCCGGAAAATGTTCTCGGCCACGACGATCGCTTCGTCCACGAGCATTCCCAGAGCGATGAGCGCTCCGAGCATCGTGAGCATGTTCATGCTGTAGCCCAGCATCTCCGCGCCGATGAGCGCGATGAAAAAACTGGTGGGGATCCCCATGGCCACCACCGCGGCGATCTTCCAGTTGACGCTCAGAAACAGGGCCACAAAGACGAGGATCAGTCCGAAGAAGATGTTGGAGCTCACCAGATTGATCCGGTTTTTGATCCAGATCGAGGTGTCGGTATAGACCCGGAACGTCAGATCGGGGTATTTCCGGGCGAAACGGCGCAGATCCTCTTTGATCTGCCGACTCAGGGCGATGGCGTTGCCCTTTTTGGTCTTGGTGAGGTTGAGGGAGATGTTGGCTTTCCCGTTGAAGTGGGAGATCTCTTGAGGCGTGCTCAGTCCGAAACGGACGGAGGCGATATCGCCGAGCCGGACGAACCGGTTTCCGATTTGCAGATAGCTCTCTTCGAGGGTTTTGGCGTCTTTGGGACCGTTGCGGGTGGAGACGTAGAATTTTCCCCCTTCGGCTTTGAAGGTCCCCGCGGGATAGATGGAGCTGAGTGCGGCGATCGCTTTGTAGAGGGCCAGGCGGGGGATGTGGTAGGCTTCGATCTTTGCGTTGTCCAGGGTGATCCGGATCTCCCGATCGGCATCTCCTCGGATGTCGATGCTATCGAGTTCTTTGTGGCGGGAGAGGAGGTTTTTGAGATCCTTTGCCGCATCCAGGAGCCGTTCGGTCGGGGCGTCGCCGGAGATGGCGATCAGCAGGAGCGGGAAGCGCTGCACCACCACCCGGGCGGAGGGTTCGTCCATGTCGGAAGGGAGATCCTTTTTGGCCGCGGTGATCACGTCTTTGACGTCTCCGAGGACCAGATTGCGATCGGCGCCCGGTTTGATATCGGCGGTGATCGAAAAGGAGCCGTTTTGAATCACCGCTTCGATATCCCCCAGGTTTTCGACACTTTTGAGATCCTCTTCGATCGGCTGGACCGCCATTTTGTCCAGAATGTCGGCACTGGTGCCGGGGTAGCCGCCGCGGATCGAAATCTTGTCCAGATCGGCGGGGGGAAAGATCTCTTTGGGGATCTTCTGGTAGGCGAAGATCGCCAGGATCATCACGAGGACGAAAAGGATATGGTTGAGGATCGGCCGGTCGATGGCGAATTGGAGGAAGCGGCGGATCACTCGTCCCCCTTTCCGTTGCCGGGATCGTCATCGTCGAGCGAAAAGAGGGTATCGGTGATTTGACTTTTGTATTTGAGCTTTTCGACGTGCATCTTCAAAATCGCGTTCTCTTCTTTGAGGGCTGCTACTTCCCGGGTGAGGGTGTTGATCGTCCGGCTTTCCAGGTAGATCTGATTGCTCAGATAGATTTTGACCAATGCCAGCATCACGACGATCGTCATGGCGATTACGGCGATCGTGAAGGTCCCGGGGGTAATCCCCCGTTTGGATCGACGAGCGTTTTTCACCGGTCAACTCCTCTGCTTGAAACGGAAGCCTCGGAGGCGTGCGCTTCGGCTTCGGGGATTGCGTCGTAGCTCTTTTTCACTCGGGGAGTAGCCTTTTTTCCCAAGGATTTCTCCGAGGGCATGGTCTCCGCCGCAGGTACAACGGATCACATCGGAAGGGCAGATGCATTCCCGACTCCAGGCACGCAACCGCTCTTTGATGAGGCGGTCTTCGAGACTGTGGAAGGTGATGAATCCCGCGATCGCACCCTCAGGGGGCTGTCGTTGCAAGGTATCGAGGAGGCGCGTAATCTCTCCCAATTCGTCGTTCACTTCGATCCGGATCGCCTGAAAAACCCGGGTGGCGGGGTGGGTTTTCCCTTTTTTCGGCAGAACCGAGGCGGAGAGTTCGGCTAGATCGGGGCCCGTTTCGATCGGACGTTCGAGCCGGCGGCGGGCGATCGTATCGGCCAGGCGGCGTGCCTCCCGGATCTCTCCGTATTCCCGGAAAATCCTTTCCAGCTCTTCGGCGGGATAACGGTTGATCACGTCGTACGCACTGAGTCCGGAGGAAGGATCCATCCGCATGTCCAACGTGGGGCTGTTGAACGAAAACCCCCGATCGGTGTGATCGAGTTGGAGGGACGAAACCCCGAAATCGGCCAGGACCCCGACTACCGGGCGGCCGCTCAGAATGTCCGGGAGGAGTTGGGAAAAGGAGCCGTGAAGTAGTTCGACCCGATCGGCGAAGGGATGCAGGCGTTTGCGGGAAAACGTCAGTGCCTCCTCGTCTCGATCGATTCCGATATAGCGCAATTGAGGATGAGAAGCGAGAATCGCTTCGGCATGTCCCCCGTAGCCGAGAGTGCAATCGACAAAAACCCCCTCTTCGACGGGTTGGAAGAGTCGGAGCGTTTCATCGAGGAGTACCGGAATATGGGGGGCGTCCATGTGGGAACTTTGATCCACCGAAAATCCCTTTAGGCTTCGTTGGCGCTATCATACCAAATAGGGCTGAATCTTTTCTATATTAATTAGCATTAAAGACGGACTGTGTTATAGTTGTCTCAGGCCACCGCAGTGGCGATTCCACGAAAGGGTGTGTGACACGAAGTATGGAAGAGATCACACTGCGTTTTGAAATCATTCGCTTGGCCGTCAAACTGGGGGATTTTGAAACGCTCGGTTTGCAGGTGCGGAAATTGCGCGATCTCAGCTTCGACGAAAATCTCGATGCGATTCTCGATTTGCTCGAGAGCAAGAATTATCGTCAAGCACTCTATGAGATGAAACGCTATCGTCCCGGAGAAGGGGATGCGTTCTTTGCCGAGAAGCCCAAGCAAGCGCGCCGGAGTAGGCGGCGCGTCGACGAGGGGGCGGGGCTTTTTGACTCGTTCGAAGATACGACAGAGGCCGGGGAGCGCGTTTTGGATGTAGAAGATATGTTGCGCCTCGCTCAGTGGCGCAAGCGACACAATATTCCGGTACACGAGGAGACGAACGTCTCTTCACATCGGGAGGAGACTCTGAGTCCTACGCCAAAGAGCGACGATTCGGTAGTACCTTCCAAGGCGGCACGTGGCATGGAAAAAACGGATGTCGAAATCCCCGGACACAGCGTACAAAACGAAGCGGAATTCGAAACGGTGCAATCGCACCCGCTCGAAGGCGCTTCATCGCAAGAGGAGTCGCAAGAGCGCGCGGTCGAATCTTTCACAATATCGGAAACGGAACGTGAATCGGTAGAAGCCGTTGAGAAAATCACGCACGAAGTCCATGCTCCCGAGGGTGAATCGGATACGCACTATGCCGGTTTTTCAGAAGAAGTAGAGACAAAAAATGACATCTCCCGGGAGGCAGATGCACCCGGACAAACTCGAAGCGACGAGGCGAAGGAGGGAACGCGCTATCCTCCCATCTCCTACATCGATCAGAAATTCCGCAACATGACCCATCAGTTCCCTCCGCTGGAACGCCCCGAGGTGATGCCCCCCGAAGTGGATGCCATGCGAAAAAAAATCGCCGAAGAAGGGTATACCGACAAGGAGATCGAGCGTTTTCTCGCCCACTACGAACGGTACAAACAAGAAGGCAAAATAGCCGAAGCGGCCCAGGTACTCCTCTTGGCGGCGGCGACCGAATCGAAATTCGCCCAGTTCCTCCTGGCGCGGGAGCTTTTCCGAGGCGACGTGATCGAGCAGGATTATGCCGAGTCCTTTACTCAGATCAACACCCTGGCCGATCAGGGCTTCGCCGAGGCGATCTGCGATTTGGGGCAGTTTTATGAATACGGCATAGGAATCGGCAAAGACCGGGAGATGGCACTGCTATTGTATGAGGAGGCGGCTGAGCTTGGGGTCAAACGGGCCCGGCGCCACTACGAGCGGCTCAAAAACGCCGGCGGCCTCAAAGGGCTCTTCAAAAAACTGAGCGTCCCGCCCCTCTCGCTCAAAGTTCCCAAAAAATCTTCGTAACGTTCCCCGGCTTCAGCACAGCCGGGCGATCCCCTCATAAGCCACGTCGGTCATGAGGGCGATCTCTTCTTCTTCGATGACGTACGGCGGCAGGAAATAGATCACGTTCCCCAGCGGGCGCAGCAGCACTTCGTGTTCGAGTCCGTATCGGTAAACCTCCAGTCCGATCCGCTCTTCGGGGGCGTATCCGGTGAGTTCTACCGCCGCGATCATCCCCTGTTGTCGGACGTCCGAGACGTTGGGGAGGTCCCGGAAGCGTTCGATCCGCTCACCCAATATCCGCGCTTTTTGGCGGTTTCGTTCGATCACGTCGTCTTGCTCGAAAATCTCCAGCGTCGCCAGTGCCGCCGCGCAGGCGATGGGGTTGCCGGTGTAGCTATGCGAGTGCAAAAACGCCTTGTGCTCGGCGTAGTCGCAATAAAACGCCCCGTAGATTTTGTCGGTGCATAAAACGGCCGCCAGGGGGAGGAACCCTCCGGTGATCCCTTTGGAGAGGGCCATGAAATCGGGGCTGATGCCGGCTTGTTCACAGGCGAACATCGTCCCGGTCCGTCCGAATCCGGTCATGATCTCGTCGGCGATGAGGTGGATCCCGTGGCGCTGCAGCATCGCCGTCGCTTGCCGGAGGTACTCCGGGGCGTACATGTGCATTCCTCCCGCCCCCTGGACCAGGGGTTCGACGATCATCGCCGCGATCTCCTTCCCGCGGGTAGAGAGGATCGCCTCCAGCGCCTCGAGTGCCTCCCGGGTCGCTTCGGGGGACCGGTCCCGGGGGACGGGGGTCTGGATGTTGCGGATCAGGAGGGGTTCGTAAGTCTTTTTGTAAAGCTCCACGTCCCCGACGCTGAGGGCTCCGAGCGTCTCTCCGTGGTAACTGTTTGTCAACGAAAGAAACAGCGGTCGCTCCTCCCCCCGGTTGCGGTGGTAGTGGTAGCTCATCTTCAGTGCCACCTCGATGGCGCTCGAGCCGTTGTCGGCGAAAAAGACCTTTTCGAGTCCTTCGGGGGAGATCTTTACGAGACGTCGGGCCAGTTCGATCGCTTTCTCGTGGGTGAAACCGGCCAGAAGGACATGCTCGAGGGTCCGGGCCTGGTGCTCGATCGCTGTGGCGATCGTTTCGTTGGCGTGGCCGAAAAGGTTGACCCACCAGCTGCTGATCGCGTCCAGGTAGCGGTTGCCGTCGAAATCGTAGAGCCAGACCCCTTTGCCGGAGCGGATCGGGACGAGGGGGAGGGTTTCGTGGTCTTTCATCTGGGTGCAAGGGTGCCAGATATAGCGCAGATCGGTCTCCATCAGTTCGACGTTGGAGGGCATGGGAAACTCCTATGGCACGAGGGTAATGGCCCCTTAATCTCAACTTCACTAAAATATCGGCAAATTCTACCAAATAAGGTCGGTTCGATGATCGAGTGGATGCAGAAACACAACAAATACCTGGTCATTACCATCTGGGTGGCTACGATCGCCTTTATCGGGGCGGGATTCGTCGGATGGGGAAGATACAAGTTCGGGATCAAATCTAACGCCATCGCCCAGGTGGGGGACGTGGGAATCACCCAGAGCAAATACGATTTCGAATACCAAAATCTCTATCGGGAACTCTCCCGGATCTACAAAGGGCAGTTTGATCAGGCCAAGGCCAAAAAAATGGGCCTGGACAAAGAGGTGTATCACCGTCTGGTTGCCCAGGCGTATTTGCTCAATCTCGCCGATCGTTACGGGATCGTCGTTTCGGATGAGGAACTGGCCCATGCGATCATGTCGATCCGGGGATTTCAAAACAACGGAAATTTCGATCCCAAAATCTACGATGCGTTTTTGGAAAACCGCGGCTTGAAAAAACCGACATTCGAAGCGATTTTCCGGGACGATTTGCGTGTCGAAAAGCTGATGAAACTGCTCAATCTCCCCTCCGTCGCGTATGAGCGGGAGGTGCTGGCTTCGGCGCTTTCGCTGAGCGATTCGATCCGCTATACGGTGATTCGTCCCCAAGATGTCAACGTGACCGTTACCGACAAAGAACTGCACGATTACTGGGAAACGCACAAAGAGAATTACAAAACGCCCAAACGGTATCGTCTCTCGGTGTATTGGGTAGACACTTCCGATATCAACGTGAGTGAAAATGATCTTAAAGACTACTACGAGCGCAATAGCTTCAATTATGTGGATGCACAAGGCAAAACGCTGCCCTTCGAGAAAGTCCGTGCCCAGGTGGAGCGGGACTATCGGATCAAAAAAGGGAAGAAAAAAGCGCTCTTGGAATACATCGCTTTCAAAAAAGGGAAGCGAACCGGGGAAACGATGCTCGTTGCCGAAGGGGAGAAATTCCCCGCTTCGTTGTGGAAAGAGATCGTCCAGGCCGAAACCGGCAAACCCCTCAAGCCCCGGCCGGTGGGGTCGCGTTATGCCGTCATCAAAGTCCTGGGGGTTCAGGAACCTACGCTCAAGCCGTTCGAAGCGGCCAAAGACGCGGTCCGTGCCGACGTATTGCGTGCCAAACGTGCCCAGGTGCTGCAGAAGCGTGCCAAAACGCTGCTCGCTTCCAAAAATCCCCTCGATTCCGAGGCCTCCGATCTGCGCCTTTCCAAGCCGACGATGCTACCGGGACTCAAACCGGCCCAAAGTTTACAATTCGTTCAACGTCTATTTACATCTAATCAAAAAGAGGGTATTATTAGCTTGAAAGGGAGCGTAGTCGTTTACCGGATTGTCAAGCAGAATTTGCCGCAAGGAAAAACTGCAAAAGTCGACAAAACGATCGGTGCCGTAGCCGACCGGCTCAAAGAGCGAGAGTTCCGTGGAAATCTCCTCGAAGCGCTATCCCGAGAATATCCCGTCAAAAGTTTCGTGAAAGGATTCTGAGGTGTCCAAGACCCAGCTGGCCGTCGATATCGGATCTTCGAAAGTCTGCGCCGTCATCGCCGAGAGTGACGATTCGGGCCGACTGACCGTCACGGGTCACGGTATCGCCAAATCCCAAGGGGTCCGCCGCGGCGTCATCACCAACATCGAGCTGGCCGCCAAGGCGATCAAAAAAGCGATCAGCGACGCCCGTCGCATCGCCGGGAACAACATCGCCGTCGCCACCGTTTCGATCTCCGGAGCCTATACCAAGAGCCTCCATTCCAGCGGCGTGGTCAACATCCCCCACAAAGACATCACCATCAAAGAGATCAAACGGGCGATGGATACGGCGCTGTACAACGCCAATATCCCCAGCGAGTACGATTTGATCCATGTCCTCCCGTACAATTTTCGGGTGGACGATCAGGATTTCATCGAGGATCCCTACGGGATGAACGCCAGCCGACTGGAAGTGGACGTCAACATTCTCGTCACCCAGAAGTCGGCGCTGAGTAATCTCAAAAAAGCGGTGCGATCCGCCGGGCTGGAGATCGAGGGGATCGTCCTCAACGGCTACGCTTCGGCCATCGCGGTCATGGGCGAAGACGAGCGGGAACTGGGGGTATCGGTCATCGACATGGGGGGGCAGACGAGTAACCTCGTCGTTCATATCGGCAACTCGATCCGCTATGTCGATTTTCTCGGGGTAGGATCCAACCACATCACAAACGATCTTTCGATGGCGTTGCATACCCCGCTGCAGGTGGCCGAAAAGGTCAAAATCCGCCACGGCGATTTGTTGGAGAGTTCCAGCGATACGATCGAACTTCCGGTGATCGGCGACGAAGAGAATCGCAATGAAATTTCGCTGGAGATTGTCCATAGCGTCATTTTGGCGCGTGTCGAAGAGACCCTGATGATCCTGTCGCGTTCGCTGGACAAAAGCGGCCTGCGGGATCAAATCGGTGCCGGGATCGTCCTCACCGGCGGAATGACCAAGCTCAAAGGGATGCGGGAGCTGGCGCAGGCGATTTTCCACGGTATGCCGGTGCGCATCGGCTATCCGCGCGAGCTTGAGGGCCTTTTTGACGAGCTCAAGGATCCGGCGTTTTCGACGGTGGTCGGACTGCTGCTCTATGCAGCCGGAGAACACACGCCGTATGAAGTCAACCACGATCGGAAGCTTCTCCATCACAAAGAGGAGGCCAAAGAAGGAGGGCTGCGCGACCTCGATCTACAGCGTACTCCTACGCGCCGGGAAACGGCTGAAGACGATCCGATCGCTCTGGAACCGTTGCCGGAGCCGGACCGAAAACGAAGCAAGGGGGATAGTGAAACGGTGGAAGCAAGCGCATTTCAATTCGACGAATTGGTCAAACCGGACAAACATCGGGAAGGGTTGCTCAATCGCATCGTCAATTGGGCCAAACAACTCTTTTAGCAATCTTAGATGAGGGGAGCGAACGACATGGAACTGGATAGAGAGTTCGAAATCGAAGTGGCGGGAACGCCCAAAACCAACAACGGTACGATCGAAGGTGCCAAGATCAAAGCGATCGGTGTCGGCGGAGGCGGCGGAAACATGATCAACCACATGATCTCCGAAAACGTCAAGGGGATCGATCTGATTGTTGCCAATACCGACGCACAGGCGCTTGAGTCTTCCTTGGCGCCGATCAAGATCCAGCTCGGGATGAATGCTACACGCGGGCTGGGTGCCGGAATGCATCCCGAAAAGGGGCGCGAAGCGGCTCTGGAGAGTTTCGACGAGATCAAAGAGACCCTTGCGGGTGCCGATATCGTCTTCATTTCCGCAGGGCTCGGCGGCGGGACCGGAACCGGCGCGGCCCCCATCATCGCCCAGGCGGCCAAGGAAGTGGGTGCTCTGACCGTGTCGGTGACCACCACTCCGTTCAAGTTCGAAGGGCGCAAGCGGGCCAAACTGGCAAAAGAGGGGCTCGAAGAGCTCAAGCGGGAGAGCGATTCGATCATCGTCATCCCCAACGAACGGCTTCTTTCGATCGTAGAGAAAAACCTGGGGATCAAAGAGAGTTTCCGGCTTGTCGACGACGTGCTCTGCCAGGCCGTTTCGGGGATCTCCAACGTGATCCTCTCCCACGGTCCCAATGACATCAACCTGGACTTCGCCGACGTCAAGACCGTCATGAGCCATCGGGGACTGGCCCTCATGGGATCGGGAAGCTCCACCGGAGCCAACGCCGCTTACGATGCGGCCAAGGCGGCGATCGATTCTCCGCTGCTGGACAACGTCTCGATCAACGGCGCCAAAGGGGTGCTGGTGCACTTCCATATCCACCCCGACTATCCGATCCTGCAGATCTCCGAAGCGATGGAGATCATCGAGGAGCACGCCGACGAAGACGCCAGCGTCATTTTCGGGACCACCACCGATCCGGAGCTGGAGATCGATCAGGTCAAGATCACGATCGTCGCCACCGGATTCGAAGAGCCTGAGACCGCCAAGCAAAACGGCGAGAAAAAAGAGGAAAAGGCCCAAAAAGCCTCCAGTCTGCTGGGCAATCAGGCCAACGAAGCGCACCCCCGCCCCAACCCTCATTTGGGTCGTCGCGTCGTGGGCGGAGATTTCAGCGGCTACGAAGACGAACTGGAGATCCCCACCTTCCTCCGCAACCAGATGGATTGACGCTTTCGCGTCGCTCGATACTACCGGTTCATGTTGCGCATCGTTCTGACGCTGACGTTCGTTTTGAGCGTCGGGGTCTTCCCCCTCACAGCATCACCTTCACACCCGTCGATGAAGCTCCGTCATTCCTCATCCATACCCAAAGCGCAGAAAGTCTTGGTCATCAAATCGAAACGGAAGCTCTATCTTATCCGAAACGGCACGATCTATCGCAGCTATTCCATCGCGCTGGGGCGCAATTCCGTCGGTCCCAAAGAGCGGGAAGGGGACGGGAAAACTCCGGAAGGGAACTATACGCTTGATTTCAAAAAAGCCGACAGCGCCTACTATCGGGCGATTCATGTGAGCTACCCCACCGCAGCTCAACGGGCGGCCGCGAAGCGCAAAGGGATCGATCCGGGTGGAGCGATCATGATCCACGGCCAGCCCAACTGGTTCGGCTGGCTGGCTTTCATCCGGCAGCGGTTCGACTGGACCGCCGGATGCATCGCCGTCACCAACGGCGCGATGGACGAGATCTGGGCTGCAGTCGATCCGGGGACGCCGATCGAGATCCGGCCTTAAACCCAAAACACGTATTGTTGGCATGCCATCAGCTTCGCTAGCGTTCCGTATGCATTTGCGCGAAGACCGTGGGAACGAGACAAAAGTAGGTCATCAAAAGTCATTTGAGGTCATTTATAGTCATTTAAAGGACTTTTCCAAAATCTTTCCATAATGACTGCGCGTATAGACTGCGCGCAAAATGACCTTGAATGTCAGCGAAGCGAATGACCTAAAGAATCGGGAAGCCTCATTTCTCGATATAGGTTTATCACTCGTTCCCACCGTCCTTGGTTGGAATGTATAGATACCGCTCATACTCCCGCAATCGTTTTCTCCTCTCTTTCCAGTCTGGCAAATAGCGGCCCACAAGGTCCCAAAAATCTTTTGAATGGTTTTTGTGTCGGATGTGGCAAAGCTCGTGGACAATGACATAGTCCCGTATCTCAGCGGGGCAGATGAGGAGGCGGGTGTTGAGGCTGAGGGCGTTTTGTGCATTGCAGCTACCCCAGCGACTCCGGGCCTTGCGGTAGCCTACCCGGCTGGGGACGAGTCCGGTGATTCGGCTCCAGTATTCGACGGTGGGCCCCAGGATCTCGGCGGCGTGACGGCGGTAATGGGTTTCGTAGAGTTCCCGGATTTTGGCGGAGTCGGGGAACATAGGGCCCGAGAGCACGGCCCGATTGTTTCGGGGATCGTAATCGAAACGGAAGGTTTTTCGATGTATTTTTTGCGCAAACTCCAGGGGGATCAGACGCCCGTCCCAGGGGAAGCTCTCTGCCGGATCGTGTTCCGGGTGTTTTTGTCGGAGTTTGCGCCGGATCCAGGGCGATTTGCCGAGGAGGAAGCGCTCGATCGTGCCGAGGGAAACGCTAGGGTTGCAGCGGACCTCCACCTTCCCGTTCTTGATGTAGAGATAGAGGTGTTTCATCCCCTTTTTTCGGCGAAGGGTGTAAAAAAGCGTCTCTCCGTCAGGAAGCGGAAGCCGATGAAGCGTTTCGAGGGAATTCATCATCCGGTAGCGGCATCGTCCCCCAAGCTATAAGGGATGTCGCGCTCTTGCAAAGCGTGTATGAACGATTCGAACGCCTCTTCGAGCGCTTCGGGATTCTCGGAGCTGAGCGAGATCACGACCCGGGGACCGTCGGCGTAGAGCTTGGGGAGGCTGGAGAGCTCCACCCCTTCGGGGAGCTGCTCCATGATGTCGATGAGGGCACTTTCGCGGGTGAGGGCGGTGAGGGTCTTGCGCATCGGACGGCGGGATCGGCGGGGGAAATAGCGGTCGAGGGCTTCGCGGACCATCGGATGGGCCATTTCAGGGAAACCGGGGGTGAAAAAGAACCGTCCGTCAAGTTCGAAACCGGGCATCCCGTTGACGGGATTTTCCCGCAGCGGACGGGCCCCTTCGGGGAGTTCGGCCATCCGGAGCGGGTAGTGGGGGTTGGGGACGTCGCGCCCTTTGAGGCGGGCTTCGATGATGGAGCGGATCTCCGGCTGGGTGACGAGCCTTCCGTCGCGCAGCGCCCGGGCGGCCGCCAGACGGGTGTGGTCGTCGGGGGTCGAACCGATCCCCCCGAAGGTGAAGACGACGCTGTGGGGGATCGAAGCGAGAAAGGCGAGCGTTTGGACGATCAGATCGGGATCGTCTTCGATGACGAAGCTGCCGGAGAGTGTGTACCCCCGCTCCAGGAGTTCCCGGGAGAGGAAATCGAAATGTCTGTCCCGTCGGCGCCGGTTGAGGATTTCGGTGCCGATAATTAAAGCGAAGAATTTCGGCTCGCTTCGATCGTTTTTCATACTGTTTCCCCTCCCACGCGCCAATGACGAATGACCAATGATCCGAGGGGTGAGGTGAAAGCCTCACTCCTCGATGTAATTTTTCAGCTTCCGCCCCACTTTGGGGTGTTTGAGCTTTTTGATGGCGCTGCTTTCGATCTGCCGCACCCGCTCCCGGGTGACGTTGAGCTCTTTGCCGATCTCTTCGAGGGTCCGGTCGCTCATGTCTTCGAGCAGGCCGTAGCGCATCCGGATCACCGCCTGCTCCCGTTCGCTGAGCTGGCTGAGGACCTCGTCGATCTGCTGGTTGAGATCGTCCAGCATCACCGCTTCGGTGGGGCTGACGGTATTTTTGTCTTCGATGAAGTCCCCGAAGCGTCCGTCCTCTTCGTCCCCCACGGGGGTCTCCAGGCTTACCGGCTCCTTGGTGATTTTGATGACGTTCTTGACCTTGTCGACGCTGAGTCCCACCTCTTTGGCGATGGTCTCCAGATCGGGCTCCTTGCCGGTCTCTTGCAGGTGCTTGCGCATGATCTTGTTGATCCGGTTGATCGTCTCGATCATGTGGATCGGGATCCGGATGGTGCGGGCCTGGTCGGCGATGGCCCGGCTGATCGCCTGACGGATCCACCAGGTGGCATAGGTGGAGAACTTGTATCCTTTTTTGTACTCGAACTTGTCGACCGCTTTCATCAGGCCGATATTGCCTTCTTGGATCAGATCGAGGAACGGAAGCCCCCGGTTGGTGTAGCGTTTGGCGATCGAGACAACCAGGCGGAGGTTGGACTTGGCCATGCGGGTTTTGGCCTTTTCGCTTTTGGCCTTTCCGATGCGGATCTGCTCCAGGATCTCTTCGAGCTTTTCGGGGGGGAGGTCGAAGCTGTTTTTGCTCGCCTCCCGGGTCTCGAAGAGCTTCTTGATCTGGACGTAGGTACTCACCATTGTCGTTTCGGGGACCGCCGCGGCGATGTCCTCCTTGGACATGTTGACGATGTTTTCGAGGATTTTGCGGTGGTTTTCCCGCAGCTGGTCGTTGAAAAGCTGGAGGCGGTATTCGAGACGCTTGAGTTCCTTTTCGAACCCTTCGTCGCTCTTGAGCGCCGTCTCCATCGCTTTGACCAGTTCGTTGATCAGTTTGCTGGTGGGGCCGAGGTTGAGCAGGGCCTCTTTGAGCTGGTGTTTGCGGAAGGCCACTTTGAGCCGTTCGTGGAAGAGGGTCTCCTCGTCGGCCCCTTCCTCTTCGAGTTTGGCCAGTTTGTTCCGCTCTTTGAGCCACTCTTTTTTGGCTTTTTCCAGCGCCTTGAAGCTCTCGATCACCTGGGTGGCCCGCTTGTCGGCCTTGCGGGATTTGCTGGTCTCCTCGTCGAGATCCTCGTCATCGTCTCCGGTGTCCTCGAAACTCTTGAAGAGCTCCTTGACCCGACGCTCCCGGTTGAGGAGGGGTTCTTTGTAGTTGAGGATGTAGTCGATGAGGTAGGGGACCGAGCAGATCGCGTCGATGATGATGTCCTCGCCCTCTTCGATCTGCTTGCTCAGTTCGATCTCCTCCTCTTTGGTCAGGAGGGGGATTTTCCCCATCTCCCGGAGGTACATCCGTACCGGAGAATCGGAGCGGCTCCACTCCAGGAGCTCCTTTTCCTTGGTGATGTCGAACTCTTCCTCGATTTCGCCTTCGCTGCGCTTCTTGCGCTCCTGTTCCCTCCGTTTGGCCTCCTGGGTGGTCAGGTACTTGGCGTATTCGGAGGCCGATACGATCTTGACCCCTTTTTCGTCGGCCCAATTGCGGATCTTTTTGGCCTGGGCGGCGGTGGGGGCCTTGTCGAACTCTTTGACGATGTTTTCGAAGGTGATCCGATCCCCTTTTTTCGCTTTGCCGAAGATCGCTTCGATCTCTTTCATCACCTCTTTTTTCTTCGCTTTGGCTGCCATGTGTCCGGATACTCCTGTACTGGGGAAATCGAATGCGGCGGAAGTCCGGTCGCGGACTCGAGAGATTCGGTGCCGTGGTCGTTTTGGTTAGAGGGTGGATTATACCCAAAATCAAAAGAAATTTTAAACTTTCCCCGTAGACGGGCCGTTCTGGGGGTGGGAGGGGACATTTGGGTATAATCGCGCAAATTCCCAACCGGGTCAACCCGGACCGAAAGGATACACCGTGCGTGGAAAAGTGTGGAAATTCGGCGACAACGTCGACACCGATCTCATCATCGCTGCCCGCTACCTCAACACCAGCGAACCCTCCGAACTGGCCAAGCATGTGATGGAGGACGCCGACCCCGAGTTCGTGAACAAAATGGAGCCGGGCGACATCATCGTCGCCGGGGAGAACTTCGGTTGCGGATCGAGCCGGGAGCACGCCCCCATCGCCCTCAAGGCCGCCGGGATCGCCGCGGTAATCGCCCCGACTTTCGCCCGGATCTTCTACCGCAACGCCTTCAACATGGGGCTGCCGATCTTCGAGCTCCCCGAAGCGGGGGAGATCAACGAAGGGGACATCGTCCGGATCGATATGGAGAAGGGCGAAGTGATCGACGAGACCACCGGCAAGAGCTACAAGTTCGTCCCGATTCCCGAATTCATGCAGGAGCTCGTCGATGCCGGAGGGCTCATCGAATACGCCAAAAAAGAACTCTCCCGGAAAAAGGAGCGCGCATGAGCCGCAGCTACAAAATCGGAGTGATCAAAGGGGACGGCATCGGTCCGGAGATCGTCGACGAGGCGATCAAGGTTCTCGACGCCGTCAGCGTCGCCGAAGGGTTCCACCTCGACTACGAGGAGTTCCTCCTGGGGGGCGCGGCGATCGATGCCACCGGCGTGCCACTGCCCGAGGAGACGATCCAGGGGGTGCGCCGGGTCGATGCGGTGCTCTTCGGCGCCATCGGCGGCCCCAAATGGGACAATCTCGAGCGCCATCTGCGCCCTGAGAGCGGCCTGCTGGGGCTGCGCAAAGCCATGGGGACCTTCGCCAACCTCCGTCCCGCCACCGTCTACGACGAACTGGTCAACGCCTCGACGCTCAAACCCGAGGTGGTCAAGGGGGTCGACATCATGGTGGTCCGGGAGCTCACCGGCGGGATCTACTTCGGCCAGCCCAGAGAATACGGCGAAGAAAAATCCTACAACACGATGGTCTACACCCGTCCCGAGGTGGAGCGGATCGCCCGGGTGGCCTTCGAGATCGCCATGAAGCGGGACAAGCGGGTCTGCTCCGTCGACAAGGCCAACGTCCTGGAAGTGAGCCAGTTCTGGCGCGACATCGTTGAAGAGGTGCACGAAGAGTACCCCGAGGTGGAGCTGAGCCACATGTACGTGGACAACGCCGCCATGCAGCTGATCCGGGATCCCCGGCAGTTCGACGTGATCCTCACGGGCAATATCTTCGGCGATATCCTCTCCGACGCTGCCAGCATGCTCAGCGGCTCCATCGGTCTGCTCCCAAGTGCGAGCACCGGCGAGGGGGTGGGGCTTTTCGAGCCGATCCACGGCTCGGCCCCCGACATCGCCGGACAGGGGATCGCCAACCCGATCGCCACGATCGCCAGTGCGAGCATGATGCTCCGCTACGCCCTGGGGGAGGAGAAAGCCGCCGAGCGGATCGACAACGCCATCAAAAAAGCCCTGGCCGAAGGCTACCGCACCGGCGATATCGCCGCCTTTGACACCAAAGAGGTGGTGGGCACCGCCGAGATGGGGAGCATCATCGCCGATCTGGCGGCCCGATAGGATTCGTGATCCCATCGTACAGGCCGCGTAGAATGGACCGTTGTGTTATAATCCTTCCATGATGAAACGAATCGATTCCGATACCATCGTGGCCTATCTCCGGCAGATCAAACCGGAACTGCAAAAAGAGGGGATCGAATCGATCGCATTGTTCGGAAGTTTTGCCTCCGGAGATGCCGGAGTGTATAGCGATATCGACATCGCGATCCAAAAAAGCCCCCGATATCTGCAAGAACACGGCCCCTACGACTACTTCGCGACACTCGATGGATTGAGACAGAAACTCCGTCGCCGATTTCATCGAAACGTCGATATCGTCGACCTTGATAGCCGTTCCCCGTTTCTTGATGAAATTTCCCAAGGGATGATCCGTGTCTGACGGTCGCGGATTCAAACGGGTCGAGATCATCGGCAAAAAAATCCGATATATCCAAAGCATTGTCGAAAAATTCGGTGGCATCAAGGCTGCGCTGGCCGACGAAGAGAGTGGAAGAGCCGCGATATTGATGCATCTGACTTCCATCGCCGAACAATTCGACAAACTGATAAAAAACGGTGAGTTCGATCTCCTTTCCCGTTTCGACCGTGAAGATATCAAAGGGAGTTATGATCTGCGGACGTTCATCGCTCACGATGACGAAGGGGTTGACCTCTACATTGTTGAGGAGGTGATTCGGCGACGACTCCCCGTCATCGCCGAACGGGTGGAGGAGATTCTTTCCCGCCGTATTTCCCCATGAGAACCCTTCCATTTCCCGATTTCCTTGATCCGTTTCCACCGCGATTGCGTGCACAGATCCTCCACGTCGAGGAGTTTTTGCGCCGGGAGTTTCGCGCCCGGGTGCGGATCGTCGGAGGCGCCGTGCGGGACCGGCTGCTGGGGCGGCCGATCACCGACGTGGATCTGGAGATTTACGGCCTGAGCCCGGAGAGGTTCGTCGAGGCGATGGAACGGCTGGGGGCCCATGGGGTGGGCAAGAGTTTTTTCGTCTACAAATACGGAGATCTGGACATCGCCCTGCCGCGCAGGGAACGGAAAATCGCCCCCGGCCACCGGGGATTTGCCGTGGAGCCGGCCATCGACGAGCGGGAAGCGACGCGGCGGCGGGATTTCACCGTCAACGCGCTTTTGTACGATCTGGCCACGGAGACGATACTGGATTATTGGGGCGGCCTGGAAGATCTGGCGGCCCGGCTTTTGCGGGCGGTGGACCCGTCGACTTTCGTGGAGGATTCGCTCCGGGTGCTGCGGGGGATGCAGTTTTCGGCCCGATTGGGGTTCCGGATCGAAGCGCAAACCTGCCGGCTCTGTCGGGAGATCCCCCTGGACGATCTGCCCGGAAGCCGGATTTTCGGAGAATTCGAAAAACTCTTTGCCGGGACATGGCTCCACTACGGCCTCTACGCGCTGGAGAGTATGGCGATCTCCCGCAAACTCTGGGGCGAAGGACTCGATTTCGCAGCCTTTCTGGCCGCGGCCCGTCGGATGGCCCGATACGCTCCCACGGCTCCCGGGTCGCTCCGTCCCTACTGCTTCCTGACGATCTACCTGCAATACGCCTCGGTACCCCCGGCGCGGATTCTGGAGGCGATCGACGCCCCCCGGCGGTACCGGCGCCTCCTGGAAGACCTCCCCGGACTCCCCAAGCGGATCCGCCCCGCATTCGTCGCCGAGCTGGCCCGAAAAGAGGGGGTGATCGCTTCGCCGCTGGCCTGCTATCCCGAAATCCGGGCCATGGCACGGAAGCTCGGCATTCTCGAATCGCCGCTCGATATCGGGGTGATCCCGACGGAGCTCATGGCCCGGGGATACCGGGGAAAAGCCCTCGGAGAGGAGCTGGAGCGTCGGCGCAGGGAGAAAATCGCGCAACTGGAGGAGGAGGGATGAAGATCGCACTCTGTCTGAGCGGCGGGGCGCTCCGGGCGGCTGCTCACATCGGGGCGATACGGTATCTGGAGGAAGCGGGGGTCCACATCGGAGCCGTATCGGGCAGCAGCGCCGGGGCGATACTCGCCCTTTTCGTGGCGTTGGGGCATACGAGTGAGCAGATGGAGGCTTTTTTGCGGTCGATCCGGAAACGGGATCTGTTTCGCTTCCGGGGATCTCCGGCGCTCTTTTCGCTGGAGGGGATCGAAAGGAGACTCCGCGAGGCGCTGGCGCTGGAGGACTTTTCGCAGCTGCGGATCCCCACACGGATTTGCGTGACCCGGATCGATACGGCCCGGGCCGTCTATCTCGACCGGGGCGATCCCGTCGAAGCGGCCCTCGCCTCGGGGGCGCTGATCCCCATCTTCGCCCCCCGGAAGATCGGGGAATACCACTACTGCGACGGAGGGTTCGCCGACAATCTCCCCACCCGGGCGCTGCAAGATCTCGACCTGCCGATCCTCTCGATCAACGTCAACCCCCTTGGCGGCGGCTATCCCGAGACGCTGGGGCAGATGATCCTCCGTTCGATGACGCTGGCGATGCAAGGCAGCATCCTCGAAGGGAAACGCTACAGCACCTGGCATCTGGACGTGATGGGGGTCGAGCGGATGGGGCTTTTTGATTTCGACGCGATCGACGACGCGATCGAAGCGGGATACACCGAGATGCGGAAATTGTGGGAAAATCGCCCCGAAGCCCTCCAGAGGCGGGGCGAAGTGCTATAATACCTCCACCCATCCCTTTCAACGGAGCGTGAATGGATATCATCATCGCCGGAGCCGGGAAAGTCGGCTACAATCTGGCGCGCACCCTCTCCCCCGTCCACAACGTCACCGTCATCGACCGCAACGCCGATGCGCTGGCCCGTCTCCAGGAGAGTTTGGACATCCTTCCCGTCCACGGAGATATCGAGGATCCCCGAACCTATCGGAAACTGATCGACAAAGAGGCTGATCTTTTCATCGCCGTGACCGACGTGGACGAGGCCAATCTCATCTCCACCCTTATCGCCGATGACGTCATCCGCGTGGAACGCAAATTCATCCGTCTGCGCAACGAATTTTTCGCCAAAAGTTCCATCCGGGATAAGCTCGGCATCACCGACGCGATTTTCCCTCTCGAAGCCACTTCCGAGACGATCGGAAGTCTCTTTGCCTATCCCCGCGCCAACAACGTCAAGCACTTCGCCTACACCCCCCTCAAGCTCGTTTCGGTCCGTGCCAACGCCATCTCCGGGGAGATGGAACTCGAACCGGAGGGATTCGCCGTGGTGGGAATCGAACGCAGAAAGCGGTTTTACATTCCGTCGTACGGGCCGGTTCGGATCGAGCCGGGGGATCTGGTCTACTTTTTCGGCAGCGAAGAGACGATCCGGAAGCTCTGTCCCCAATTCGAAGGGGAGGCTCCCGCACAAATCGACCGCTGCGTGGTTTTCGGGGGAGGGGATCTGGGGATCGCCATCGCCCGCAAGCTTCTCGAACACGGAAAAGAGGTCAAAGTGATCGAAAAAAACATCCGCCAGTGCGAAATCGCAGATGAGGCGCTGGAAGGGGAGGCGATGACGCTCAGCTGCAAGTACGGCACCGCCGAGCTTTTCGAGGAGGAGGGGCTGGCGAAAGCCGACATGATGATCGCGGCGACCGACAACGACGAGTACAACATCATCAAATGTCTCGAAGCCCGGGAACACGGGATCGCGAAAGTGGTCGCGGTTAACAACGAAATGGAGTATTACAATCTGATGCACTCTCTGGGCATCGTCGTCGTGCGGGGACCCAAAATGAGCGCCTATCACGCCATCATCGAAAAGATCCATTCGAGTCGGATCGTCACCGAGCGAAAATACTGCGGGGGTCAGGGGACGGTCCTGCTACGCAAAGTGTTCCCCGGTTCGGGACTCGTTGGAAAAAGGATCAAGCCGCTCATCCGGGAGGGGATCACCGTCTATCTGGTGCGCGGGGGGCGGCCGGTTGCGCTGGAGAGTCCAACCGAAGCCGCCGAAGGGGACGTGATCGTGGCGTTTGCCCGGGACGACGCTGCCAAACGGGTGGAGAGCTGGATGCATGGACTATAGGAGCATCTTCAAAACCCTCTCCATCATCGGGATGGCGGTAGGGGGCTTTTTTGCTCTCGAGATTCCCGTGGCGATCGCCTATCGAGAGACGATCGATCCGCTGGTTCTGTTTCTGGCCCTGTTCTTTCTGGTCAACGGGGGGATCTGGCTGGCGCTGCGCCACCATACGATCGATTTGAAAATCCGCGAGAGCATTCTCCTGGTCAATCTCCTCTGGATTCTTCTGGGAGTCGCCGGGGCGATCCCTCTGATCGAATATACCTCCGTCACCCCCGTTTCGGCCTTTTTCGAAGCGGTCAGCGGTTTTACGACGACGGGTGCGACCGTCTATGGCGATATCGAATCGCTTCCCCATTTCATCCTTTTCCATCGCAGCCTGATGCACTGGATGGGGGGAATGGGGATCATCGTCCTGGGGGTGGGGCTGCTCTCGATGATCAACACCTCGGGAAGCCTGAGTCTTTTCAAAGCCGA
>JALWKO010000028.1 GCA_027081405.1 Campylobacteraceae bacterium | reverse complement strand
TCTCGGTGGTGTCGCTAGCGGGAGGGTCACACCCGGCCCCATTCCGAACCCGGAAGTTAAGCCTCCCAGCGCCGATGATACTGCACCCTCCGGGTGTGGGAACGTAGGTCGACGCCACCCTGAGAATTGATCTCTACATACTTTCTTCCCATTTCCAACTCTCTTTCAAGTAGATCCGTTCGAAACAGTCATTTGTTTCTTTTTTTCCTTTTGAAAGTATGTTTCCGATGTGTCTTGCGAGATGTTCGTTGCCAATGTCGTTGCCTGCCGTTGTGATATAATGGATGCAACCCACACAAAGGAGGAGAATATGGCAGTGGTAAAAGTGATCGAAGTGATCGCCCAGTCGACGAAGAGTTGGGAGGATGCGGCACAGAACGCACTCAAAGAGGCCGCAAAAAGCATCGACAACATCAAGTCGATCTACATCGCCGACATGAGTGCCAAGGTTGACGGAAACAAAATTGTCGCCTATCGTGTCAATGCGAAAATTTCGTTCGTCGTCAAAGAGAAGAAAAAAAAGAAAAAATAACTCGGGACAACAGCCGTATGGCCCCCGGATCGGTTCGGGTGACAGATCCTGAAAGGTCAACGCCGTTTTTCCGATACAATAGGGCTCGATTTTTTCCAGAAAGCGTAGAGGATTCGTATCGGTGAACAAAGGACTCAAACGACAGGCGCGTAAAAACGCACAGAAAAAGAAAGCCCTGAAAAACCGGAAAAACGGGGGAAAAGGCCGTCTCGTATCTCTCTCGCTGATGGGGATATTCGTCACCACAACACTCCTGACGGCGGCCTATCTGATGACAAAACAGGACAAGAGACGCACCACTTACCAGAGTGCGAAGGCGGCTCTGCACCAAACGATGAAACGTCCCGCCCGATCCACACCCAAGACACCGAAGCCCAAATCGCAGTATACGGTGGAAGAAGAGGCCCCCGACGAGGAGAAGTTCGGTTTCGGGCTGGAACATCTGATCAGGAAACTCCACCACAAAAAATCCCCGACGGGGAAGCGACCGGCGACCCCGGAGCTGGCGTTTATCATCGACGACGTTTCCCAGAAACGGCAGCTTGATGCGATCCGCTCCATTCCGTTTCCCGTCACCCCTTCGATCTTCCCCCCTTCCCGGATGAACCCCGACAGCCCAAGACTGGCCCGGGGATTGCGCCATTACATGATCCATCTGCCGATGCAGTCGGGTTCTGCCAAAATGAACCGTTTTCGCAAAACGATGATGGTCCATGACGATGCCGGTACGATCCGGGCGCGCATCGATGAGATCCGACGTCTTTTTCCGAATGCCCGGTATATCAACAACCATACCGGCAGCGTGTTCACTTCCGATGCCCGTGCGATGGCCATCGCCTATGACGAGATGCGCAAACAGGGATTCGTCTTCCTCGACAGCAAAACGACGGGGAGGTCGTCGGTGCGAAAGATCGTCCGCCGATACGGCGATCCCTATCTGAGCCGGGACGTCTTTTTGGACAATGTCCAGCAACGCTCCTATATTCGCAAACAGCTCATGAGGGCCGTGCGGATCGCCAAAAAACGGGGCTACGCCATCGCCATCGGCCATCCCCATCCGGTGACCCTCCGGACCCTGCGGAATGCGGCTGATCTGCTCAAGGGGGTGCGTCCAGTCTATTTCGACGATTTTTACCGGGAGCATTATGGGCGCTGAACTGAGGGGGGACCGGATTCCCGAATTTGCCGGGCTTTCCAAAGCGCCCGAGACGATCTGGTATCGGGGGGATCTCTCGCTTCTGGAGCGCCCCAAAGTCTCCATCGTCGGATCGCGCCGTCCCTATCCCTATACCCGGAGCGTCGTCACGCGACTCGCTTCCGAACTGGCGCGCAGGGGGGTGGCGGTAGTCAGCGGTGCCGCGATGGGGGTCGACGCGCTGGCCCATCGGGGGGCGGGCCCCTCCAACACGATCGCCGTGGTGGCTACGGGGATCGATATCCGCTACCCCCGGATCAACGCCCCGCTCATTGAATCGATCGAACGGGAAGGGCTGGTATTGAGCCGTTTCGAACCGGGGACGACGAGCCGTTCGTGGACTTTCGTCGTACGCAACGAACTGGTGGTGGCATTGGGGGAAGTACTGGTGATCGCCCAGGCCGATCGGGAGAGCGGATCGCTCCGAAGTGCCGAATATGCGCTGGAGCAGGAAAAACCGATTTTCGTCCTCCCCCATCGACTCGGAGAGAGCGAAGGGACGCAGGATCTGTTGCGGGAGGGGAAAGCCGAGGCGATCTACGACATCGAGGCGTTTGCCGACCGCTTCGGAAGGGTGCACAGTGCCGAGCGTGCCGACGCGTTCGTATCGTTCTGCGCCAAAGGCCCCACGCTGGACGAGGCGCTGGCCCGGTTCGGAGATCGGATCTACGAAGCGGAGTTGGAGGGGCTGATATGCATTGATGGGGGGCGAATCGTCTTAAACCGTTAGGATTGGGATACGGTTCGAATCCAGTAGGGAATCATACGCCGTTCCCGGGAAAGGGTACTTTCTACTCCATGGCCCGGATGGAGGCGATAATCGCCATCGATTGTTACGAGTTTCCGCAAGCTTGAGAGCATCGCTTCGGCACTGGAGTAGGGGAAGTCCCATCGCCCGATCGAATCGCGGAAAAGGAAGTCCCCGCTGAACCAGTGCTCTCCGATCTCGATCACCGAGCAGCCGGGGGTATGGCCGGGAAAATGGCGGAAGCGCACCGGCAGACCGGCGATCGTGAAGGTACTTTCGGGCTCGACCGCCACGTCGGCCCGGCTGGGGGGCATCCCCTGACCCAGAGGGTCCGAATGAAGCATGAAGGTATCTCCTTCGGGGCAGTAGATCGGGACCCCCAGGCGCTCCTTGAGTTCGGCGTTGGACCAGACGTGGTCGAAATGGCCGTGGGTGTTGAGGATCGCGACGGGATTTCGTGTGTTTTCCAGAACCCACCCGGTGGCCCCCATTCCGGGATCGATGACGAGGGTCCCTTCGTCGCTTTCGACGAGATAGCAGTTGGTCTGATACGGCCCCATCGGGCGTGCGAGGATCTCCATCGGCTATAATACCCCCATGAATCTGTTTCCCGCCCTCGAGAGCGCGCTGGCTTCTTCTTCGATCGCCGAAAAACGGCGGCTCGTGGAGGACGCGATCACCTATTGTAGCACAGCCGATTCCGTCGTGGCCGACGATTTCGCTCCCAAAACGTTCGCGAATCCTTCGTATGCGTCTTTTTGCCGGATCGTCCCTCCGGAGGAGCTTCCCAAACGGCGCCGGCTCGATACCGACGAGGGGCTTGCGGTGGCGCTCCATGCAGTCGTCCACATCGAATACAGTGCCATCGATCTGGCGCTCGACGCGGTTTATCGCTTCCCCCGGATGCCTCGGGAATACCGGCTCGACTGGCTCGAAGTGGCGAGAGAAGAGATCGACCATTTCGAGATGCTCGCGCAGATTCTCGCCGATCTGGGGTATCGCTACGGCGATTTTCCGGTGCATAGCGGGCTGTTCGACGCGGCCCGACACACCGCGGGGGACGTGCTCGATCGGATGGCGGTGATTCCGCGCCACTACGAAGCGACGGGTCTGGACGTCAACCCCCGGATGAGCGAGCGCTTCCGCAGAGTCCGCAACGATGCGCTCGGAGACCGGATCGTCGCGGCACTCGATCGGATCTACCGGGAAGAGATCGACCATGTCCGAAAAGGGGACCGGTGGTTCCGGTTCGAATGTGCGCGTAGAGGGTTCGATCCCGAATCGAAGTATTTGGAGATACTGGAAAAGTATGGATTTTTGCGGGGGAACCGGCGTGTGCTGAACGTACAGGCACGTCGGGAGGCGGGCTTCGGGTGTGAGGAGCTACGCGCCCTGGGGGCTTTGCGATGTGATTGAAAAAACAAATCGATCCTTTGTTACAATATTTGATTGATAAACCATGTAATGATAAGAAAAAGGCATAAAAATCATGGCGGAACAGATCACGTTTTATTCTCGAAGACCGATCAATGATCAATTGTTGGATCATTGTAAGGAGTTTGTTGACCGAGCGGTGGAAGGGGAGGTCGAGGGTCTGGAGAGGCGATTTTGCGAACGAATCGGACTACCCCATGCGGCGGCGACCTCCCGATCGAGTAATGCACTGCATCTGGCGATGTGCACGCTGGATCTCAAACGGGGTGACAAAGTGATCTGTTCGGTCAATTCTTATGTGGATGTACCCGAAGCGGTACGGCACTTCGACGCCGAGCCGATATTTGTGGATTGTGAGAGGGAACGGTATACCATCGATCCCGAGAGGGTCGAAGACGTGCTCCGAGGAAACAAAAGCAAAAAACTTCGGGCGATCATCGTGTCGCATATCGCCGGGAAAACGGCGGATATGGAGGCATTGTGGGATCTGGCCGAAAAATACAATGTCCACGTCATCGAAGACGTCAGCGATGCTTTGACGGCCAGATATGGGGAAAAAGCGGCCGGGACGGATGAACGCACGCTCCTTTCGGTCTATGCGATCGGCGATAAATGCGACCGTCGTTTTCATGTAGGGATGCTCGGGATGCACGATGAAACACTCCTCCACCGCGCCCATGCCAAACGGTACCACGGGATGGTTCATCACAAGGGGGAAGTGGAATACCTTTATGATGTCGTCGACATCGGTTGTGCGTATGAATTGAACGAAATGGAAGCGCTCATCGCCAACCATTACCTCGCTACACTTGAGGACGACACCCGAAGACGCCAAGAGATCGCCGCGATGTATCGGGAACAGCTCCAAGGACTCGAACACGTACGCCTGCCGGCGGAGACGGAAGGGGAGAGCCATTACCGTTTCATCGTCGAGATTGATCGGAATCGGGATTCGTTCGCTCGGGCGATGCGGGATCGGGGGGTTGAAACCGGTTTGCATTATGTTCCATTGCACACGACGCGATACTATAAAGAAAAGTACGGATTCCGGCTTTTCGATTTTCCGGTGGCGATGGAGGTCTATCAGAAGGTCCTCTCCCTCCCCAACCGTCCCGACATGAGCGACGAGGAGGTCGCGTACGTCTGTGACGTGATCCGGGAAGTGGACCGTCAGCATATTTAAGCGTCGGGTTGCTTGTGGACGCGTTTTTGGTCCGATACGCCGAGCGGCTCTATTTTCGTCCGAGGATTTTGGACCGGATCGTAAGTCTCCTACTCCTTCCTCTCGCGCTACCCTACGGCGCGCTCGCCGCCGTGCGCCGTCGTATCCTCGCCCATCGGCGCGTCGCGTCCCCCGTTCCGGTCGTCGGGATCGGCAACCTGATCGTCGGGGGGACCGGGAAAACTCCGATGACGATCGCCCTCGCTTCGCCCCATCGGGGAGTCGCGGTGGTGTCGCGGGGATACGGGCGCAAAAGCCGGGGTACGGTGCTGGTGAGCCGTCCGGGGGAGATCCTCGGGGGGGTGGAGGAGGCGGGGGATGAGGCGATGGTGATGGCGCGGCGGCTCCCCGAGGCCTACGTGATCGTTTCCGAAGACCGTCTGGCGGGGATCGAACAGGCGTTGCGCGAAGGGGCCAAAGCGGTGTTTCTCGACGATGCCTTTTCCCATCCCGAGATCGAAAAACTCGAACTCCTCCTGGAGCCGGCGCGGATCCCCACCCCTCTCCCTCTGCCTGCGGGGCCGCTTCGGGAGCTTCCATCCGCCTC
>JALWKO010000027.1 GCA_027081405.1 Campylobacteraceae bacterium | reverse complement strand
CATCGCGCAGCATACCGGGGGCGCCCTGCGGGGCGGCCGCCGCGAATACCGTTCCACCAGGGGACGGCGGGGAGACCGCCGCACGCATAGGGGCGGAGGGGGCTTCCGCGGCCGGCTCCTCCGCCCGTTCCAAAAAGAGGCTCAGTACCCCCGCCGTGAGGGCGATCAGCGTCGAAACCGCGATCCGGTAGAGGGTGAAAAACCATCCGAACACCCCGTAGGTGGCGACGATCGAATCGACCCCGGTAATGGGAGTGGCGATGAGAAAAGCCAGCGTCGAAGGTTTGGAGGCACCGCTTTGGCGCAGGGCGGTGGCGAACGGGATCACCGAGCACGAACACAGCGGCAGGGGGATCCCGAAAGCGACCGATTTGAGGATCGCGCCGAGGTTCCGTCCCCCCAGACGCCGCCGTACCCAGGATTCGGGGAGGAGGAGCTTCATCGCGCCGGCGAGGAAGATTCCCGGAGGATGTAGGGGGCGATCGCGGTGAGCAGGCCCCAGAAGGCAGCGAGATAAGAGAGGATGATATCACGCATCGCTATTCCTTATAATGATACTCGTTATCATTACTGTAGCGCAATCTCTCCCCGGCATCAAGGGCGCAAGGATCATTTGCCCTTTTTTTCGAGGACTTTGGTGAGGATCTTCACGGCCCGTCCGGGGGTGAGGAGATAATCGTCCTCCCCTTTCCGGACCCCCTCTTTGCGGGATTTGTAGAGTTTGCGGGTCCGTTTGAGGATCCGCTTGCGGAGTTTTTCGCTCTCGACCCCCTGCTCTTCGAGGAACTCCTCCAGGCTGATCCACTCCTCCTCCATCTCTTCGGAGCTTTCGGCTTCGGCCGGGGGCGCTTCGAGCGTTTCCCTGCTTTCGGCGACCTCCAGGATCGGAAGGGTCTCTTCGGAACGGATGTGCTCGATCTGTGCGGCGTAGAGGGTTTTCATCTCGTTGAAGGCCTCTTTGAGGAGCTCCACTTCGCTCCGGAGTGTGGTGGTGATCATCCGGTTGGTCTCTTTGAGGTCGTTGATGGTGGCTTTGAGGACGGCGATGGTTTCGTCCTTGGCCTTCAGAAGCCGCTCGGTATCCTGCGTCCCCTCCCCTTCTTTGGGGGGTTGGGCGGGTTCGTCCCGGACGACGACGAAGATTTTTCCTCCGACGGTGCGGGAGGGGAGGAGCCCTTTTTTGATCTTGGCGTAGACCGCCTGGCGGGAGATCCCCACCATCGCGGCGTATTCGGAGGGTTTGACCAGTTTTTCCATGTGCGTGACAACCTCGGCTTTACGATTTTGTCAATGGTAGCGTAAAGGTCCTTACACGATCTGTAAAACGGGGTATCGGCGGGGAAACGGGGATTATCGCTTCGTTCCGGGGAGGACGGGGACGAAGCAGCACGACTCGATTGTCTCGGTGCTGATCCGGCCGTTGCGTTTGTAGTAGCGCGTCAGGATCTGCAGCCCCTCTTTGGTGTTGACGGGGGCCAGGAGGATCCCCCCTTCGGCGAGTTGGTCGAAAAGGAGATCGGGGATCGCGTCGGCGGTGGCCGAAAAGAGGATCCGCTCGTAGGGGGCGAACTCTTTCCATCCCCGCATCCCGTCGGCGTAACGGGTGAAGATATTGCTCATCCCCAGGGTGCGGAACCGCTCCCGGGCTTCCCGCAGCAGCGGTTCGATCCGCTCGATCGTGAAGACCCTCCGGACGATCCGGGAGAGGATCGCCGCCTGATAGCCGCTGCCGCATCCGATCTCCAGGACGCTGTCGACCCCGTCGAGCTCCAGGTGGCGGGTCATTTTGGCCACCGTGAGCGGCGAGGAGATCCACTGCTGCTCCATCATCGGCAGCGCATCGAGGGTATAGGCCATGTGGCGGAACCCCGAAGGGACGAAGGCCTCCCGGTCGACCGAGAGAAAAGCTTCCCGTATGGCGGGGGGGAGGGGGAACTGCCGATCGATTTCGTCGACCATTTTGCGAAGGTGGAGGGATTTGACCATGGCCGTTTCCAATGTTCCATATTTACGAATAAAAAGAATTGTAGCCAAATACCCTAAAAGTGTCCTTGCAGCGGGGGCTAGTGCCCCATCGGAATCATCCTGCGGATCGTCCGAAGCATCCGCAAATCGAGTTTCGCGGCGATCACCCGGGCCCAGTCTTCCCGGACCACGCCCCCGTCGGGGGAATAGAAGCCGCTGGAGCGGGCCATGTCGGCACGGGCGGAGTCGGCGACCGCGACGTGGCACTGGTTCATCACTGCCAGGGCCGGGGCGAGGATCTCCAGATGCCGTTTGCGGGGCAGCCCCCATTGGGCGGGGACCAGGATCACGTCGCACCCCTCAAGCCGCTTCCAGAGCTCCTTGAAACGGAGCTCGAAGCAGACGAGGATCCCGTAGCGCACTCCGTCCACCTCGAACGGAACGATCGCATCGATGGGGCCCGGATGCAGATGGCGGTGCTCCCCGCCCGGGAGGAAGAGTCGGTGCTTGGCCTGGCGGTGGACCACCCTCCCCCCATGGATCGCCACCGCTTCGTTGACGTACCCCTCCGTCCGTCGGGCAAGGCGGGTGAACACCAAAAGGCGCTCCCCCGTCGCTTCGAGGAGCCGCCGTTCACTTTCCTCCCCGAATCGGACCGCCGCGTCCAGGTGATCGTAGTCGTAATCGGTCAGGCACACCTCCGGGGCGACGATCAGGTCGGCGTCGGGGAGGGATTCGAGGGCTTTGAGCAGTGCGGAGAGATTCCGTTCGTAGGGGGTGCGGTTGCGCAGTTGCAGCACCGCCGCTTCGATGGAGTCGGGCCTCATCGCGCCTCCTTGGCGAAGATTAAAGCAATCATACTATACTTCAGGCTATGGAACGGTCCCGATCGCGCCTCGAACCGCTGCTTCGTTCACTCCCGGCCCATCCGGCGATGCGTTTTTTGCTTTTCGCCTCCGGGTGGGGGGAGGAGGAGCGGGCGCTGTACGGTTTTTGCCGGGAAGGGGGATATGAGCTGCACCTCTATATGGTGGGGGACGAACCCATCCCGGTCCCGGAAGGGGTCCGTACCCGCCCCTACCGGAGCGATCAGCGGCGCTACGATCTGGGTGGGCGGCTCTTTGATCATGTCTTCGTCACCGCCCCCCTCCCCGATCCGCTCCGATGGCTGGAGCGGGTCCATTCGGCGGTGATGAACGGGGGACGGGTCTTCGTCGCCCATTTCGGCTCGCTTGATCCCGAAGCGTGGGAGCGGGCGATGGAGGAGCGCGATTTCGTGGCGGTCCACCCGATCGAATCGGAGGGGCTTCGGATGGTCAGCGGCAAAAAGATGCACGGCTGGGGAAGTCGATGAAAGGAAAACGATGGCGAAGGTTCGATTCCGGGACGTGAAACAGGGTAGAGCCCCCAGAGAACCCGTCAAACGCAAACGCTCCGCCGCGTCCCCCTCCCCTACTCCCCGTGATGCCGATATCGGCGATCGGATGAAGGCGTTTCTCACCGACAGCTTCATGATCTTGACGCCGATTCTCTATGTGGTGTTCTATCTGATCTTCGGGAGCCGGGAGGGCTTCGCCGCCCACCGGGCCCAGGGGTGGCTCTACATCCTCGTCTCCTACGTCGCGATCAGCGCCACCTTCGTCGCCGCGTCGGGGCAGACGCCGGGGATGCGCTACGTGCGGATCCGTGTCGTCGACCGCAAAAGCGGCCGGCGGATCGGGGTCCTGCGCAGCTATCTGCGCCAGGCGCTGGGGGTGGTCGATTTCCTCTTTTTCCTCTGGATCGTGGGGTTTTTCCGTCGGGATCACCGCACCCCCCACGAGATCCTGACCAACACCGCCCTCGTTTATGACGCGCCGGAGGAGAAGGCCCGGTGAGGCCCCTTCCCCTCCCCCCCGCGGCGTGGATTTCGCTGTTTTACCTTTTTTACTTCGCCCTGGTGGGGGTCTATGTGATCTTCCTTCCCAAGATGCTGATGCTCAGCGGGTACGAACCCTCCCAGGTGGGGTGGATTTTCGCCGCCTCTCCCCTGATGCGCTTCGCCCTTCCCTTTGGGTTTCGCCGGATCGGCGGGGTGCGCACCGGGCACTATCTGGCGGCCCTGGGGCTCACCGTGGCCTCCACCCTCGCCTTTTTTCCGGCGCTGGAGCGCTTCGGATGTTTTTTCCTCCTCAATCTCCTCTATGGCGGAGCGATGGGGGTGATCCTCCCCTATGTGGATACGATTGCCCTGCGGGTGATCGGGAGGGAGCGCTACGGGCGGGTGCGGCTCTGGGGGTCGATCGGCTTCATGGCGATCGCGTTGTGGCTGGGAAAAGTCCTCGTCGATCCCCGCCAGAGCCTCGTCTATCTGGCCGTCCTTGCCGCGCTGACGGCGGTTTCGGGGGCGGTGCTGGTGCGCTACGAACACAAAGGAAGTACGGAAGAAACCGACGAATCGGCCCCGGCGGGGCGCTTCTCCCTGGGGCGCTACTGGGCGTTTTGGATCAGTGCTTTTCTGCTGCAGGTGAGTTTCGGGGGGTTTTACAACTTTTTCACCATCTACGAGACGGCCCACGGCGTTTCGCTGGAGACCACGAGCTGGCTCTGGAGCTTCGGGGTGCTGTGCGAGATCGCCATGCTCTTCTGGCAGGGGCCGCTGCTGCGGCGGGGGGACCTGCTGGGACTTATCGAGATTTCGGTGGCCACGACGGCGCTTCGCTGGGGGATTTTCTGGCTCTGGCCCGATTCCCTCCCGATGGCTTTTGCGGCCCAGTCGCTGCACGCGCTCAATTTTGCCCTCTACTACACGGCGGCGATCGCGTACGTCTACGACCTCTACCGGGAGAAGGCGCTGGCCCAGCAGTTTTTCCTCGGGATCACGTTCGGACTGGGGGGATCGGTGGGTGCGGTGAGCGCCGGATGGGTCTACGAAGCCGATCCCAACGGGTTGTTCCTCTTTGAAGCGGTGATCGCGCTCCTCTCCTGGGGAACGCTCCGGATCCATCGGCTGCGAAAGGCGCGTCATGGCTGAGATCGCGGGGGTGATCCTCGCCGGCGGGAGAAGTCGGAGGATGGGGAGGGACAAGGCCCGGCTCCCGTTCGGAGGCTATCCGACGATGGCCGAATACCAGTACCGGCGCCTCGCACCCCTTTTCGGCCGAATCTATCTGAGCCTCAAAGAGGGAGATGCCCCGTTTGCCGGGGCTGCGGCGATCCGGGACCGTTCCCCGGAGCCCTCCCCTCTGGCGGCGCTGGAGGGGATCCTGGAGGGGGTCGATGCCGACGGGGTCTTCGTGATCGGGGTCGATATGCCTTTCGTGCGCCGTGCGACGATCGAAGCGCTGCTGGAGGAGTACCGCAGGGGGTGCGAAGCGGGAGCGTGCCCCCCGGCCCTGGCGATCCGCTCCGAGGCGGGGATCGAGCCGCTGTGCGCGGTCTATTCGCCGGCGATCCAGCCCGCGCTCCGGTCGATGCTCGCTTTGGGTCGACATCGGCTGGGGGAGCTGCTCGAAGCGGTGGGAGCCCGGTATCTGCAGACCGGAAGTGCCGACGAATTTGCCAACCTCAACACCCCCGGGGAGTACGCACGGGCCCTCAGACGGTAGCGGGGTTGTGGCAGCAGCCGTGCTCCATCACCTCCCCGATCATCTCCTTGGAGAACTGCAGGAATTTCTCGAACAGTTCGCTGCGGTATTTGTCTTTGTGGTAGATGGCGTAGAAGTTGCGGGTGCAGTGGAAATTGCGGATCGGGACGACGCGCAGTTCGCCCGATTCGATCTCCTTGCGGACGGCGAAGGCCGAGAGGCAGGTGAGGGCCTTGCCGCTTTTGAGGAGGCTCTTGATCGATTCGGTGTGCCCCAGCTCCAAAAAGACGTTGAGTCGGGGGACTTTGTCTTTGATGTATTCGAGGAAAACTTCCCGGGTCCCGCTCCCCTCCTCCCGCAGGACCCAGCGCCGCTCGGCCAGTTCGTCGATGAACCACTCCCGGGAGGCGAGCTCTTCGTTGGCGGTGACCACCACCAGTTCGTCGTCGCCGATGACTTCCTTGACAATCTGGGGATCGGTGACGGTCCCCTCGACGAAGGCCATGTCGAGTTCTCCCCGTTTGATCATCTCCGAAATCTCCCGGGTGTTCCCCTCTTTGAGAGAGACTTTCACGCCGGGGTATTCCCCCATGTAACGGCAGACGATGGGGGGGATGAGGTAGTCGACGATCGTGGTGCTGGCCCCCACCCGGACCGTCCCTTTGTCGACGGTGTTGCGGAATTCGTATTCGATGTCCTCGAGCTGCTGGTAGATCGGGGCGATCGCCTGGTGGAAATTGCGCCCCAGTTCGTTGAGGATCAGCTTTTTGTTGATCCGGTCGAAAAGGGGCCGCCCGATGACGTTTTCGAGCTCTTTGATCGACATGGAGACGGCCGATTGGCTCAGTCCGAGGTCTCGGGCGACCGAGGTGAGATGGCCGGTTTCGACCACGCGGAGGAAGATCTGCAGCTGCCGGAGGGTCATTTTCATCGTTCGTTTTTCCTTATGATCAGGTCTGAAAATAATTGATTTTGAATCATATCAGAAACTGAATACAATTTCAAAACTCATCAATTTACTTGAATAAAGGATCATTCATGGCGTTTTCGCCCAAGAACCGAAAAGGGACGATCAGCGGGATCGTTTTCGTCGCGTTGGTGGCCGCTTCCGCCACCTGGATCGCCGGCTTGGGGCCGGTCAAGGCCCTGGGGCTCTCCCCTCTGGTGGTGGGGATCGTCATCGGGATTTTCTATGCCAATACGCTCCATAACCGCTTCCCTCCCGCCTGGGAGACCGGGATCACCTTCTCGGCCAAAAAAATCCTCCGCTTCGCGATCGTCTTTTACGGCTTTCGGATCACCTTCCAACAGATCGCCCACGTGGGGCTGGAGGGCTTCCTGGTCTCGCTGACAATGCTGGTGAGCACCTTCATCCTGGGGAGCTGGCTGGGGATCAAACGCTTCGGTCTCGATCGGGATACGGCGATGCTGACCGCCTCGGGGGCTTCGGTCTGCGGCGCGGCGGCGGTCCTGGCCACCGAACCGGTTCTCAAGGCCGAAGAGTACAAAGCGGCGATCGCCGTGAGCATGGTGGTTCTCTTCGGGACCGTTTCGATGTTTCTCTACCCGGTGCTCTACGCCGCGATATTCCAGCATGCGCACGGGTTTTTGCACCTGAGCCCCGAGCAGTACGGAATCTACGTGGGGGGTACGGTGCACGAGGTGGCCCAGGTGGTCGCCGCGGCCGGGATCAACGGGCCCGGGACCGAAATGGCCAACAACGCCGTCATCGTCAAAATGACCCGGGTGCTCCTCATCGCCCCCATGCTGATCCTGCTAGGCCTCTACCTCTCCCGCAAGGCGGCCCGCGAAGGGGGTGCGGGGGCCGAAGTCAAGCTGGTGATCCCCTGGTTCGCGGTCTATTTCCTTGGCATGGCGGCGTTCAATTCCTTCGATCTCCTTCCCCACCGGGTTGTGGGAACGATCAACGCGGTGGATACCTTTTTGCTCACGATGGCGATGAGCGCCCTGGGAATGGGGACCCGTTTCGCCAAATTCAAGGGGGTGGGCCTCGCCCCCCTCTACACGGCGCTGGGGATGTACCTCTGGCTGGTGATCGGGGGATTCGTGGTGGTGAAGGTGATTACCGGGATTTTCTGATCCGTAGTCTGCACGGGACGCCACCTCATTTCCCCTTCCATCGTTGACTCCCCCCTTTAGCCGAAGTCCATTCTTCATTTGTTTTTCTTTGTTCGCGCGACAAAGAAAAACGAAACGAAGCAAAGAAAAAGAAAACGCGGATCACTGGCGTCTAGGCGGAGACTCCATGTTTTTTTGTGGGTAGTGTCTCGGGCTGTTCGGTTCTCAAAACGAGTAGCAACGCCGCATCGATTTTCGGCGGCACGGGGAAAAATGTCATCCAATGCATAATATGTCTGTGATGCCTGCGGCATCGACCCAGCGTCGTGCGGAAGGACCACGGCAAAATGCTCTGTCTTCGTTTGATGTGTTTCTATCCTATTTACCGAGCATCGGCGTGTCCCGGTGAAAGTCCTGCCGCATAATTTGTCATTACGATGAGGCGGCCGAGACGGGGAGGATGCCTTATGCGCGTCTGCGGTAGCTGAGGGCTTCGAGGAGATGGGGTTTGTCGATCGTTTCGCTCCCCTCCAGATCGGCGATCGTCCGGGCGACCCGGGTGATCGAGACGATGGAGCGATGGGAAAGGGCGAAACGCCCCACCGCCGCGTCGAGGGTGCTCCGGGCATCGGGCGTGAAGGGGCAGAAGCGCTCCAGATCCCCCTCCCCCAGCCGGCCATTGGGGACGCTCTGCCCCCGGGCGAGGCGGAACGCGAAGGCCTCCAGGACCCGTTCGTGGGCCTGGGCCGAGCTCATCGAGGGCCGATCGTCGGCGGAGACCTCGTGCATCATCACGAACAGGTCGATCCGGTCCAAAAAGGGATCGGAGAGGCGGGAGCGGTAGCGGCGGATCTCGGTCTCGCTGCATCGGCAGGTACGGGCCGCGGAGAGAAGGTTGCCGCAGGGGCAGGGGTTCATCGCCGCGACGAAGGTGAAATCGGCCTCGTAACGGACCTTGGAGTGGACCCGGGCGATATGGACGGCCCGGTCCTGCATCGGCTCTCGGAGCGCTTCGAGGACGTTTTTGGCGAAGTGGGGGAGCTCGTCGAAGAAAAGGATCCCCTGATGGGCGAGGGCCACTTCGCCGATTTTCGCGCCGTGACTTCCCCCTCCGAAGACCGAAGCGGGGGTGGCGGTGTGGTGTGGCGAGCGGAAGGGGCGCACGGGACGGAAATCGGGGGTCTGGCCGTCGAGGAAGCGGTGTTTGGCGATGGCGAGGAGCTCCTCTTCGGAGAGGGGCGGAAGGATGTGGCGGATTCGCTTGGCGATCATGCTTTTGCCGCAGCCGGGACTCCCCTCCATCAGGAGGTTGTGCATCCCCGCCGCGGCGATCAATGCCGCCCGTTTGGCCATCTCCTGCCCCTTGACGTCTGCGAAATCCTCGGGATACTCCCGGAGGAAGTAGTAGCGTTTACCCGCGATTTCGATCCGTTCTCCGGGGAAATCGCACGCGGCGACCTCCCCTGCGGGCTCCGATTCCGCGCCGATGCGTTCGATTGCCTCGGAGAGGGTTTCGGCGGGGAGGAACTCCACCCCCGGGATCCGGGAGAGGTGTTCCATCGCTTCGGCGGGGACCAGCGCCCGGCGGATGGCCCCCTGCTCCCGCAGTGAAAGGATCAGGGGGAAGAGGTGGCTGCTGGCTTTGATCTTGCCGTCGAGTCCCAGCTCCCCGAAAATGTGCAGTTCCCTCCGGGGGAGGCGCCGGTCGTGCAGGGCGATCAGCAGCGCGATGGGGAGATCGAGCTGGGTCCCCTGCTTGCGCAGGTCGCTGGGGGAGAGATTGACGGTGATTTTCAGCGGGGGAAAAACGAAGCCGTTGGTCAGTAGCGCGGCTTTGACCCGCTCTCTGGCCTCCTGGATGTCGTTGGCCGCCAGCCCCACGATGCTGAATCCCGGCAACCCTTTGGTGAAGGTCGCCTCCACCTCCACCTCCCGGGCGGTCACCCCGTCGAGGGTGGCGCTGCGCAGCGTGTTGATCCGGATCTCGTCTTTTTCTCGGATGAGGGTATTTTCACCTTGCATGGGGGAAGTATCGCACATTTTTCGGGCGTCGGGGCTGAATCTGTCACCGTGTCATTTCGTAGAAATCTCTTTTTTATTCGGCTTTTTGTGCAGCAGAGCGATTCCAGCGAGCACTATCGGTAACGCCAGCCATTTGAGCGTCGCCACGATCGAGTGGAAGAAAAACAGACGCTTCGGGAACCCTTCCACATCGTCCAGAAACCTGAGTTCCAAAGTGTTTTCGAGCCAGTCGAGGGCTCCCGCCAAGACCGCTACGTAAGCGAACAGGAGATAGGGCAAACCGCTTTTTGCTTTTCGTTTCATGAGCCACAAAATCAATGATGCAAAAAAAAGCGAATAGCTCAATGCATAGAGATAGTCGACAAATATCCAGTGTTTGAACGCATCCAGATCCCAATGTCGGACGATTGTTTTGCCGATCTCTTTGTGTCGAAAGCGAGTTGGAGAGAAATGACCTCCAGACCGTTTCCTTTGTCGATGGTCGGATTGACGAAAAACATTACCGCGACGAACATCGCAAGCGTCAGCGCAAAAAGCGTGGCGACCGATTTCCCGTTTGCGAGTCTTTGCATAAGATGCTCCTTTTTGGAGACGATCGTATTGCGAAAAAGTGATTTTGTCATTCACGCATGTTCATTTTTTTTCGCAATCTGCTCAGTGATTGCGGTGCGATCCCCAGGTAGGCGGCGATATGGTAGGACCGTACGTGCTCGAAGATTTCCGGCTGGGTTTCCATGAGATCCCGGAGTCGATCGGATGCGTCTTTGCTCATCATTGCGACGACTCTGTGATAGGCATTGGCATACGCATATCCCGTCAAGATCCGGGCGAGATATTGCCACTTTCCGTCACGGGCGTAGAACTTTTCCAGATCTTCTTGGCGTGCTCGGTAGCAGAGGGTATCTTCCAGGGCCTCGAAACTGAGTAGACCGGGGCGATTTTCGAGATAGCTGACACAGTCGTCCATCAGGGAATTTTTGATCTCGGATTGGGGAGCGTTGTAATAAAACTGCCAGATGAACTCTTTTCCGTCGGCATCGTAAAAATAGGATTTGGCCGCACCCGAAGCAAGGTAGTACACCACATCCATCACCAAATGGATCGTTTCGGATCCGGCAAAACGGCAAGGGGTGAAAAGCGCCGAGACCGCACCCCACTCCGTATCGTCGATCGGGATGATCGTTTCCAGTTTTTTCCGGAGAGTATCCATGAGGACCCCCTTGTGTCAAAGGTTTTTTGTCGTCCGTGATATTATCCCGCGATGAATCCTACGAGTGGGAAAAGGATCGCCTGATGGCCCAAGTAGATCGTCAACGCGTGCCGTCCGGCGAATCGAATCCATCGAGGAGAGGGGAGGGAAGCGGCGCGTGTCTCCAGCGCTTCGTGCCATCGGGCCGAAGCGAATGCGATCCCCAGCAAAAAGATCCCGAACCAGGGGATGAAGATCACGAGGTCTTCGGTATAACGGGGAAGGTGCAGCATCGGCGCGACAAGCGTGTAGAGCGGATGAACCGAAAAGATTCCCAAAAGATATCCTCCATAGACGATTGTGGCGACGAGGAGCGCAATACGCGGCTTTTCGACGAAGAAGACTCCGATCACCGTTGCGACGAAGAGGAAATGTAAGACGCCGAAATAGATCCACGTTCGGGGGAACAAAACGATCGAAACGGCAGTGACCAATAATGCGGCCGCCCCCAACAAACTCAGGCGTCGAAACAAAGGGCGCATGCGAATCGGCCGGGGGTGGGCGATGACCAGGCTGACCCCCGCGGCGAAAAGGAACATCCCGACGATGATCCAACGAGCGAAGCGCCAAAACAGGGAAGTATTTTGGTGAAGCGTCAGGAGATGAAAATGGTTCAAATCGTAAAAGAAGTGATAGCACACCATCAAAACCACGGCACTGCCACGGAAAAGATCGAGCCAGAGGAGCCGCCGTTTCACCGGCCGCGGAGTCGCTTTTTCCACTCTTTTTCGAATTTCTTCCGTTTGAGGATCGAGAGTTTTTCGACGAAGATCTTGCCGTCGAGGTGATCCATCTCGTGCTGGAGGGCGATGGCGAGGAAGTCGTCGTCTTCGAGGATGTAGCGTTTGCCGTAGCGGTCCTGGTACTCCACCACGATCCGCTTGTACCGCTCCACCTCTTCGAAAAAGCCCGGTACGGAGAGGCACCCCTCCTGATACCGGGTCGTTCCTTCCGCCTCCAGGAGGACCGGGTTGATCACCTCGAGGGTGTTCTCTTTGGGCTGCTGCTTGTGGGGGTCTTCCGAATCGGTTTCGACGGGGACGTTGATGATGAGGGCGCGAAGGGGGACCCCCACCTGGATGGCGGCGAGTCCGACCCCGTTTTTGGCGATCATGGTGTCGTACATATCGTCCAGTAGGGTGTGGAGCTCTTCGTCGAAACGCTCCACGGGGGCCGAGGGCTCTTTGAGCCGTTTGTCGGGATAGATGACGATGTCGCGGATCATGGCCTTAGCCGAAGCTTTTGGTGAGGACTTTGTCGATGAGGCCGTATTCGACCGCCTCGTCCGCCGACATGAAGAAATCCCGCTCGGTGTCTTTCTCGATTTTTTTGATGCTTTTGCCGGTCTTTTCGGAGAGGATTGCGTTGAGATATTTTTTGAGCCGGAGGATCTCCTGGGCCTGGATGGCGATGTCGCTCGCCTGCCCTCTGGCACCCCCCAGGGGCTGGTGGATCATGATCCGGGAGCTGGGCAGCGCGTAGCGTTTCCCTTCGGCACCGCAGGCGAGCAGGAAGGCCCCCATGCTGGCCGCCTGTCCGATGCAGATCGTCACCACGTCGGGCTTGACGTAGTTCATCGTGTCGTAGATCGAGAAGCCGCTGGTAATCACCCCGCCGGGAGAGTTGATGTAGAAATAGATGTCCTTGTCGGGGTCCTGGGCTTCGAGGAAGAGCAACTGTGCGACGATGCTGGAGGCGACCGCGTCGTTGATCTCGCCGCTGAGCATGATGATCCGGTCTTTGAGCAGCCGCGAATAGATGTCGTAGCTCCGCTCTCCGCGTCCGGTCTGTTCGATGACGTAGGGGATGTAGCTCATGCCAATGCCTTGTCTGTGGATATGGGTTTGATCGAAAACGTCAGAAGAGGGCGCCTAGGCCCTCCCGGTAACGGATGAGAATACTATTTCTTCGCGGCGTTGTCAAGATCGAGGAGTTTGGCGAAGAGGCGGTCCTCGATTATCCCCATTTTGATGGCGGGGAAGAGGTTGTTTTTTTGGTAGTACTTGATCATCGCTTCGGGATCCTGGCCGTTGAGGATCGCTTCGTAGTAGAGGGTCTGGGTGATCTCCTGGTCGCTGACCTCGACCCCTTCGGCGCGGGCGATCGCGTCGACGATGAAGGTGGCCTTGACCGCCTTTTCGGCCTCTTCCCGGACCGATTCACGCAGCTCCTCGATCTTCTCGGCGTTGCCCTGGATCGCCTCCAGCTCCTCTCGGCTCAGGCTCTGGGCTTTTTGGTTGGCCAGATTGTCGATCTCCTGCTCGACGATGTTTTCGGGCAGATCGAAGCTGTAATGCTCCACCAGTGCTTCGAGGTAGCGGGGCTTGAGCTCCTCCTGGTAGAGTTTGCTCAGCTTCTCGGTGCGGAGTTGCTCGGCGACCTGCTCCCGGAGGGCCTCCAGGGTGGCGTCGTCTTTTTTTGTGATCGTTTTAGCCAGTTCGTCGTCGACGGCAGGGGTTTTTTTCTCCTTGATGTCGTTGAGTTTCACTTCGAACTCCACCTCTTTGCCCCGGAGCTGCTCGGCCTGGTAGTTTTCGGGGAAGGTGACGGTGATCCGTTTGGTCTCATCTTTTTTCATCCCGACCATCTGCTCCTCGAAGCCGGGGACGAACTGCCCGGAGCCGATCACCAGCTCGAAATTCTCCGCACTTCCCCCCTCGAAGGGTTCGCCGTCGAGATAACCGGTGAAATCGAAAACCGCCATATCTCCCTCTTTGAGGGGACGGTCTTCGCTTACGCTCTCGTAGGGAGCCGCCTGCTCGGCGAGCTGCTCGATCCGCTCCTGGATCTCTTCGTCGCTCACTTCGGGAGCTTCATAGGAGGGGAGCAGGGATTTGTAGTCGCCGGTGTCGAATTCGGGCCGGAGGGAGACGAGGATTTCGGCCTCGATATGATCCTCTTTCTCCTCGTAGTGTTTGAAAATCGGCTCGCCGATGATCCGGGAGGCGTCGATTCCGGCCTCTTCGTAGGCTTTGGCCAGCGCTTCGCGCATCGCTTCGCCCTCGGCTTCGTGCCTCAGCTCCTTGCCGTGCATTTTTTTGACGATGCTGGGGGGGACTTTCCCTTTGCGGAAGCCCGGGATGTTCATCTTTTTGCCGTACTCTTTGGCCAGTTTGTCCACTTTCTCCTCGATCTCGGAGACGGGGAGGGTGGCTTCGACCCGGTAGTTGGCTTCGTTGCGTTTTTCGGTGCTGATCTCCACGGTTGTCGTCCTTTGCTGTATGGTGATAAATGGGGCGATTTTACCAGAAAGATGCTAAAAGGGCAGGGGATCAGTAGCCCCCGGAGCGTCGGATGATGTCTTGTGTGTACGTGTCCTTGAGTTTGCGGATGATTTCGAAAATCTCGTCGGCCTTTTTGTAGATCAGTGAGGGGATCGCCGTGGAGTGGGCTCGATACATGAAGCGGAAAAACATGAACGCCTCCCGGGCTTTTTCGATCTGGGCGAGGGTTTGGGGAGTGTTGTGCGGATAAGCTTTAAGCTGGGCGAGCCATTGGTCGAAATGCTCTACTTGCTCTTGCATCCAGGTATCGTAATCGGGGATATCGATCCCCCACAGTCGCATGAGATAGGCGTTGGCCATGAACTGCGGTGCGCGGCAGAGGTGCCCCGCTTTTGCCACCGCTTTGAATTTCCCTCCGGGCATCAAAACTTTGGCAGCCGACAGATCGTGGATGATCGTTTTGAAATCTTTCTGTAAGGTAAGCGCGTTTTCTTTTGTCGGGGGTGCCAGAAGGAGGGTTTTGTCTTTGTCCCACAGATGGAGGGCTTCGTTCCACATGGCCATTTTTTCGGGATGTTTTTCGAGCCCGGAGCGGAAATACTCGGTAAGTTCCCGGATCCGCATATCCCATAGAGCAACCAGATGTTTGAGATGTTTTTGAGGATCGTTGAAATTACTATTTAGACCGATCATGATGTAGTCTTTGAGCATTTGCTGGGTCCGAGTCCGCTGCCAGCAGGTGATGCTCAATGCCTTGACCAACGGCAAATCGGCAGGCAAGGGGAGGATCTCTTCGGCTTGGGCGGGTCGAAATGTTCCGATTGACAGGATTGAGACGGCGGCGGTTTTGAGAAAATCGCGTCGCATAATAAACTCCGCTTAAGTAATATGAATCAATTTTTCGATGTAATACTATAACATTTCTTTGAAACCGGAGCTATAGCTATAGGCATTTTTTGCAAAAATTATCCGATGATCCACGGTGCGGACGGCATCGTGATGGAACACATCGCTGCCGGACGTCCATGCCGCATGTGGGAGAAATTCGGTCGTTGAGTCCGCCTATCGCTGACAAAAGGGCAAACTCGCTATGATTGCGATAGTTCTCCAAACGAGGTAGATCGTGGACAAACGCCAAGAGATCGAACAAGCCGTCGAAACCATTCTCCGCAATCTGGGGGAAGATCCGGATCGGGAAGGGCTCCTCAAGACCCCCCATCGGGTCGCCAAGGCGCTGGAGTTTCTCACCGAGGGGTATCGGCAGGATCCCGCCGAAATCCTCGGCGAAGCACTTTTTACGAGCAGCAACGACGAGATGGTGCTGGTGCGGGACATTGAGTTCTACTCCCTGTGTGAACACCACATGCTCCCCATCATCGGACGGGCTCACGTGGCCTACATCCCCGACGGCAAGGTGGTGGGGCTCTCCAAAATCCCCCGAGTGGTCAACGTCTTCGCCCGCAGACTCCAGATCCAGGAGCAGATGACCGAACAGATCGCCGACGCCATCAGCGAAGCGATCCGCCCCAAAGGGGTGGCGGTGGTGGTCCACGCCCGCCACATGTGCATGGAGATGCGCGGGGTGGAGAAGATCAACTCCACCACCGTCACCTCGGCTCTGCGGGGACTGTTCAAAAAGGATCTCCGCACCCGCAACGAATTCTACGACCTCATCAACGCCCACGTCCCGGCGAACTTCTAGACCCTCCCCAGCATCGCACCGCCTCCGAGCAGCATCAGCGCCAAAAAGACGAGCGAGGTGGCGAAGGTCACCAGCGCCGTCTCCTCGGGGCGACAATCGTACAGCGCGGCCAGGTTGACATTCATCACCGCCGTGGGGACCAGCAGTTCGAGGATCAACACCCCCAGCCGCTCCCCCGAAAATCCCCACAGGGGCAGCAGCGCCCAGGCCGCCAGCGGGATCGCCAGGTATTTGGCCGCCACCACGAATCCCAGCAGCCTCCGGTCGAAAGAGCGAGCCCGGACCCGGGCCAGATAGACGCCGAAGATCATCAGCTGCAGCACCATCGTTGCGTAGGCCCCCATCCGCAGGGGGAGTTCCAGCGCTTCGGGAACCTTCTGGCCCGAGAGGTTGAACGCCAGCGCCCCCAGGCCGAACCAGATCGCCGGGAGTCGGAGGATGTTGCCCAGGCTTTGGGCGATGGAGAAGCGCCCCTGGGAGTAGAAATAGACCCCGACCGTATAGACGACAAAAACGTTGACAAGATTGACAATGCTGGTGTAAATCACCGAGGATTCGCCGAAAAGGGCGATCCCCACGGGGATCCCCAGATTGCCCGTATTGCCCACGATCGCGGTGACGACCGCCACCGATCGCCGTTTGGGGTCGACAAAGAACGCCCGGGCGGCCGGATAGGCCAGGGCCAGAAAGAGGAGCGAAAAGGCTCCGAAAGCCAGGGGGACTGCGGCGACATGCCGGTCGATCGGGGTGCGGGTGATCCCCCAGAAGACCAGAAAAGGCTGGAGGAAATAGATCGAAACAAGCACAAGGCTCGATTCGTCCAGTTTCCCTGCGAAGAACTTTTTGGCCGCGAAGCCCAGCGCAATGAAGAGATAGACCCCTCCCAGGGCCGCCGTCGTTTCCATCGTCGTTTCCTGCTTGGTATGGTGATATAATGCGCGCATTGTATCCAAGCGAACGAAAAAAGGAGAGATCATGGCTGTTCCCGAAGATATCGGATGCCGCAACGAATCGTGCATCAAACACCCCGAATGCAACCGGGCCAAAATCGCCAAAGAGGGGAAAGCCCGGGAGGTCAAAAGCTTTGGCGGTACGCCGGAGAAAGGGTGCGGGAAATTCCTCCCGATCAAAGATTGACTTTCGATATTTCTTTGGCTACAATTGCAATCCTTTTTCGGGGTTTAGCGCCGGAGTGTAGCGCAGCCTGGTAGCGCACCTGCTTTGGGAGCAGGGGGTCGAAGGTTCGAGTCCTTTCACTCCGACCAGTTGTCGCTACGGGTTTTTCGATGGTGGGTATAGCTCAGTTGGTTAGAGCACCAGATTGTGGCTCTGGGGGTCGTGGGTTCGAATCCCATTACCCACCCCATTGATTTCTTCCTCACGTTTCGTGAATTCCCGCGCCAGTAGCTCAATTGGATAGAGCATCAGACTTCGGATCTGAGGGTTAGGGGTTCGACTCCTCTCTGGCGCACCACTTTCCTCGCGACTTTGCGCTCGTAGCTCAGCTGGATAGAGCACTCGCCTTCTAAGCGAGCGGTCCCAGGTTCGAATCCTGGCGGGCGTGCCACCCGAGCGGACGTGGTGGAATTGGTAGACACGCTGGATTTAGGATCCAGTGCTTCGGCGTGAGAGTTCGAGTCTCTCCGTCCGCACCAAGCCGCTACGAACCGGCATCCACCAACGATTCCAATGCTTTTTTTAATCTCCGTTTTTCGAGTTTTTCGTCCGTTTTTTGAAGGTATTCTATCGCTTCAAAACCATCCCCCCGTTTCCGATTTTGTCGCGGTTCCAACGCTTCGATCAAAATCGATTCCAACGCAGGGATGATCGAATGGGCTGCATATTGTTGCGGCAAATCTCCGAGTTTGGCGTCATCTTCTACCGGACGGAGACCAAACCATGAAAACCTGTCCCATCGCGCAGCCAATCGATCGCGTGTATGTTCATAGAGCCGCTGTCCGAGTCCCCGATCGTGAGAGCGGCCGATATAGATCGCCTCCCTTCCGTCATAGAGAATATAGATTCCCCGTTGGTCAGAAAAATCGACAGGTTTGGAGCCAGGCTCCGCAATTCCCCAAAGAGCTGCGGAGGGTTTGGATAAGTCGACCTCTGATCGTCTCCAAAACATTCCGAATGAGGTTATGATTTGATTTTCCGCATCCGATTGTGTGTTTTGGGGTGTTTCGAGAAGTTCTCGGAGTGCATAACGCCCCTCCTCTACCCGGACAAAAGGGCTCGCGGTGCCCTCCCGTTTGATTGACGTACTGATTTGAGCGTTAACCGTTGCCGCCGGAGTCGCTCCTACACGTGTTCGCAATTTTGTATCGAGGATACGCGAGGATATCTCAGTGTAGTGGAGAGGTTTTCCTGCTTCTTTCAAAATCTGGATAATCGCTTCTTTCCACGAAAGATTGTTCATGTCATCCTCACAAAAGGGATTTACCTCGTCGCGTTCTCTTCATCCATCGCCGGCGGGATCGGTTTCATCGTCTTGAGATAGGCCTTGACGTGGGCGGGGGTGTTTTTGTCGTTGCGATACCCCACTTTCATCAGGTCGTAGTAGACGTAGGGGAGGTAATGCTCCCGGGTAACCACCACTTGGGTTTTGGCGTTGGCCCATTTGAACATCGAGGCGGCCCCTTTTTCGCCTACGTGGATACACCCGTGGCTCATGGCGTTGGTATTGCCCATGTGGATGGCGTGCCCCTGGTTCGTGAAAAAGAGGGAGAAATCCATGTTGTTTTTGCCGCTGGGATCGGGGTGGGATTTGGACATGTAGTACCGCTCCTTGTGCAGGACGTGGTAGATCCCCGAGGGGTTTCGTGCCCTTTGGCATCCGACGAGATCTCGGCGGCCCACCAGACCACCCCGTCCCGGTCGACGGCGTAGGCCAGGCCGTCGGCCCCCTCTTCCCGGAGGGAAACGACGATGAAGTCTTTGCCTTTGAGGTCCACGATCCGCTTTGTACCGTCGGGGGAGACGAGGGCGAAGCGGGTTTTGGAGAGGGGTTCGACCCGGTTGTTCCGCTCCAGAGCCCAGGCCGAAGCGGCCAGCAGCACGAGCGCCAAAACGATGCGGACGGGATGTTTCATTGCATTCTCCTGTGTGGTGTTCGTTCGATTATACGGAAATGTCCCTGTGAGAGAATTTTTGTTACAATCCTTCCAAGTTCCTCCCGAAAGGATTCTCATGCGAAGCATGCTCGTAGTGTCGCTTTCTCTACTGCTGGGAGGGTGCAGCATGTCCACGTGGTACAACCCCGCGACAGGAGGCAAACAAGGGGGCGTTTCTTCGTCCGTTTCGGCACCCGCCCCCGTCTCGTCGTCCGATCTGGCCTCCAAGACCCCTGCGTTCCGCGAAGGGTATCAGGACGGCTGTGCCACCGCCCACGGCGATTACACCAAAGACAGCAAACGGTTCAATTCCGATTCTCAGTATCAGCAAGGTTGGTTCGCCGGCCGGAGCGGCTGCCAGAACCGATCCTGACACAAGCGTTCCGTTTCGATGCAGTTCAAATACAAAGGGATCGACGCGCAAGGGAAGCGGGTGAGGGGACGGATTACCGCCGTTTCCCTCGATGACGCCAAAGCTCGTTTGCGGAAGCAAGGGGTCTATTTCGAGTCGATCAAAGTGGCGGCCGAATTCGGCCTCAAGGGGCTGACGGCCCGTCGGATGCCCGGACCGGTGCTAAGCTCTTTTGCCCGGGAATTGAGCAGTTATCTGGGCTCGGGGATGACGGTACTTACCGCGCTGCGATTGATGGAGAATCAACACCGTGGAGAGAAACGCTATCTGGCCTTTTTGGCGGAGGTGCGTCGGGGGGTCGAGGAGGGGCATTCGCTCTACCAGGCCCTCTCGGCACAGGAGATCTACCAGCTGCCCGATTTTTTCCTCCAGAGCGTCAACGTGGCGGGCCAGAGCGGGAAGATGGTCGAAGTGCTGGGGAACATGGGGCGCTTTTTCTCCAGCCAGAGCAAGGTGCGCAAACAGGTGGCCAACGCGATGGCCTATCCCCTTTTCATCTTCGTCGTCGCCATCGGGATGACCGGATTTTTGATCACCTACGTGGTCCCCAAAATCACCGGAATCTTCGAAGACACCGGCCAGGAGCTCCCCAAAATCACCCAATTCGTCCTCGGGGTGAGCGATTTCCTGAGCCACCATTATGTGGCGCTGGGGGTAGGGGTGGTGCTTTTGATCGCGCTCTTTGTCCTTGCCTACCGCCACTGGCGCAGTTTTCGTGCGTCAATTGACCGGCTGCTCCTTTCCACCCCCGTCGTGGGGAATCTGATCCAAAATTACGAACTGGCCCGCTTCAGCTATATCCTTTCGCTGATGCTCGATTCGGGGGTCTCCTATGCCCAGGCGGTGGGGTTGGCGGGGAGTACGTTCTCCAACGCGGCGATGGAGGATCTTTTTGCTGAGGCGAGTCAGAAAGTGGTGGAGGGGAACAAACTCTCCAACGCCCTGCACATGAGCAAGGGGAAGTTCCTCAAGCGTAATTTCCTCCAGTCGCTGGCCCTTGGAGAAGAGTCCAGCGAAGTGGCCTCGGTGATGTTCAACCTCTCCAAACTCTACAACGAGGAGAACGAAGACCGCCTCAAGATGCTTCTGAGCCTCCTGGAACCGGTGATGATGCTCCTCATCGGACTCATCGTCGGAGTGATCGTCATGGCGATGCTGCTGCCGATTTTCAGCATGAATCTTGGGGCGAAGGTTTAAATTGAAACGTGCGCGAGGTCGATCGTCGGTCGCGAACGCATGTCGCGATCCGATGGTATGGAGTATTTGATCCGTGTCGGCGTAGCGAAAAAGAGTAGGGGAGGGTATGTCCGCAGCGGCTCACTGGCAGCCGTGGCACTCCATGCTGCGATCTTCGACCCCTTCGTCGGCGGCGACCGCTTCGGGGGACTGGCTTCGGAGGTAATAGGTCGATTTGAGCCCCAGTCTCCAGGCCTCCATGTAGATCTCGTTGAGGTAGCGTCCGCTGGCTTTGTCGAGGCTGATGAAGATGTTGAGGCTCTGTCCCTGGTCGATCCATTTTTGCCGGATCGCCGCGGCGCGCACTAGCAGCCGTTGATCGAGCTCGTAGCTGGGGGTGTAGTAGGGCCAGGTGTCAGCCGAGAGGTTGGGGACCACCACCGGGATCATCCCCGAGAGGTTTTCCTCGTACCATTTTCGCTTGTAGACCGGCTCGATCGCCTGGGTCGTCCCGGTGAGGATCGAGATGGAGCTAGTGGGAGCGATCGCCATCAGATAACCGTTGCGCATGCCGTCTTTTTTGACCTTCTCTTTGAGGGCCGCCCAGTCGTGGGTGTACCCAAACAGCCCGCCCCGATCGACCAGTTTGCACGCTTCGGGATTGGCTTTGTCGATGGGGAAGATCCCCTTGGACCAGTCCGAGCCCTCGAAGTTGGGATAGCACCCTTTTTCTAGAGCCAGATCGCTGGAGGCTTTGATGGCATAGTAGCTGATCGACTCCATCACTTCGTCGATTTTGTGGAAATGGTCCGCGCTTCCCCATTCGATCCCCGCTTCGGCGAGCATCTGGGCTTCCCCCATCACCCCCAGGCCAATGGCGCGGGATTTGAGGTTGGTCTTTTTGACCTTTTCGAGGGGATAGAAGTTTAGATCGATGACATTGTCGAGCATCCGGATGGCGATGGGAACGACCCGTGCGATGTCTTCGGGGGTGTTGACCTTGGAGAGGTTGACCGAGGCGAGGTTGCACACCGCAGTCTCTCCGTCCCCGGCCTCTTTTTCGACGATCCAGATCGCTTTGCCCCCCAGGGTGTCGATGGAGGTGATCTTCTTGGCCGGTTTGGTGACCCCGTTGTCGACGGTGACCATCTCCTCCTCTTCGAAGTAGCGGACACTCTCGTCTTCGAATACCACTTTGATCCGGTAGTGATTGGGGGAGGTATTTTGGAAGATCTCGGTACAGAGGTTGGAGCTGCGGATGATCCCGGCGTGGCGGTTGGGGTTGGCCCGGTTGGCCGCGTCTTTGAACGCCAAGAAAGGGTTGCCGGTTTCGAAATAGCTCCGGAGGATCTCTTTCCACAGCTGCTTGGCCGATACCACTTCCTTGGCGATGTTTTCGTCCCGCTCGAGCTCTTCGTAGCGCTTTTCGAACGCCTCTCCGTAGAGTTCGGTCAGCTCCTTGGTCTCATAGGGATCAAAAAGGGTCCAGGTGGCATCTTCCTGCACCCGTTTCATAAACAGGTCGTTGATCCACAGTGCCGGGAAAAGGTCGTGGGCCCGGCGCCGCTCCTCTCCGGAGTTTTTCTTGAGATCCAGGAAGTCCCGCACGTCCATGTGCCAGGGCTCGATATAGACGGCGATCGCCCCTTTGCGGGTCCCGAGCTGATCGACGGCGACGGCGACGTCGTTGGCGATTTTGAGGAAGGGGATGATCCCCCCGGCGGCGTGCTTGTGTCCGTCGATATACGAGCCCATCGCCCGGACCTGGGTCCAGTCCCAGCCGATCCCACCGCCGAATTTGGAGAGCAGCGCCATCTCCTTGTAGCCGTCGAAGATCCCTTCGATGTTGTCGGGGGTGGAGCCGATGTAGCAGGAGCTGAGCTGGTGACGGGTGGTCCGGGCGTTGGAGAGGGTGGGGGTGG
>JALWKO010000026.1 GCA_027081405.1 Campylobacteraceae bacterium | reverse complement strand
GGGCAAGGGGGGAAGCAACTTCGATCCCAAAGGGAAAAGCGACAACGAAGTGATGCGTTTTTGCCAAGCGTTCATGAACGAACTCTACCGCCATATCGGCCAGACCCGGGACGTCCCCGCCGGAGACATCGGCGTGGGGGCCCGGGAGATCGGCTACCTTTTCGGACAGTACAAGCTCCTCACCGCCCGTTTCGAGGGGAGCCTCACCGGCAAAGGGGTCGGCTGGGGGGGATCGCTGGGGCGCAAGGAGGCCACCGGATACGGTTCGGTCTATTTCGCCGAGCACATCCTCAACAAATACGGCGACGAGCTCAAAGGGAAAAAATGCTGCGTCTCCGGTGCGGGGAACGTCGCCACCTACACCATCGAAAAACTCCACAAAATGGGGGCGATCCCCATCACTTGCTCCGACAGCAAGGGGACCATCTACCATCCGGCGGGAATCGACGTCAACACCCTCAAGGCGATCAAGGAAGTGGGGCGGGAATCGCTGGAGAAATACGCCCAGCTCCACCCCGACGCCACCTACATCCCCGTACACAATTACCCCGAAGGGGGACATGCGGTCTGGTCGATCCCCTGCGACGTGGCCTTCCCCAGCGCCACCCAGAACGAACTGACCATCGTGGACGCCAAAAACCTGGTCAAAAACGGCTGCATTCTGGTCAACGAGGGGGCCAACATGCCCACGACCCTCGAAGCCTACGAATACCTCCGCGCCCACGGGGTCCATTTCGGCCCCGCCAAGGCGGCCAACGCAGGGGGAGTCGCCGTCAGTCAGCTGGAGATGGCCCAAAACGCCAGTATGCAGCACTGGAGCTTCGCCGAGATCGATACCCGATTGTTCGGGATCATGAAAGACATCTTCACCACCGCCGACGAGACGGCCCGGGAATTCGGAGAAGAAGGAAACCTGCTGCTGGGGGCCAACATCGCCGGATTCCGCCGGGTGGCCGACGCAATGATCGACGAAGGGGCGGTCTAAACGCCACGGCACGGGGGAGTTGCGGGGTCGCTCACTCCCCGATCAAGGTGATCACCACTCGGCGGGCATGGACACCCTCCCGGTGCTCCAGCAGATAGATCCCCTGCCAGATACCCAGAGCCAGCCGGCCTTCGGTCACGGGGATCGTAAGGCTGGAGCCGATGAGGACGTTTTTCATATGTGCGGGCATGTCGTCGGGCCCTTCCAAGGTATGGCGGAAGCCCTCCCAGCCGTCGGGGACGAGGGAACGCAAAAATCGCTCCACGTCGCCGCGCACGTCGGGATCGTAGTTTTCGTTCAGCGCCAGCGACGCGGAAGTATGCTGCAAAAAAAGGTGAGCGATCCCCGTTTCGATCCCCCTGATCTGCGCTTCGATCCGGGGGGTGATCAGATGGACCCCCCTCCCCATCGGAGGGAGGGTGAGGAGACGCTGGAACGTCATCGCAGTTTCACCTCGTCGGTATTGTCGGCACAGCCCGCTTCGGGATTTTCGCTCAGCTCGTCGATGCTGCAGCCTTGATGCTCGGGACGGAAGAGATTGCGATCGGTTTCAGAAGCCTTCCCCCCCGCCGCGGAAGCGTTGGACTCGGAAGCGTTGGACGCTGCGGAGCGTTCAAACGAGGCGATGATGGGAGTGTCTCCCCACAGGATCCGCATCGAATCACCCTTCCGGCGGATCAGGATCGGGATCTCTTCCACCCCTAGGGCTTTGGCCAGATGGCGCACACTGGGATCGTCCACCCCCAGGAGGGTGTAGCGGACATGGTGATCGGCGAAGTAACGTTTGACCTTCCGGCAGTGGGGGCAATGTTCCGAAGCGATCAGATAGAGCCCGTCTCCCCCGATCAGCGCCGCGTTTCGGGGGATCGCCAGGTCGCTCAGAGCGAAAACGATCGCTCCCAGAATCGGCAGCGCATAAAGGAACCACGCAGGACGGCTCGTCAACGCGATCAGCAGCAATCCGCCGTAAACCCCCAAACAGAAAAGACAGGGCTCGGGATTGGCCAGGATCTGGTAGCTGATCATGATCGTCTCGAACGCCAGTGCCGCGTAGAGGGCGACGAAATAGAGCGTCTCGAAGGGGCGCTTGCGCAACGAGAGGACTCCCAGCACTCCGATCGCGACCGCCGCGAAAAGCCCGAGGAAATTGAGATAGATCGAGGGGAAGCGGAGCAGCTCTCCGGCCAGACGGCATCCCGTGGCCGAGCAGAGGCTCTGGTGGTGGAGTTTGAGCCAGGTTTCGTAGCCGATGTACACAAAGAGGAGTGCGGGGAGTACGACGCGACTGACGAATCTCATGGCGACTCCTTTTTTCGAATGAGGAATGAGGAATGAAAAATGAGAAATTTTGGTAGGCGTTGCTTCACAACGCTTTTATTTGATAATTCAAAACTACAAACTATAACTTTCCGCTTTCCTATTTCCAACTTGCGTCTTGAGACGGCTTTGCCGTCGTGCTTGCGATTTGCAACCGCGCCAAAGGCGCTCATTCATCCTCCATACGGTCGACGATCGCCTGGGCTTTGGCTTTGGCCTCTTCCACGTCGTTGCCCAGGGCCAGGGCGACGGCCATCCGGCGCCCCACGTGGGATTCGGGTTTGCCGAAAATCCGCACGAAGGTATCCTTGCCGAAAGCGTCGTCGGGGACGATGATTTTGGGATTGCTGCTCTCGTGTTTGGCCTTGTAGGCCGCACTCGCCCCCGGTCCGTAGAAGGCGAACTCCAGCGGCAGTCCCAGAACCGCCCGTACGTGCAGGGCGAACTCACTCTGGCTCTGGGTGATCATCGTCACCATCCCCGTATCGTGGGGGCGGGGGGAGAGCTCGGAGAAATAGACCGTATCCCCTTTGACGAAAAACTCCACGCCGAAAATCCCCCGTCCCCCCAGTCCGTCGGTGACCGCCTTGGCCATCTCCTGCGCTTTGCGCAGCGCGTCGGGGTGCATGGGCATCGGCTGCCACGAGAGGACGTAGTCACCGTCTTGCTGGATGTGCCCGACCGGTTCGCAAAAGACCGTCCCGGTTTCGTTGCGCACGGTCAGGAGGGTGATTTCGTAGTCGAAGGGGATGAACTCCTCGACGATCAGTTCGCTGGCGTCGCCCCGGGCCTCCTTGGCCTTCTCCCAGGCCGCTTCGATCCCCTCGGGGGAGCGGACGATACTCTGCCCGTGTCCCGAGCTGCTCATCACCGGTTTGACCACACAGGGATACCCCAGCACATCGGCCGCTTCCCGGAGCCCTTCCAGGGTGGAGACGAAACGGTAGGAGCTGGTGACCAACCCCAACTCCTCGGCGGCGAAGATCCGGATGTTCTTGCGATTCATCGTCTTGTTGACCGCTTCGGCGTTGGGGATTACCCGGAACCCCCGTTTTTCGGCTTCGAAAAGCGCTTCGATGCTGATCGCCTCCACCTCCGGCAGGATCCAGTCGGGGCGCTCTTTTTCGATCAGTTCCAGTACCGCGTCCCGATCGAGCATGTCGATCGCGTAGGAACGGTGGGCCACCAGGTGGGCGGGAGCCCGTTCGTACCGATCCACGGCGATCACCTCCAGCCCCAGGCGCTGGGCCTCGATGGCCACCTCTTTGCCCAGCTCGCCCGAGCCGAGCAGCATGATTTTGATCGAACCTTCCTGCAGCGGTGCGGGAAACGTCATCGGATGATCCTCGCTTGGTTTTTGGGGTGATTGTAGCGTAAATCGTCAAACGGACGCGAAAATTCCGGGATCGGGAAAAAAAAGTGGAGGAAGGATTGTCGAATGTGGATGGGAAAAAGTGAAACGATCCCGCGGGAAATCCCCGCCGGGGATCAGAGCCGGGCTTCGTAGCGGCGAAGCATATAGAGCTTCTTGAGGATCTTTTTGCGGGTGGCGATCTTCTCCTTCTTGCGCCGCTCGGTCGGCTTCTCGTAGTGCTGCCGTGCGCGGGCTTCGGTGACGATCAGGTTCCGATCGCACTGCCGCTTGAACTTCCGGTAGGCCTCTTCGAAGGTCTCCCGGGGCGATACGACGATACCGGGCATGCTCATCACCCCCTTTCATGTCCCGTTTCGCCTTGCGGCGGCGGACAAAGTGGCGAGATTATACCGAAACTTTCATGAGATCAACATTCGGTACGCACCGGCGGGTTTCGCTATCATAAAAGTCACGAATGAAAAACACCGAACGCCGGGGCGAAGGAGCATGCGATGCGACGACTCTATCGGGACTGTTACGCCATGGATCGCAAATGTTACGAGGAGTATGGGCTCACCGAAGACCTGCTGATGGAGCACGCGGCGGAGGGGATGGCCCGGGAGATCCGGGAGCGTTTCGATCCGGGAGCTTCGGTGCTGATCGTCGCGGGTCCGGGCAATAACGGGGCCGACGGGATCACCCTCGCCCGACTTCTGGCGGGGCGCTTTGATGTACGGTTGGCGCTTCCCCTGGGGGCCAAATCCCCGATGGCGAAGCTCCAGCTGGAGCGGGCCCGGAAAGTCGGAGTTCCCGAGATCTCCGAGATCGAGGATGCCCAGGTGGTGGTCGACGCGATCTTCGGTGCGGGGCTGAGCCGTCCTCTGGACGGGGAGATCACCGCGCTGGTGGAGCGTCTCAACGCCCTGGAGGGGTTCAAGATCGCCTGCGACATCCCCACGGGACTCGATCGGGAGGGGTGGCCCTCTCCGGTCGCGTTTGACGCCGATCTCACGGTCACCATGGGGGCGCTCAAAGAGGCCCTCTACCTGGATGCGGCCAAGCCCTGCGTAGGGGAGGTACGCTGCGTCGATCTGGGGGTCGACCGGATCCTCTACGAAGAGGAGAGTATGAGTCGTCTGCTGGAGGCGGAAGATTTCGATCCGCCGGTCCGGGGAGCCCGCGTCGACGCCCACAAGGGGACCTTCGGACACGCGGCGGTGTTCTGCGGCGAGAAGCCGGGGGCGGGGATCATCGCTGCTAGTGCCGCGTCCCGTTTCGGTGCGGGATTGGCGACCCTGGTGATCCACGAGAAGGTTTCGGCCCCTCCGTATCTGATGACCTCCACCACCGTACCCCCCAAAGCCACCGCCATCGCGATCGGGATGGGACTCGGAGGCCATTTCGAGCGGGATCTGCTCGATCGTCAGGTGGTCGACTCCCCCCTCCCGATCGTTCTGGACGCCGATGCCTTCGCCGACGCGGAGCTCCTGGCGATCCTCCACCAAGAAGAGCGAAAAATCGTCCTCACCCCCCATCCGGCCGAATTTTGCCGGATGTGGAAGATCATGACCAAAGAGGATATCACCGTGGAGGAGCTCCAGCGGCACCGATTCGAATACGCCCGGCGATTCAGCGCCCGCTTCCCCCGGACGGTGCTCCTGCTCAAGGGGGCCAACCCCATCATCGCCCACCTGGGGGAGCTGTATGTCAACCCGCTGGGGACCGTGGCCTTGGCCAAAGGGGGCAGCGGCGACGTGCTCAGCGGCCTGATCGTAGCCCTCCTGGCCCAGGGACACGAGGCGTTGGACGCAGCGATCCAGGGGAGCCTGGCGTTGGCCCTGGCGGCTCAGCGCTACGAGGGGGCGGACTATGCGATGCTCAGCACCGACCTGATCGAAACGCTTCCCAATCTGGCCGCTATGCAATCCTAAGGGGCGGTGCGTTAGAGTACGACCCAGATTTCCCCGCAATACGCGGGGCGGCAAAGGAACGGAGTGAAACGGATCGTCGTTCTCTTCAGCGGTGTAGGGAGCAATCTGGAGTATCTGCTGCGGCGCCTCCACGGCAAGAAGCTCACCGTCGCCGCCGCGATCACCAACAACCCCGAAGCGGGGGGAATCGAAATCGCCCGGGCCCACGACGTACCGGTCGAGGTGCTCGACCATCGCGATTTCCCCGACCGGGAGGCGTTCGACCGGGCACTGGTGGAGCGGATCGAAAGCTACGCACCCGATCTGACGGTCCTGGCGGGGTTCATGCGGATCCTCACCCCGGTCTTCACCGAAGCGGTGCGGGCGATCAACCTCCACCCCTCCCTCCTTCCCCGGCACCGGGGGCTCGAAGCGATCCGGAAAAGCTGGGAAGACACACATCCCGAAGGGGGGGTGAGCGTCCACTGGGTCAGCTCCGAACTCGACGAAGGAGAGATCATCCTGCAGTACGAACTCGAAAAGGAGGGGTTCGAGAGCTTCGAAGAGTATCACGATGCGATACGCCGGATCGAAAAAGAGGCGCTGGCCGAAGCGATCTGCGAAGTTTTAACATGCGATTAAGCTCCGGGTCGTTATAACCTTCACGAAACGATCGCGTTCATTGTGGGCGTGTCGGCACGATCCGCGGGCCGCCCCCAACCCAAGGCGAAAAGGAAACGAAATGAGCGACATCCTAAAAATCGGAAAATACGAATTCACCAGCCGTCTGATCGTCGGGAGCGGCAAATACCCCGATTTTCAGACCACCCGGGACGCGACGCTCGCCAGCGGCAGCGAGCTGATCACCGTAGCGGTGCGGCGGGTCAACATTACCAACCCCGATGAAGAGAACCTCATGGACTACTTCAAAGACACCGACGTGAAGTTCCTCCCCAACAGCGCGGGGTGTACCACCGCCGAGGAGGCGATCACCCTTTTCCGCCTCACCCGCGAGGCCACCGGGATCGACCTGATCAAGCTCGAGGTGATCGGCGACACCTCCAAAACCCTCTATCCCGACGTGATCGAAACGATCAAGGCCTGCGAAGTGCTGGCCAAGGACGGCTTCACGATCATGGCCTACACCAACGACGACCCCGTCGTCGCCAAACGGCTCGAGGAGGCCGGTGCCGCGGCGGTGATGCCCCTGGCGGCCCCCATCGGATCGGGACTGGGGATCCAGAACCGTTTCAACGTGGTCTTCATCAAAGAGGCGGTCTCGGTCCCGGTGATCGTGGATGCCGGGATCGGCTGCGCCAGCGACGCGGCGGCGGCGATGGAGCTGGGGGCCGACGGAGTGCTCACCAACACTGCCATCGCCCAGGCCGACAACCCGATCCTCATGGCCGAGGCGATGAAACACGCCGTGATCGCCGGGCGGATGAGCTACAAAGCCGGTCGGATCCCCAAACGCCCCTTCGCCACCGCCAGCTCTCCGGTGGACGGGATGATTTTCTGATGTACGATCTGCCCATCACTCCGGTCGAAAAAGGCAGGAAGGTCCGCTTCTCCAATCCCACCCGCCGCTTCTACGAGGCGATCGGGGGCGAGGAGGGGATGCGGCGGCTGATGTATCGTTTTTACGATGAGATCTACGAAAGCGACATCGCCCATTTTTTCCCCCAGGACGAAGAGGAGTTCGCCAAAGTCAAAGAGAAAAACACCCGCTTTTTCATCCAGATCTGCGGCGGTCCGAAAGTCTACGACGAAGAGGCGGGCGGAATGGATCTCAACGAATACATGATCCGGATCCACGACGAGTTTTCGATCAACGAAAAGGCCCGGATCGAATGGCTCGGGACGATGCGGGAAGCCCTGGAGGAGGAAACGGGGCTCGATCCCGAGGCGAAGCGGGAGTTCTGGGACTATCTGGAGGCGTTTAGCAAACTCACCGTCAACACCTTCTCCGACGGCAGCCGATACTACGCTTCGCTCATCGAAGCGGTGGACAAGTCGGGCGGCAACTGAACCACCACGTCAAGGCAAATAGCAATCCGGGCGTTCGCGCCGTCTCCTCGTCAAAAAGCAAACTCCGCCCCTCTTCGGGGCTGAGTTCCACCACTTCGATCGCCTCTTCTCCGGGGATCCCTCCCCCGGGACCGATATGCATCGACTCGTCCACTTCCACATAGAACAGGGTCTGCCGACTCCCCGAAAAACCGACCGAAGCATAGTAGGAGGTCACCTTCCGAAGCGCCTTGGGATCGACCCGGTAACCGCACTCTTCTTCTACCTCCTCGGCGGCGATCCGCTCGATGGGGAGATCCTTGTCCACCAACCCGGCACAGAGCTCCACCGTCATTCCCTCGTAATTGTGCACGTAGACCGCGGGGCGAAACTGCCGGACTAGGACGAAGCGTTCCCGCTCCCGATGCCAAATCAGCACCGCCACGCTATCGCCGGAGCGGACCAATTCCCAGGTTCGCTCTTCCCCGTCCATGGAAAAACGGGCCAGAAACGGACGAACGAATCGCCCCTCCCGCAACGGTTCGAGCCGGAAATTTTCGATATTCGGTTTCATAGGAGAATCCATTTGGCCAGCCCCAGAAAGGCGAAAAAGCCCACTACATCGGTGACGGTGGTCAGCAAGACCGAAGAGGCGATCGCCGGATCGATCCCCATCCGGCGAAGCCCCAGGGGGATCAGCGCCCCGAAAAGCCCAGCGAAAAGGAGATTGATCACCATCGCCAGGGCGATGACGATCCCTAGGCGGGGATCGTGGAACCACAGAAATGCCACCAGCCCCATGACGAGGGCGAAGATTAGTCCATTAAGGAGAGAGACGAGCACTTCGCGCACCACCGCCCCTTTGGCCTCTTTGCTCGTGAGTTCACCCAGGGCCAGCTGACGCACCATGACCGTCAGCGACTGGGTTCCGGCGTTGCCCCCCATCGAGGCGACGATCGGCATGAGGACCGCCAGCGCCACATAGGCCTGGATCGTCTGGTCAAAAAGGCCGATCACCGCCGAAGCCAGAATCGCCGTCACGAGGTTGATCCCCAACCAGACCGCCCGTTTGCGGGTGATCACTCCGATGTGGCGCTCCTCCTCGGAGGCTTCGTCGACTCCGGCCATTTTGTACATCTGCTCGGTGGCCCGCTCTTCGATCACGTCGACGATGTCATCGGAAGTGATCCGCCCCAGCAGTTTCCCTTTTTCGTCAGTGACCGGCAAAACGACCAGGTTGTAATCCTCGAAAAGCCGAATCACCGCATCGACCGGATCGGTCGCCTTCACCGAAGGGTAGAGCTTGTGCTCTTCCCGGAGGTAGTCCCGGAAACTCCGGCCGAAATCGTAGGTGATCACCTCCTCCAGAGGCATCGCGCCGATATAGAAACCGAAGCGATCCACCAAAAAAACCAGATGGACGTTCTCCAGCCCCTTCTCTTCCCGAAGCCGGCGGAGCCGCTCCACCGCTTCTCCGATCGGTTCGTCCAGCGAAGCGGAGAACAGCTCGGTCTGCATCAGCGATCCGGCTTGATCCTCTCCGTATCCCAGCAGCGTCTCGATCCGCTGCGCATCCTCCTCCGAGAGATTGGAGAGTACTTGCCGCTCTTTTTCTTCGTCGATATCGACGATGTCTTGCATCAGATCGGCCGCGTCGTCGCTATCGAGCTCGTCTACCGCATCGGCCAGTTTCCGCACCGAAAGGACTTCGAGGGCTTCCTCCTTGAGGTGCTCCGGAAGCTCCAGCAGCACTTCGCCCAAACGATCTTCGGGGATCCGGCGCAGAAGTTCCAAAAACGCTTCTTCCCCCTCCTCTGTGTACAGATCCCTCAGAATCCGAGCCAGTTCACTGGCGTGATAATTCTCCATTTGCGTTTCGTTTTCGAAAAGGCGCTTACCGGTCTGTTTGGCCGTAATCGTCGTATCCGGTTTCATTCGAAGCCTCCTTGTGCTTCGTGATCTGATCCACGTAGATCAAACGATCCGCGATCTCTCTCCAGCGATACCCTTTCACACTCGAACTATGCAAAAGCGTTTCCATCCGTTTCTTGAGTTTCTCGGCTCCCGGAATGGGAACTTTTTTGATCTCGGTTTTCGCAAATTTCTTGATCCGTTTTTTCCGTTCGGTCACCTCGGTGACAACATACCGGCTTCCCCCTTTTCCGATCACGTGCAGGGGATTGATCGCCCGTCCCCGCCGATAGAGACCGAAATGCAAATGGGGCCCCGTACTCCGCCCCGTACTCCCCACATACCCGATGATCTGTCCCCGGGAAACATATTGCCCCCGATGCACCCGGATTCGGCTTTGATGGGCATAGAGCGAGACATACCCGTCTCCGTGATCGATCTTGACCACCTTTCCGTAGCCCCGCATCCATCCGGCGTAGATCACCCGACCACGATTGACCGCATGGATGGGAGTCCCTCTGCGTGCACCGAAATCGATCCCCAGATGGGGACGGTACCGATGAAGGATCGGATGCCAGCGCTTGTACGAAAACGGCGACGTGATCCGCGCCCCGGGAATGGGGCGGATGTATCCCTTTCTGTTACGTAGGGTACGGATTTTTCGGGTCACCGTCTCATAAACCGTCTTCGTCCCGGTATGGACCGTCTTGACCTCTTTGTACGGTTTGAGCCAGCTATTTCCGTCCCGATCGACGAAGATAAAATGGTCCTTCCCCCGAGTTCGGATCACCGCCCCTTGAAATACCGGCTGACCCCACGGCTCTCCCAGGCGACTTTTTTGGCGATAGGCAAACACGATCCGATCCCCTTTTCGGAGTTTGCGAAAGTCAACCCGCCGCTTATAAAGCGTTTTGAGGATGAAGCCCAACCGGGGATTGTTCGTCACGCGATCGATGTCCCGATAGCAGCTGCTTCGTACCGAGAGGGCCACCGTGTCGTGGACCTCCTTGTGCACGATCGGTACGATGTCGAAACGGTACGCCCCGCTACCCCATTGCCTTGAAAGGGCGATTTGCATCTCTTCTCCCAAAGGGATGAGCGATTGCAGTAGTGTTCCATTGTCGTCGATCAATTCAAAAAACGGCTCCCCCCCTTGAATCTCGTAGAGGTATTTGCTATCCTCGGGGGAGATGGAGCGAAGCACCTGGAGGGGAACTCCTCTGCGCTGAAGGTATTCGGAGAAGGTTTCCCCCGGTTTCCAGATGGATCGCTGGATCGTAGCGGCACCGAGCCACGCAATACCCCAAACGATCCACAGCATAACAATCCGTTTCGCTCCGATCACTTTCGGTCCCTTGGTAGTGGATTTTGTTTGAATGCATAGATCGCGCTTGCACGCCGCGATGAAGCTTATAGTCGTAAAAGTGTGTATTATATCAAAGCACATTCGCCTGTGGGTCAGGTCACGATTCTCCCGAAAGGATCGCCATGAAACGATGGATTCTTTTTTTCGCGTTGAGCGCTTTCGTCGCCGCGGGGATTTTCCCCGGAACCGTCCGTACCGTCGTCACCGCGGTATCGGGATCCGAAGCGACGCTCAAACGCCCTTTCCCCCTCAACGGCATGAGCGGGATCGTGATCCACGATTTCGGCAAAGGGCGCCAGGCGATCACCGCCGTCGTGGTCCAGGAGCGCCCCGGCACCGTCCGGGTGATCGGGCGGACCCTTCTGCCTCACCGGGGACTACCCTCCCCCAAACACACGATCGCTCCGGGGGATCGGGTGATCGGAGGCTACCTCTACTCCAACATCCTGGTGATCGCCCCCAACGCCGCGACCTACAACGCCATCGCACAGGGCGGCGGGAAATTCTGGATCCATCCCGATCTTTACGCCGCGTTTCTGGCCCGGGAGGGGGAGAGCCACCCCACCCCCGACAACCTGGCCGCCTTCGCCCGTGACGCCCAAGTAGGACTCGTGGCCCTCGTCGGCAAAGACCGGCTCGTGCTTTTCGATCCGATCAGTTCCCGGGTGATCAAGCGCGTCCCCTTCCACCCCAAAGGAAACGGAGCCAAATCCCCCTTCTACAGCCGCTTCTCTTCCATCCCCGGAGGGCTTTTCTCCGGTAGCGGCGGCAACTACTACGAAACCATAGGAGCGTTCCGGTGATCGATCCCAAGCATATCCAGGCCCTCGCCTCCATCGTGGGTGAGGAGAACGTCCATTCCGACAAGGCCCACCGCGTCGCCTACAGCTACGACGCCACGAGAGAGCGTTACGAACCCGACGCGGTGGTCTTCCCCCGGAACGAAGAAGACGTCAGCCGCGTGCTGCGCTACTGCGACGAACACCGCATCGCCATCGTCCCCCGGGGAGCCGGCAGCGGTTTCACCGGCGGCGCCCTCCCGGTGAACGGGGGGATCGTCCTGGCGCTCGAGCGGCACATGAACCAAATCCTCGAAATCGACCGGGAAAACATGCTCGCCGTCGTCCAGCCCGGCGTGATCAACAAGGACCTCCAGCGCCACGTGGAAGCCATGGGGCTGTTCTATCCCCCCGATCCGGCCAGCGAGGAGTACTCCACCATCGGCGGAAACGTCAGCGAAAACGCCGGAGGGATGCGGGCGGCCAAATACGGCCTGACCAAGGATTTCGTCATGGCGCTGCGGGCGGTCCTCCCCAATGGAGAGATCATCCGCGCGGGGAAACGGACCATCAAGGACGTGGCCGGATACAACGTCGCGGGGATCCTCATCGCCAGCGAAGGGACCTTGGCGGTGATCACCGAAATCACCCTCAAACTCCTCCCCAAACCCCGCTACGCCAAATCCTACATGGGGATCTTCCCCGATGTCGAAGCGGCGATGAACGCCGTGTTCAAATCGCTGGCAAACGGCGCCAACCCCGTGGCGATGGAGTTCCTCGACGCGCTGGTGGTCAAAGCGGTCAAAGAGAAGCTGGGGATCTCCCTCCCCGAAGAGGCGGGCGCCCTGCTGGTGGGAGACGTGGACGGTAACGTCCCCGAAGAGATCGAGTTTCAGCTGAAAATCCTCGAAAAATCCTTCCGGGAAAACGGGGCCCAGGAGTTCCGCGTCGCCGAAGATCCCGCCGAGCGGGAGGAGATCTGGAAAGCCCGCCGGGGCGCCTCCCCTTCGATCACCATGTACGGGAGCAAAAAGCTCAACGAAGACATCTCGGTCCCCCGGAGCAAACTCCCCGAAGCGCTGGAGCGGATCTACGCCATCGGGGAGAAATACGGCCTGGTGGTCCCCTGCTTCGGGCACGCCGGTGACGGCAACATCCACGTCAACGTCATGGTCGACGGCAGCGACCCCGAACAGCTCGAAAACGGCCACAAGGCGATCCGGGAGATCTTCCGGCTCGTGGTCGACATGGGGGGCACCCTCAGCGGCGAACACGGGATCGGCCTGAGCAAAGCCGAATTCATGGAGATCGCCTTCACCCCCGCCGAACTGGAGCTTTTCCGGAAGATCAAACACGCCTTCGACCCCAACGGGATCCTCAATCCCGGCAAGATGGGGTTGTAGGCGGTTTTCCGCCTACAAGTGAAAAGTGAAGAGGGAAGAGGAAAGAATGAAGAGTTTCAAAATCGGTTCCTCACTCCTCATTCCTCACTCCTCACTCGGCCCAAAGGATCGCAAATGGCTCCCCTGAAAATCGGCATCCTCTCCGATCCCCACCGCCGCAGCGACCTGCAGCGCGTGGCGCTGGAAAAACTCCTGGAGGAAGGGGCCACCCATCTGCTCCACGCGGGGGATCTCTGCATCGAAGAGAATCTCCGGCAGCTGGAGACCTGCGGCCTTCCGTACGCGGCGGTATTGGGCAACAACGACCACAGCCTCGCGCCGCTGTGCGACACCTACCGGCTGGGGGGCGAACCCCGCTATCTCCGGGTGGGACCGCTGCGGGTGAAGCTCATGCACCTGCCCTACTATCTCACCCCCGACGCCGATCTGATCGTCTACGGCCACACCCACCGTTTCGCATGGGAGGCCAAAGGGGAGAGCCTCTACCTCAACCCGGGAGAGATCTGCGGCCGGGAAAGTGGAGCGTGTCATACGGTGTTACTGCAAAACGGCCCGCAAGGATGGGAAATATCTCATTACACCCGTCCGATCGAAAGTGATGCACCGTGGAAGGTCGAGAAGATCATCATCCCCGCTACCCCTGTCGGCGCATCTTCTGTCAATCGGTAACAAACATACTACTCTTCGTCGCCAAAATGCCCGATAGCGTAGAGGTAAGGGCGCAGCTCTTTTTTGAGGGCGATGAGCGTTTGCGAATATTCTTCCAGTGCCGCATCGACCGCATCGAGTTTGTTTAAAAGCAGCACTTTGTAGAGCTCTTTGACCCTCTGATAGAAACGCTCCGACGCGATCGTGCCGCTGATCCCCAGGATGTCCAACAACATCGCACGCATCGCATCGTAATCCCCTTCCATCGCCAATTGCCGGAGTTTGTGATCGCTATCGCCGTATACATCTAGGAAACTCTCGAAAATCTCGTACATCAACACTTCGTTTCCGTTGGCACGTTCTTTGGCCTTCTCCAGATCGATGAGGGTCAATTCCGGGACTTCCTGCTTGTTCCGGGCGGTTTTGGTCTTTTGCAGCGGGAGATGGCGCTCGAATGCGCTGTAGAGTTTCCCCAGATCGAGCGGTTTGGGCAGATAACCGTCCAGACCTGCACTTTGCATCCGTTTGATCTCGTTCTCGAGATTGAGCGCCGAAAGGGCCACGATGGGGAGATCCTGCCCACTGGGAAGTTGCCGGATCTCCTGGGTCGCTTCATAACCGTCCATCACCGGCATGTTGATGTCCATGAGGATCAGATCGACGCTGCCGGGTTTGGAACGTTTCATCGTCTCCACCGCTTCTTGGCCGTTTTGGGCGTGGATGATCTCCATCCCCGAAGCGGCAAGGATCCGTTCGAGCATTTTGTAGTTGATCGGATTGTCTTCGGCGACGAGAAGCGTATGGCCTCCAAAGCGGGCGAAATCGCTCAACGACGTACCGGGATGGGGGGGATAATCGGTGATAAAGGGCCTCTTGGTCTCCGTTTCCGGTGTTTGGGATCTGCCTTCGGAGGGGATCTCATGCTCCGTTTCGGACGCCCCTGGCGAGAAAAGTTCCACAATCAAGGTAAATGCCGCAAGCTGAGTAACCGGTTTGTTGAGGGTTTTGGAAATGATCCCGGGTTTGAACGTCCGAGGCGGCGTGAAGATGTTGTGCAAAGCAACGACTTTGAGATACCGTTTTTGACGGAGGGAATGGAAATGGTCCAGCAACGCTTCGTCGATGAGGCCTTCGTCGATGAGCACCAGATCGTACTTTTCGAAGCGGGGGCGTTTCCTCTCAAATGTCTCCACGTCCAGGATGTCGACCTTGTGCCGGAAATAGGCAAAAGCCCGTTTGATCCCTAGCGATGCGTCGAAACTTTGGTTGACGATCAGGATGTTTTTTTCGATCATCCGATGATCGGGGAGGTGATATTTTCGTGCTTCGTTTTTGTTGGCCGCTTCCAGATTGAGCGTCAGATCGAAGATCCGCTCACTCCGTTTCCGTCCACAATAGACCCCCAAATGTCCGCCGGAGAGTTTCACCAGTTCCCGCGCAACGAAAAGTCCCAAACGGCGGTACTCCCCGCTATTTTCGTCCCGTACCGGGACGAAAAACTCATCCGGATCGGGCTCGTTTTCGCAGACGGTGTCAAAATAGATCCGAAACTGCAATTCCGAATCCCCCGAATAGGGGCGATACGCCCCGATCTGCAAGCGGACGTCTTCTCCCACATTGTGCAACAGCGCGTGTTCGAGAAGGTTGCGCAAAATTTCGCTCAGATGGGAAAAATCCCCGATCAGATGGCGGGGGACTTCCTTTTCGATCTCGAAAATCAATTCGCTGTGCACCTGGGAAAGTTCGCTTTTGAGGCTCCCCAATACGTCGTCAAGGAGGTTGTTGATGTCAAAAGGCTCGTTTTTTACCGTGATTTTCTTGGCTTTGAGCTTGAGAAAATTGAGAAGGTTCATCGAATTGTCGAGAATCTGATTTTCCAACTCGATCACTTTTTCGATGTTTCGATCGTTTTTGACCTGCGGAACATCGTGCATGATCCGATCGAGTTCTCGACTCGCCTCTTTGCTTTTGGAGAAAATCTCTTCACTCATGGTGCTAAAAAATCCGCTGAGGCGTTTTTCGATCTCCTCGTTGTTTTTCTCCATCTCCCAATATTTTTTTTGGAGCTTGCGCAATTGCAATGAACTCACAAATAGAGCCAAAACCCCCACGATCGCCAACGCAAAAAGGGCCAGCCAAAGCCGAAGGGTCTCGTTGGCTCCTTGCGAAGTCCCCTTGCCCGCGACCGGAGGGACAACCGAATCGGCCGAATCGGAGAGTGCTGCCATGGCGGGGTATTTTTGTTTCAGTACCCAGTAAAGCGCCGCCGTATGGGTATCTGAGGGCAACGATTGGCTCTGCACCGTATAGGTGCCCCCTTGGGAAACCACCTGGAATTTCGCACCCACCGACCGGTTCAGGGCCGATACGAGCGGATCGTTTTGGAGAATGCGATTGATCTCGCTGCGTTTCCCTTCGGCGACACCCATTTTGGACGAACCGTCGGCGATCAGCGTCACCGAAGCCGCGGCCGAAACGACACAAGCCGCGATCAAAGCCGCCACCCGTCCGAATATCGAAAAGTTGTATCGAGAGATTTTCACCATCGATTCCGATCCTTCCATCTTGTCACTTCGCATGTATTTTCGCCGTAAACGATTCGAACTGATACTCCAGTTTGTTGCGCAGTTCATTGATCGCGCGCACCGTTTTTCGTTGTCGGAAAAACGCGAACAAAAAGATCAGCAGAAGTACCGCTCCTGCGGGGAGGAGGTATTTGCGGGGCAATAGGAAGTCGGTTTCGCTCGTCCGGGAGTTCTCCTCCGGAACAAACGGAATCATCCCTTCACTTAGATGCCGGACACACAAAAGCGCCCGCGCGCCTTGCGGCGGGCGGACCGTGCGCTGCGGAATCGCCACCAACCACAGATCCCCTGTCTGCACGATCCGCACGTCCTGCGGTGCGATCCCTTCATCGGCACACCCTTGCACGATCCGCTCTTGGAACTGGCGAGCCTGAGACTCTGCCGAAAATCCTCCAATGGCGATTTCCGATGCTACCGCCAGCGTCGTGCACATTCCGATAGTCGCTACGAATCCGATTCCAAACTTTCCCACCGTTTTCCCCCTTATCGATACGGCAGACGCGTATCCACGCCACTTCCGGCCTCCATGCACAATCTTACCCCAGCCTTCCCAAAATTTGCAAGGGCAGGTATAATCGCCACAACGACAAAAAAGGGGGGGCAGAATGCAAAAGCCGATCTTTCTGTGTGCCATCAACAATGTCCAAAGCGGCAGCTGCCCCGAAGACTGCCGCTTCTGCGCCCAGAGTGCCCGTTACCGTGCCCCCATCGAGCGGTACGGCTTCAAATCACCCGAACAGGTCCTGGCCGAAGCGCGGCGAGCCGTGGCCAACGGAGCGATCGGCTACTGCCTGGTCACCGCGGGCAAGGGGCTCGACGACGCCAAGACCGAAACACTCGCCCGTCTCGCCTCGGCACTGCGGCGAGAATTCCCCGATCTGGGGATCATCGCCTGCTGCGGCACCGCCGAAATGGAGCAGCTGCGCCACCTCAAGGCCCACGGAGTCACCAGCTACAACCACAACCTCGAAACCTCCCGGGAGTTCTACCCCACGATCTGCACCACCCACGACTGGGAAGAGCGATACGCCACCTGCGAAGCGGTCCACGCCGCCGGATTGGCGCTGTGCTGCGGCGGGATCCTGGGGCTGGGGGAGAGTGCCACAGACCGCCAAAGCCTGCTGGAGAGCATCGCCTCCCTCCGCCCCGCTTCCGTCCCCCTCAATTTCTACATCCCCAACCCCGCCCTTCCGATCAAAGAGCGGACCGTCGATCTCCCCGAAGCCCTCGCGGCGATCCGTATGATGCGCACCCTCCTGGGCGAAGCTCCCCGCCTGATGGTCGCCGGGGGGAGGGAACAGCTCTTTGGCGGAAAGGAACGGGAGATGTTCGACGCGGGCGCCGACGCGATCGTCATCGGAGACTACCTCACCACCCCCGGCGAAGCCCCCGACAGGGACCGGCGCACCATCGAAGCGTTGGGCTATACGATCGCTCGGAGCTGTGATGGCCGATAACGTCACCCTGATCCTCTCCCTCTCGCTGCTGCTGTGGGTCTCCCCCTACATTGGCCGGATGCTGCGGACCCCCACACCCCCCGTGGAGATCGTCGCCGGCTCCCTCCTGGCCGCCGCGGGGCTGCTGCACGAGAGCGTCTATTTCGATCTGATCGCCCAGACCGGATTTTTGTACCTGATGTTCCTCGCCGGGCTCGAAGTGGACCTCAAGGAGATCCTCGGCCAGTCCCGCAACTTCATCCGAAAGGCGCTCCTCTTTGTCCTCACGCTGGGGGGTCTCGCGCTCGTGGCGGGGTGGCTCCTGGGGCTCGGCCCCATCGAGATCGTCAGCCTCCCGCTGATCTCGATCGGTCTGGTCGCTTCCCTCTCCAAACTCTACGGCAAACAGGAAGCGTGGCTCCGTCTGGCGATCACGGTGGGGGTCCTGGGAGAGATGGCCAGCATCGCCGCCCTGACGATCCTCGACGCGGCTTCCACGGTGGGGTTTGGATGGGAACTGGCGATCAAACTGGGACTACTGGGACTGTTTTTGCTGGGGATCTACCTGGCCTACCGGGCCCTGCTGATACTCTTTTGGTGGTACCCGGAAATCCGGAGGATCCTCATCCCCCGGGCCGACACCTCCGAACAGGACGTCCGCCTGGCGATCGCCCTCTTTTTCATCCTTATTAGCGTCATGCTTGCGCTCCATCTGGAGCTTGCACTCGGAGCCTTCATCGCCGGCGTGGCGATCTCGGCGTTTTTCCACCACGAAGTGCGGCTGGAAGAGAAGCTCTCCTCCCTGGGATTCGGCTTTCTCGTGCCGATCTTTTTCATCCATGTGGGGACTTCCTTCGATCTGCAAGCACTCCTGTTTCCGGGGGTTTTCACCGGCGCGCTGGCGATCGCCGGGGTGATGATCCTCATCCGTCTTCTGGCGGCGTGGCACCTGCGCACCCTCTACGGCAAACGGGAAGCGGTGATGAGCGCTTTCGCCCTCTCGATGCCCCTGACGCTCCTCATCGCCGTCGCCACGATCGGATATGATAGCGGAATGATCGCATTGATCGCCTATTACAAACTGATCTTGGCCAGTTTGCTGGAGGTGATCGTCTCGATGGGAATGATCAAAGTTCTTCGGCGTGGTCTTTTGGAAAAAAGAGGATTCAGTTTCCGGTGATCTGAAGCAGTTCGAAATACCGTTTTTGTAGTTGCTGATTTTCTTTTTGAAGTCGATATTTTTCGGCGCTGAGGATCTGCTTTTCCTTCTCCACCTGCCGCAGCACCGTCAGGGAGTTTTCCCCGAAGAGGAGTACTTTGACGTAATAGGCAAAAAGGACGATCCCGATCAGGATCGCCACGATACTCGGGAGGGAAAAGCCGAAAAGAAGTTCTTTCCCGTCGACGCGGGAGGGGTTCTTATCCACGGTGCGCGAAGAGGCGATCGCCCAGATATTCGAACTGTCCCAGCTCCTCTTCGATGGCCAGGAGGCGGTTGTATTTGACGATCCGTTCGCTCCGTGCGGTGGAACCGGTCTTGATCTGGCCGGTGTTGAGGGCCACGGCGAAGTCGGCGATGAACGGATCCTCGCTCTCCCCGGAGCGGTGGCTCATCACGCAGCGGTAGCCGTTGCGCTGGGCCAGCCGGACCGTCAGCATCGTTTCGCTCACGGTCCCGATCTGATTGGGTTTGATCAGGATCGCGTTGGCGATCCCCCGGTCGATCCCTTCGGCCAGGATGTTGGCGTTGGTGACGAAAAGGTCGTCACCCACCAGCTGCACTTTGCCTCCCAGGCGCTCGGTGAGCTCCTTCCATCCATCCCAGTCGTCCTCGCTCAGTCCGTCTTCGATCGAAACGATGGGATACTTGGCCAGCAGCGCCTCGTAGTAGCCGATCATCTCCGAGGAGCTCAGGGTCCGGTTTTCCGATTTGAGGACGTATTTGCCTTCGTCGTCGACCAGCTCGCTGGAGGCTACGTCCAGGGCGATCACCACATCCTCTCCGGGCTTGTAGCCCGCCTTTTCGATCGCCTCCATGATCACCTGGATGGGCTCTTCGTTGTTGGAGAGGTTGGGGGCGAATCCCCCCTCGTCCCCCAATGCGGCGCTGTGACCCTTTTCGTGGAGGATTTTTTTAAGAGTGTGGTAGATTTCGCTGCTAGCACGCAACGCCTCGGAAAACTCCTCGAAACCGGTGGGCATGATCATGTATTCCTGGAAATCCACGTCGTTGTCGGCATGCTCCCCGCCGTTGATGATGTTGAGCATCGGGACGGGCATCACCACGGCGTTGGCGCCGCCAAGATAGCGATACAGCGGCATCTTGAGCGACGTGGCCGCGGCACGGGCCACCGCCATGGAGACCCCCAGCACCGCGTTGGCCCCCAGAGAGGAGTAATTCTCGGTCCCGTCGAGTTCCTTCATCGTCACGTCGATCTCGGCCTGGTTGAACGGACTCATCCCGATGAGCGCCTCGGCGATGGGGCCGTTGACGTTTTCGCACGCCTTGAGGACCCCCTTGCCCAGATAGCGCGCCGGATCGCCGTCACGCAACTCGAGCGCTTCCCGTTTCCCGGTGCTCGCCCCGCTGGGGACGATCGCTTCGGCCACCGTCCCGTCGCTCAGGCTCACCCGTGCCCGTACCGTGGGATTGCCCCGGCTGTCGAGGACCTCATCCGCCGTGATGTCGTCGATGAAAACCATGTCCGATCCTTTGAGAAATTTGGGGATATTGTACCACCGGCTCCATTAGCGGTCGGTAAGGGGAAATGGTGAAAAAGGGAGAAAAAAGGGGTGAGAAGAGTATCGGACTCACTCTTCGTTCCGGGCGGCGGCGATCTCCTCCTCGCTCATCCCCAGCGCTTCGCCGAAGCCCAGGGCTTCCTTGATCTTGGCCTCGATCTCGGCCCGGAGTTCGGGCTCGTCTTTGAGGGTCTGTTTGGCGTTTTCTTTCCCCTGGCCCAGTTTTCGGGGTCCGTAGCTGAACCACGCTCCCGATTTGTCGATGATGTCGAGTTTGACGCCGTAGTCGATCAGCTCCCCCTCCTGGCTGATCCCCTCGCCGAACATGATGTCAAACTCCGCCTGCCTAAACGGAGGGGCCACCTTGTTTTTGACCACTTTGGCCTTGACCCGGTTGCCGATCTGATTCTCCCCCTGTTTGAGGGTGGCGATGCGGCGGACGTCGATCCGAACCGAAGCGTAGAACTTCAGCGCGTTCCCCCCGGTGGTGGTCTCGGGGGAGCCGTATCCCATCGTACCGATCTTCATCCGGATCTGGTTGATGAAGATGACGGTGGTGTTCATCTTGTGGAGGATCCCGGTGAGCTTGCGCAGCGCCTGGCTCATGAGCCGGGCCTGAAGCCCCACGTGCTGATCCCCCATATCCCCCTCGATCTCACTTTTGGGGGTGAGGGCCGCCACCGAGTCGACCACCACCAGATCGACCGCACCGCTGCGGGCCACCGTCTCGAGGATGTCCAGCGCCTGTTCTCCGAAGTCGGGCTGGCTCACCAGGAGATTCTCGATATCGACGCCGAGATTTTTGGCGTAGAGGACGTCCAGCGCGTGCTCGGCGTCGATGAAGGCGCACACTTTCCCCTCTTTTTGCGCCGAGGCGATGGTCTGCAGCGCCAGCGTCGTTTTCCCCGACGATTCGGGACCGTAGATTTCGATGATCCTCCCCTGGGGGATCCCCCCGATCCCCAGAGCTATATCGAGCCCCAGCGATCCGGTGCTGATCGAAGCGATCGGTTCGATCTCCTTGTCCCCCAGCCGCATGAGGGTCCCTTTGCCGAAGGTCTTGTCGATCTGTTTGATCGCCATCTCCAGCGCTTTTTTCTTCTGCGGATCGATTTCCATCGTCGTACCCTTTCGTGATTCTTCGGAGATTTTTCGTGATTGTATCACTATTGGAGGGCAAAGGAAATAAATGGGTCAAATCGCCATGTTTCTCCCCGCTGTTTCGTTACAATAACGCAAACTCTCCGGAGGTTTCCGTGAACATCGATCTCGCCCACTCCCCCGACGCCGACGATATTTTCATGTACTATGCCATCGCCTTCGGCTGGGTCGACACCCGCGACTACCGTTTCCGCAACGAAGCCCTCGACATCGAAACCCTCAACGAAAAGGCGCTCGAGGGATACTACGACGTCAGCGCCATCAGCTTCGCCCTCTATCCCCGTATCCGGGAGGACTACGCCCTGCTGCGCACCGCGGTGAGTTTCGGAGAAGGGTACGGCCCCAAACTGGTCAAACTCCGAGGGAAACGGCTCCGGCGCAACTTCCGGGTCGCCCTCTCGGGGCGCCACACCACCAACGCCATGCTGGTGCGCCTCTACTACCCCCAGGCCCGCCCGGTCTATATGAATTTTCTGGAGATCGAACGGGCCGTCGCGGAGGGGGAGGTGGACGCCGGGGTCCTGATCCACGAATCGATCCTCGACTTCGACCCCCGCCTCGAGGTGGAAAAGGAGCTCTGGGACGTCTGGAGGGAGCTCTCCAGGGAGGATCTCCCGCTGCCGCTGGGGGGGATGGCCCTGCGGCGCAGCATCCCCCTCAACCGGGCCATCGAGATCGAAGCGATCCTCACCGAAGGGGTCCGGGTGGCCAACGCCCGCAAAAAGGAACTCAGCACCCTGCTGGAAGAAAAAGGGCTCGTGCGCATCGGCGACGAAGCCCTCGATCGCTATCTGCGGATGTACGCCTCCGAAGAGAGTGCCGAACTCGATACGCGTCAGATCGCCGCGCTCGACCGCCTCTTCGAACTGGGCTACCGGCACGGGGAGTACGACTGCCCCATCCGAACGGAGGAGTATCTGATCCCGAGGGAGTACAACCGGTGGAGGAATCTGTGATCTCGATAAAGCGGGTGGAAAACGGCGTTTCGAAGCGATGCGATCCGCAATTTCTCATTCTTCGTTACCCATCGCCCGTTACTCATTACTCATTACTCATTACTCATTCCTCATTCCTCATTTCACTCTCCTCCGGAGTGCGCCGTGTTTGTTAGAACGATCGATTTTTCCCGCTATTCGAGCATCCGGATTGGCCCCACGGCGGAGGTGCTGATGATCGAGGCGGGGGATCCGATCCCCACGGATCGCTATTTGATCGGAGGGGCCAACAATCTCCTCCTCTCCCCCGAACCTCCGCCGCTGATGATGCTCTCCCGGGATTTCGACTATTGCCGGATCGAAGGGGAATTTCTCGAAGTGGGTGCGGCCACCCCCACCGGAAAGCTGCTCAGCTTCGCCAAAAAACACGATCTGGCCGGATTCGAATTCGTCGCCAAACTCCCCGGTACCCTCGGGGGGATGCTCGCGATGAACGCCGGGGTCAAGTCCTACGAGATTTTCCCGCTGTTGCACAGCGTCCAGATCGGCAAGGAGTGGATCTCCGCCGGAGCGATCGAACATGGCTACCGCTTCACCCGACTGCCGGGGATCGCCACTGCGGCGCGCTTCCCGATCCGCCGGGGGTACGACGAGGCGCTGCGCCGCGAACTCCTCGCTCTGCGCACCAACCAGCCCAAAGAACCCAGCGCCGGAAGTGCGTTCAAAAATCCCCCCGGCGACTACGCCGGCCGCCTCATCGAAGCGGTGGGGCTCAAAGGGGTGCGCCTCGGAGGGATGGGGTGGAGCGAAGTGCATGCCAATTTTCTCGTCAACTATGGAAAGGGGCACTACGAAGAGGCCATCGAGCTGATCGAGCGGGCCAAAGAACGGGTCCATGAGACGTTCGGAATCACCCTCGAAGAGGAGATCCGGATCCTCGATGCGGCGCGCTTCGACCTTCCATCGTGACGAAATAGAAGAAGTAGAAATAGAAAAAAGAAACGGAGAATAAACCAAATTATGCAGTAGAAAGTGCGTCAGATGCGTCGATGCTCGGTGTGTAGGGGGGAGAAGCGTCAAGCAAACAACAACTGCTTGTTGTTTGTAGCTTCGAACCCGAAGCGGTCGAAGCGTAGCGAAGCCGCGTAGGCCAAGTCAAAACGTAGGCGCACCCGGAGGGTGCGTCGAGGCTTTGGATGTGTCGCCCATGCCATCGATGATCGATGCAAATGACGTACTGGCTAATGCATAGTTTGGGGTAAACGAAACGGAGCGAAGAAGCTCCGATCCCGGTCGCGCGATTAGCGCTTGGAGAACTGAGGGCTGCGGCGGGCTTTTTTCTTCCCGTATTTTTTCCGCTCGACGACGCGGGCGTCGCGGGTAAGGAGCCCCATGGGTTTGAGGATGGCGCGGAAAGCGGGCTCGTAGTTGACCAGCGCCTTGGAGATCCCGTGTTTGAGGGCGTCGGCCTGGGCGCTGTATCCGCCGCCGAGGGTGGTGGCTTTGATCGTGACCGACTCGAGCTGCTTGGTCGCTTCGAGGGGGAGACGGACCTTCATCTTGAGGGTCTCGTGGCCGCCGAGCCACTGGTCGAGGGTCATGCCGTTGACGGTGATGCCGCCGTTTCCGGGGGTCAGCCAGACCTTGGCGACCGCGGTTTTCCGTTTGCCGGTTGCGTAGACTTTCGCCATCTTACTTTCCTTTGTTCAGTTGTGCGGTGTGGGGATGCTCGGGACCTTCATAGACTTTGAGCTTCTTGAGCATCTGACGGCCCAGTTTGTTTTTGGGCAGCATGCCTCGTACCGCCAGGCGGTAGAGCTTCTCGGTGTGATTCTCGAGCATGTCGGCGAGCTTGGTGCTCTTGGTGCTTCCGAAATATCCGCTGTGGCGGAAGTACTCTTTGTCGTTGAGTTTGTTTCCGCTGAAGCGGGCTTTTTTGGCGTTGATGATCACCACGTAGTCGCCGCAGTCCACGTGGGGGGTGAAGGAGGGCTTGTGCTTGCCGCGGAGATAGGTCGCTGCCTCGGTCAGGATCCGCCCGAAGGTTTTCCCTTCCGCATCGATCAGATGCCAATCGCGCTCGACTTCATGAGGCTTGACGGCTTTGGTCATTTTCATGATCTTTCCTTTGTTTTCTTCAAAATCGACCCGTTGGGCGTTTTGTACCGGGGATTATAGGGGCTTTTTCTGAAAATTCGCTGAAATTAAGGAAAAGTTAAACTATATCTTCCCATTCGACCCCTTCGTCGAGGAGATAGAGGAGCACCCCCCGCACCCCCGGGTACCCCAGGGCACGGAGCGTCCCCAGGTACCGTTCCACCTGGATCCGGTGTTCGTGGGCGAATTTCCGGGAACTTTTGTAATCCACCACCACCGTCTCGTCTGCGCCAAGCACGAGCAGGTCGATCCGGTAGGCCACCCCTCTGTGGCGGAGGGGCTGCTCCCGCAGTACCGTACCGCCGGTCACCAGCCGGTTGAAACGGGGATCCTCCAGCAAAGCGGCGACGCGGCGGCGGATCGAATCGCACCCCACTCTCCCCAGTTCGGCCCCGAAGCGGTAGCAGGTCCCCTCGATCGCCTCCTCCATCGCCATCGGGGTGAACTCCCCCATCGATTCCAGGGCGTAGTGCAGCGCGTTCCCCAGGAGGATCGCCCGGTAGTCGTATTCCTCCTCTTCCGTTTCCTCTTCGGAGGGGGGGAGCTCCTGGCTTCCGTAACGGCTTAGCGTCACCCGGGGAACGGGAACGCTCTCTTCGGGTCGCTCCGCAGTGCCTCGCGGGAACGCCCCCCGCATTCCCGGAACGAGCCCCAGCGGCTCGAATACCGACTTCTCCTTTTTCATCAGAATTGTCATCCCCTCCACCGCCCGGGTGAGGGCCACGTAAAGGAGATTGAAACGGTCTTTGTCGGACTGTTTCTCGCGCTCTTCGAGAAAACGGGCGTATTCGGCGTCGACCCGATCCCGTTTGGAGATCCGGAGGAAAAACCGCTCGATCCGGAGGGTGTCGTCGAGCCGAGGCATGAGAGCGTCCCGATCGGGGCTCTCCCGTTTGAGCCGGTCGGGGAGGATCACGTGGGGAAACTCCAGCCCCTTGGAGCCGTGGACGGTCATGATCCGCACCCCTTTTGCGGTGCGGGGCGCCAGGGCGATCCGCGAAAGGGGAAACTCCTCGAGAAAGTCGTTGATTTCGGGATGCTCGGCGGCGAATTCCAGCAGCCGCAGCAGATTGGGATCCTCCCGGAACAGTCCGAAGGCGCCGATGAGACGGTGGAGTGTTTCGGCGCTGCTCAGATCGGGCCGCCACCATCCCCTCCCGGCTTTTTCCCAGTCGATGCCGCTGTAACGGACGATCGCCTCTCCTTTGAGGAGGTCGCCCGTACGCAGATGCTCCAGCGCCTCCGCCAGAGCCGCGGCCGGGGGATAGGTACGCAGCGAACTGGAAGTGAGCAGCACCGTGTCGATCCCCGCTTCGATGCAGGCGTCCTGGATCGCCGCCCCATCGTCGTTGGTCACTACGAGCACCGCGATCTCTTCGGCGGCCACCCCCGCGTCCAGAAGCTCCCCGATCCGCGATACCGTATCCTCCACGGGATTTTCGCTTTCGCGCACCTGGACGTACCCGATCCGGGAAGCGCGGGGGGTCTGAGGCACATACCCGGGCATGATCGGTCCGAACCATTCGTTGACGCTCTCGACCACGGCCCGGGAGCTGCGGTAGTTGACCCGCATCGGCTCCACTTCGACGGGATAGAATTCGGCCACCTTCGCAAACAGCTCCTCCACCCCTCCCCGGAAACGGTAGATCGACTGTTTGGGATCCCCCACGTAGAAAAAGGAACGCATCTCCCCCTGCCCTTCCCCGGCGAAGATTTCGTCGATCAGAGGTTTGAGGAGGAGAAACTGGAGGGTGGAGGTGTCCTGGAATTCGTCCAGCAGGATATGGCGAAAGCGCCGGTCGAGTCGGAACAGGAGCAGATCGCGACTGAGCGCCTCGTGCAGAAGCCGATAGACGAAAAGGCTCACGTCGTCGAAGGCCATCTCCCGCCGGGCTTTGATCGTGGCGATCCGGGCGTTTCGGTAATGGTCGAAAAGCTCCCCGAGGCGGTGAAGCACCCGCCTTTCCCGCGCCTGGGCCCACCGCGCCAGGAGCTCTCTGAGGTCGCAAAAGAGCGCGTCGATGCGGGGGTCCTTGTCGGCGTATTTGCGGTAGTTTCGATGATCAAAGAGGCTCTCGTATTCAAAAACCTTTTTGCCCAGGAGCTCTTTGGGGGTGGAGGGTCCGAAGGCGCCCCGGGAACGCTCCGGCGTACCGGCCCGCTCCAGCCGCTCGTAGAGCTCGGAGCGGACCGCCTCGATTCTGCTCTCCAGTGGAGCGATGGGGGTATCCTCGGGCATCGGCGGAAGGAGCGGAGCGTTGCGGTACCACCCCTCGAGCATCCGGGCCATCCCCTCCACCCGGCGGGTCTCCATCTCGAGTGCCAGCTCTACCAGTGTGGAGAGGAGCCCTTCCCGGTCCAGTTCGAGCAAAAAATTCTCCTCCAGCCCCTCCGGCGCGCTCTCCCGGGTACGAAAATCGGAATCGAGCCCCACATCCAGCGCCGAAGAGCGGAGGATCGAGAGGAAAAAACTGTCCAGCGTCACGATCGAAGGATCGCTCGAGAGGAAACGGCGGCGTACCGTGGGGGCACGCTCGAGGATCTCTTCCCGGCTCAGGCCGCTTTGTCGTGCGAGCTCCCGGGTAAACGCCTCGTCCGTTTCCAGATTCTCCAACGCCCGCACCACCCGGGCGCGCATCTCCGCCGCCGCTTTGTTGGTAAACGTCGCCGCCAGAATCGAAGATGGAGGCTCCCCCAGAAACAGCAGCGCCGCGTAACGGACCGTCAGCGCGAAGGTTTTGCCGCTCCCCGCCGAAGCGGAGAGGGCCAGAAACGGACGAAATCCCATCGTTTCACTCCTTTGTGACATTCTACCAGCCGCACGCTTTTCTCGACTCTTAGTTTCCATTCAGCAATATGGGAGTAGCATTGAAAAACCGACGAAAGGAAAGGAGAAGCCCCATGAAATCGAAAATCGCGACGGTTACGGCGGGAATGGTCCTCGGTCTGGGTGCCCTCTGGGCCGCCTCCATGCCCCAGGCGCCCCAGGAGTATCCCCCGGGAGAACTGGGACGGATGGTCAAACTGGGCGAAGCAATCATGAACCAGACCGATACCCATCCGCTGACCAAGGATCTGGTGGGGAACAAACTCCAGTGCAAAAACTGCCATCTCAAAGGGGCCGACGGCAAGCCGGGCACGGGACCGGGGATCGGCACCTTCATCGGCACCGCGGCGGCTTTCCCCGCCTATTCCAAACGGGAGCAGGCGGTCCAGACCCTCCAGGATCGGATCAACAACTGCTTCATGCGCAGCATGCACGGCAAACGCCCCATCATCGATACCGAAGCCAGCATCGCCATGGCCGCCTACATCACCTGGCTCTCCCAGGGGATCCCCATGAAAATGGATCCCAAGCGCCCCTGCAGCCCGTATACCAGCGAACGATGGGCCAAAGCCCAGAAAAAATTCGCCGCCATCATCCGGAAAGCGACCCACGAAAACTACCTCAACGGCAAGAAACTCTACGAAGCCAGATGCGCCTCCTGCCACGGCAAAGACGGCGCCGGAGTGGGCACCTTCCCCCCTCTCTGGGGCAAAGGCAAAGACGGCAAATGGCTCTCGTACAATACCGGCGCCGGCATGAGCAAGCTCCACAAAGCCGCCGCCTGGATCCAGTCCAACATGCCCCTGGGACAGGGCGGAACGCTCAGCGACCAGGAAGCGGCCGACATGGCCCTGTATATCGACGCCCAGCCCCGGGCCGACTTCGACCTCAAAGCCCATCTTCTACCCAAAGAGCAGATGGGATACTACAACTCCAAAGTGCTCGACGAACACCACAGTGTACGTAGCAACTTCAAAGCCTTCGGACTCGACGTGGACGCCATCCGGGGAGACAAGGTCATCCCCTGATCTCCCTCTTAAGTCGCAAGCACGGCCCTACGGGCCTCACGTCGCAAGTCGCAAGACGTGTCGCCTTCGGCGACGATATTTGTCATTCGTCATTGGTCACTTGTCATTGGGAGCAAGTTAGCCCTTCATCCTGGGACTGAATTCCCGCCTCCAAAAAAAAGCGTTGCGCAGCAACGCACCGAGATTTCTCATTTCTATCTTTTATTCAACCACACATGGCATCTTCTTCAAGACGCCAGTACCTCGCGTTTTCTTTTTCTTTGCTTCGTTTCGTTTTTCTTTGTCGCGCGAACAAAGAAAAACAAATGAAGGTAAAAACATTGAGCCGGAAGTCGCAAGAAGTGTCGCCTTCGGCGACGTCATTGGTCACTGGTCATTAGGGGGTATGTCGTTTGTCGTTTGAACGGGGCTTCGATCCTCTTTGACGTTTGAAAACGCGTTGCAAAGCAACGCCCCTTAATCCATCATCCAAAATTCAACATTCAACATCCACCATCAAATCGCACCGCCGTGCGGCACACCGCAATTCTTCACTCTTCACTCTTCGCTATTCATTAAAAGAGTCATTGGGAGCAACTTAGCCCTGCATTGCGGGACTGAGGTCCCGCCTCCAAAAGTACGCGTTGTGAAACAACGCCCCGCAATCCAACATCCAACCGCGCCGCATTGCGGCGCCCCAAAATTTCTCATTTCTCATTTCTCATTCAAAACGCCTCCATCGAACGCCCCCTCAATTCTCCATCCTCAATTCTCCATTCCCCATCATTAAGCGTATTCCCCCCTGCCGCACAGAAGCCGATAGGGGCAGTAGCGGCACCGGGAGAGGGTCTCGGTCCGCTCGGCTCTGAAGCTCTCCCGCCCGGCCAGTTCCTCCAGGATCCTGCGCAGATGCTCCTCCTTCTCCTCCGGTGCGGCCAGCGGCTCGTAGGGCCGGAACTCGAAAGGCTTGACGAAACAGGCTTCGACCTCACCGTAGCGTGGTCGCAACAGAACCCGGTAGAGGGGAAGCTGATAATCGACGGCGTTTTCGAGCGATCGCTTCCGGTTCGCTTCGTCGGTGGAGCCGGTTTTGTAATCGAGTATCATCGTCTCCTCTCCCCGGCGGTCGATCCGGTCGATCCGCCCGGTGAACCGAAACCCCATGAACTCCCCGTCGATCTGCTCTTCCAGTTTCACGATCCGCCACCCCGCTTCGTAGCGGCGCACCTCCGCCTCGATCCAAGGGCGGCAGCGGCGCAGCCACAGCGCATGGAGATAATGCCCGTGCGCATCGTCCGGGAGAACACGCCCCAGGATCCGTCCCAGAGCACGGAGCGCCCCTTCGGCATCGGCGAAAACCTCGGGGATCCACCCCAACTCCTCCAGCGCCGTATGGAGGGCCAGCCCCTCGTTGAACTCCTCGGACGATTCCCTGAGCCCCCGCACATAGCGATAATAGAATTTCCGGCGGCATTCGAGCCAGGTACGCAGTTTCCGGGGCGACCACCGCTGAGCGGTGGGATCGAACGATTCCACCACCGGATCGGTTTCGGGGTGGATCGGGCGGGAGTCGGGATAGAGCAATAGCCGATCGACGGGGGTGTGTTTCCCCTCCCCCAGCCCCAGCTCGTAGAGAAATCGCGACGGCAGCACCGTCTCCGTGACGGTATGGCAGATGGTCGCGCTTTGGGCATTTTCCAAGAGCGTGGCGTAATAGTGTTTCTGGAGCGCCTCCCGGTCCTGCCGACTCGGCAGTCCGGCGAACTCCCGCACCCGCGAATCGAGGAAGCGGTCCTTTCCGCTGGAGGCGGGGACGATCCCTTCGTTGAAATCGACGATCACCACTCCGTCGAAATCGACCCCACGGGTTTCGAGGACCCCCAGGACGGTCACCTTGCCCCCGCGCACGTCGTCGATGCGCACCGAAGCGATCTGCCGCAGCCACAGCCCCAGCCACTCCCGGAGCGGAAGGCGAGCACTTCGGAAAAGTTCCCGGAACTTCCGCGCCTGCAGCGCCAGCTCCCTTGCGGGGGATTCGATGGGAAGCTCGGGGGAAAGGACCCCTTCGGGAAGGAGCCCTGCGCGACCGTGCAGCAGGCCCAAAAACCCCTCCGCGTCGCTCACCGTATCGGGAGAAAATCCCGTAAGCGTCCCGGGATCGACCCCCAGCAACGCAAGCCGCGCACCGGCCCGTTCCCGCTCCCCTCCCAGAAAATCCTGCAGCGCCTCCAGCACCCGGTATTCCCGCCGCCGCCGGATATCGAAACCCATCGAAAAATTCAGATTGTCCCACCGGTCGTACCGGTCAAACGCTTCGGCGAAGGTCTCGTCGGGGAGGACCAGGGCGATCCGCTCCGGCGCGATCCCCGATCGGACCATCTCATCGATCGCCGCCAGCGCCGCCGGGATCTGATCGAGCCGTTCCGAAACCGAGAGGACCCGCGCCTCGATCCGCAACGGCCGGGGGGAAAACTCCACGACGTGCCGCCGGCTCATATCGACGAGGCACTCCCCCTCCCCGTCGGGGAGTTCGATCCCCGCTTCGGCGAAGCGTTCCCGCACCTTGCGGTTGAAGGGGCCCAGACGCAGCGAAACCAGCAGCCGGGTCCGCGCGGCGGTCTTTTGGAGCAGTTCCATTTCGAAACGGCTGGGAAATCCGCTCAGATGGAGGGTGATCCGCTCGAACCCGGCGACGAACGATTCGTTGAACCGGGCCGCTTCGGGGAGAAACATCCGGTCGCTCAACCCGTGTTCCCGAAGGACCCGGCGGTAGTTCTCCCGCAGTTTCCCCAGGATCGCGATGTGTTCGGCATACTCGGCGTAGACGTCGCAGCGCGCCAGGGTCTCCAGATCGACCCCCTCCAGGGCCAGCTCTTCGAAAAAGCGGAAAAAATCGTCGCTTTCGGTGAAAAACCGCAGCAGCTCCCGCCGTCCCCCGATCCGGGAAAACTCCTCGAAATCGGCCGCTTCCCGCAGATAGAGCACCCGGGCCGTCGGGTCGACCCGGGCCGCGTCGGGGACGAAGGCCAGACGGGAGAAAAACTCCCCCAGGGTCATCATCCGGGGAATCAGCCCGTCACCTTCCGAATACGAAAGGCTCGCTTCCCGGACTGCCCGGGAAGTGGGCAGGACGATCAATTCGTTCATTGGACTCCTTTTGGAGGGATTATACCACCCAAAGCGGGATACTTAACCGAAAATTAAGGGTCCCTCCGGTAGAATCGCAAGACTTTTTCCACCGTGGGGAATTCCCGCGGAGTGCGGAAACGAACGAAATTTCATTCCAAAAAGGCTTGACGATGGCAAGACGATGTCAAATCACGGGCAAAGGCCCCCTGGTCGGATACAACGTATCCCACGCGCACAACAAGACCAAGAAGCGGCAGCTTCCCAACCTCCGCACCGTACGGATCACCCTCGAAGACGGCACCCGCAAAAAGATCAAGGTCGCCGCTTCCACCCTCCGCACCATGCGCAAAAAAGCGGCCAAAGAGCAGGCCGACATCGCCTAACGACGATCCTACCGGATCGCCGCGTACACTTCTCCACTTCCCCGATTTTTTTCCGAATAACACCTTATCAATAGATGAACAACATGTGGTTCCTGTCGTCCACCGGCGTCCATCCGTGCCAGTCAAACGGGGTGGGATTGTCCTTGTAGATCAGTTTTCCCAGCGGCGTGACGATCGTGCGATTTCCGTCGACGGGGCAGACCTCTTTGCCGTTGTGGTAGAGGCGGTACCAGATCCCCAGACTCCGGGTCCCCCGTCCTGTCAACCAGGCCCGCAGCTCCCAGCCCGCTTTTTTCAGCACCTTGTCCGGCGCTCGCGCAAAGGTCTTGGGCGGACAATCCCCAAACAAAAGACTCACCGTCATGACGCTCAGAAACAATGTTTTCTTCATTTCTCCCCCCTTTATCCCGACAATGTGATTCTATTCTTTAACCACACCGGTATGGATGCAATCACGCATGCAGTCTTTGAACGAAGAACTATTGTGATCATAATGTTTGCTACATGCTTTGTAGCACATCGTTTTGGTGGACGAATGTCCGCTTCGAAAACCGACGGCATGCAACGCTCCGATACCCAACAAAGTTGCCGCCATAATGACTGTTCCAAGAGTTTTTCGATGTGTTTTCATGATTCACCTCCTTTTTTGGTTTTTTGTACCGTTTCACTCCACCGGATTCACCGGCAAAGATCGTTCGGTTTCTCGACAATCCCACTGTTTGATCATATTCCCTTTCCTCCATTCCGTTGTAACGATGATCAGCGACCGCCGTTACGACCATCTATCCGATAACCGGACCATTCCCCATCCCATTTTCCGGTCCCGAAACCGTATCTCCATTTCCCGGTAAAGGTCTTGCCGTTTTTGGAAAAATCGAAATAACATTCCCCCGCATCGTGTGTGGGGCGATAACTTGGAGCTTCGAACCATCGACATACCAAGCGACGACCATTCAATGTACCGGTGATACGACCGTTATCATGGGTATAGACACCACGAATATGACCGTTTTGCACCTGCAGGACCATCGTCCCAAACGTGGTTTGCCATTTTCCCGCCGGGAATGTCGTAGAACCTGTAGACGCGACACTGTTTCCACCGAAGAACGGATCGACCGAGGGATCGGGATAAATCACTCGATAGTGTCGATCCCCGATATCCAGGACGGCCCCCTTTTCCTGTTCATACCACATCCGGAAACGCTCGGCGGGAACATTCATCCCCGACCCCTGCGGACTACCGGGACACCATACACGCGCAGCTTCCAAGGTCCCTACGGCAGCCGGACGTAATGTACCGGTCAAATGACCGAAATAGTGAAATCTCCCTTTGACCCAACACGGCTTTCCCGGCGGTGAGGATTTCCCTTCCAGCGTGTAGAACCCATCAAGCGAACCGTCTGCACGGATGTTGATTGTCAAAGTCGAAGAGATCCCGTCCTGGGTCTTTCCCTAATAATACCAATGTTGTTCCCCCGATACGACTGGAGCAGTAGAGCTCCTGGGAAGGATCAGCAATCTCGAAGTTCCAGGCGTACCGCCATACCCCTTCGCTTCATGTGAGGAAATCGCGGGAATTGCTCTCCAATCCCCGGCCAGGAGCATGACGTTCAAGAGCCAAACGACTGCAAGGCTTTTCATATCCGATCCTTAGATTTCAGATCCGATACCTGCCTCATGACCAGTGTCCACTGAATCGATAAACGAATGAAGCATCTTCTCCTCCTTCCCCTTATCATTATGGATCGATTCGACTTAAGAACCCCTCAAACCACAAAATCTCACGCTTCATGCTACAATCGTGCCACTTCGTCATCCAGGAGCGAACGATGTTTACCCTCTACTCCCTCAAAAACGGCCTGGCCAACGTCCGGGGCTTCTACTGCGACGCCGTCAACGCCGGGCTCCGCCCCGATCCCGAGCAGGGGGATCTGGCCTTCATCCGCAGCGAACTCCCCTGCCATATCGCCGCTACGTACACCACCAACCGTTTCCGGGCCGCCCCCATCCGCCACGCACTCCGTTACGGCAAGACCTTTGAAGGGAACTTCATCCTCGTCAACGCCAAAAACGCCAACGCCATGACCGGCGAAGCAGGGATCCGGGATATCGAAACGATCCTGGCCGCACTGCCCGAGGATGCGCAGGCCCACCATCCCGTCATGAGCTCCACCGGGGTCATCGGCTACCGCCTGCCGGTTGACAAAATCGTCAACGCCCTTGACCGGCTCGATTACAACGCCAGAAACTCCGACGCCGCCGCCCGGGCGATCCTGACCACCGACAGCTTCAAAAAAGAGCTCTGCTTCGAAGTGGAGCTCGAAAACGGCGAGCGTTTCCGCATCGGGGCCATCGCCAAAGGGGCCGGGATGATCAACCCCGCCATGGCGACCATGCTCTGCTTCATCGCCACCGACGCCGCGGTTCCGGCCGACGAGATGGAAGATCTCCTCGAAGAGGCGGTCGCCCAGTCGTTCAACCGGATCAGCGTCGACGGCGACACCTCCACCAACGATACGGTCTACCTGATGGCCAACGGCGCCAGCGGCGTCTACGACCGGGAAGCCTTCGCCGAAGCTCTCCGGCGTCTGACCTTCGAGCTGGCGATGCTGATCCTCAAAGACGGAGAAGGCGCCAACAAGGTGGTGGCCTTCGAAGTGACCGGTGCCGCCAGCGACGAAGAGGCCGCCGTCGCCGCGACCAACCTCTCCAACTCCCTGCTGGTCAAAACCGCCCTCTTTGGCGAAGATCCCAACTGGGGCCGGATCGCCTCCACCATCGGCGCCAGCGGAATCGAGTGCGACGAGGAGAAGCTGACGATCCACTACGACGATCTGCTCATCTACGACGCCGAGCACCGGGAGCTCGATCCCGAGCGGGAGGAGCAGGCCTACAAAATCATGCAGCAAGATTCGTTCCGGATCCGCTGCGATCTGGGGATAGGAAAAGGGAGTTTCACCGCCTACGGTTGCGATCTGAGTTACGAATACGTGAAAATCAACGCGGAATACAGAACATAGGGAATGAGGAATGAGGAATGAGGAATGAGGAATTTTACTCCGCTTGACAAAGTTGTCAAGCGGGAAATTCGGATTATTTCGCCTGGTAGTAGCACCGTTTGGGGGAGTCGATCTTCCCCTCTTCCTTGAGCTTCTTGATCGCTTTGCTCACCTCTTTGGCATCGACGCCGAGGATCTTGGCGATGTCGCCGCTTTTCATCGGTTCGCCGCTTTTTCGCATCACTTCGAGGACTTTTTCTTCCATCAACTACCTCCAATTGAACGTTTTGAACTTCAATGATACCATGGGTGGAACTTCGGGCAAAGTGGTACAATATCCATATACCGCAACTAAGGAGGAACGGATGCTTTCGGAATACCGCCATGAAATCAGCGAACTCAAACAAAAAGACGCACACTTCACCAAAATTTTCGAGAAACACAACGAACTGGACGAGACGATCCGCAAAGCAGAAGAAGGTGAAATCGCCATGAGCGATCCGGAGATCGAAACGCTCAAAAAAGAGAAACTCCTCCTCAAGGACGAAGCGCTAATGATGATCCTGCGGTACAAAAAGTCCAAAGAAGAGGGCTAAGAAGTGTCGCCTTCGGCGACGTTATGGGTCACTAGTCATTAGTCATTGGTCATTGGGAGCTGGGCTTTGAGCCTACAATTTGCGGGAATGAAGTCCCGCCTCCATAAACACGCGTTGCGCAGCAGCGCCCCAAAATTCCTCATTCCTCATTCCTAGTTACTAGTTGCTCGTTATCCGTTACCCATAATTACCTTCCACCCCCACTCTTCCAGCTGTGTTTTGGCCTTGGAACACAGCGGCGCGTCGATGAGGGTGTAGGCCCGGGGAATATGGTGCCCTTCCTTCTCCTCCATCGCATGGCGGAGATCCTGAAAGATCTGGGCGTCCTTGCGCAAAATGCGGCTTTTGCGTGCGATATGCACCACCGTGCAGTAGTACCCGTCGGTCCCCACCCCCAGGTAGAGGTCGATCCGTCTGCGACTCCCCAGTCGGGACAGGGGATAGGGTTCCAGACGCCGGCAGACGATCCCCCGGCGGGCGAGCCGCTCCACCAGTTCCTTCATCGCCCCTCCCCCATCGGATGGTAGCGCCGTACCGTGTTTTCCAGATGCTCCCGTTCGATGTGGGTGTAGATCTGGGTCGTCAGCAGCGAAGCGTGCCCCAGGAGCTCCTGCACCACCCGCAGGTCGGCTCCCCCCAGGATCAGCGCCGAAGCGAAGGAGTGGCGCAGTACGTGGGGGGAGACCCCCAGATATTTTTTGGTGATTTTGTAGGCGCTGACCCGGCTCAGCGGTTCCCCCCGATAGTTGAGCCAGATCTTCTCGCTGGTGATGTCGGCATGGGTCAGGTACTCCTCCAGCGCCTCCAACGCGACGGGGGCGAGGGGAACCATCCGCTCCTTCTCCCCTTTGGCGTAGCGGATCTTGAGCCACCCGTCGACCAGATCTCTCCGTTCCGCGGCCAACGCTTCGCTGATCCGCGCCCCACTGGCGTAGAGGAACAAGATCAACGCGTAATCCCGCCGCCCGAGAGGGCTCGAGCGGTCGATCCGGGAAACCCCCTGCATGATCTCTTCGTGGCTGAGATATCGGGGGAGGTGTTTGGGGATACGGGCCGCGGGGATCGAAAAGCGCTTCTCCCCCAGCGACTGTCGGTGGCAGAAATCGAAAAAGGCGTTGATCGAAGCGAGTTTGCGATTGAGGGTCCGTTTGTTCCCGAAACGGGAGAGGAACGCGAGGACCGCTTCGCTGTCGGCCTCCGGCAGCGGCCGGCCGAAGGCTTCGGCGAACTGGCGCAAATCCCCCAGATAGGAGGCGACGCTCCGTTCACCCAGCCCCTTGTGGATGCTCAGGTAGTCTCCGAAGCGCTCCAGCAGGGGTCCGTTTGCTTCCGCCGCCCCCATCTCGGCCCTACAGTGTGGCGTGGCGGAGCAGACGGGCGATCGGCGCGAGGGGGGAGTTCTCCGCGATCGCCGAGAGGAGTTGGCGCGCCTCGTCTTTGTGCCCCGCTTTGAGGGCCTCGTAAGCCTTCTCGACCCGGGAGAGGTCGGCATAGTAACGAGAATCGCCCGGACGGGACCCCAGGACGGCACGGTGGTAGGTGATCAGGTCTTTGAGCAGCGCGTCGTCACCGACGGGGATCGCATCGAGGGCTTTGGCGTCGCCGCTTTTGACCGCACGGGCGTAGAGGTAGAGGGCCCAGAGGCGGGGATTGGCGCTTTTGAGCGTCTCCTGCGCCGCTTTGTCGTCGGGATGTTTCTGAAGGGTCAGATAGGCGTCGTTGGCTTTGGAAAGTTGATAATCCCGATACGCTCCCCACAGGGCCTTGCCACCGAAACCGATCACCAGCAGGGCCACCACCGCCCAGATTTTCACTTTGTGCTTTTTGTAGATCCGCTCCAGACGAAAGGCGCTCTCGAGCAGCTTTTCGTCGCTGGTCAGTTCCTCTTTGACATAGTTGATCTCGTCTTTCAGGCTCACCGATACTCCTTGAACTGATTGTCGCCGATACGACACGCTTTGTTGGGATTATCCCAAACCATGCAGTAGAAAGTGCGTCAGATGTGTCGATGCTCGGTGTGTAGGGGTGCACAGCCAAAACGTAGGCGCACCCGGAGGGTGCGTCGAGGCTTTGGATGTGTCGCCCATGCCATCGATGATCGATGCAGATGACGTAGTGGCTACTGCATGATTTGGGATTATACTGGAATGCGACTTTGAAGGCCCCTTTGTGATTGCGAAACAGAAATCGCATCTTTACAAAATATGCGTTGCACAGCAACGCCCCACAATTTCTCATTTCTCATTCAAAACGCACCCTATCATGGCGCTTCAAAATTCCTCACTCCTCAATCAACCACGCATGGCATCTCCACCAAGACGCCAGTCCCTCGCGTTTTCTTTTTCTTTGCTTCGTTTCGTTTTTCTTTATCGCGCGAACAAAGAAAAACAAATGAAGAGATAAAAAATAGTCACAAGTGATGTCGCCTTCGGCGACGTCATTGGTCTATTGGTACATTGGTGTACTGGATGCAGGGCATTAGCCCTGCAGTGCGGGAATGAATTCCCGCCTCCAAAAATATGTGTTGCAACGCAACACCCCGCAATCCAACATCCAGAATCCAAAATCCAACATTGAGCGCGTAGCGAACGCTACGCACCGAAATTTCTCATTTCTATTTTCTCATTTCTCATTCAAAACGCGCCGTATCACGGCGCCCAAAGATCCCTCACTCCTCGTTCCTCATTCTCCGTTACAACTCCGCCACCGTCACCCCCATATTGCCCGGCATCCGATAGAAGCGCTTCACCCGGGGATGGCGTTTGAGGTATTCGCTGACCACCCGGGCCAGGACCCCCGTCCCGGTGCCGTGGATGATCTCCACCTCCGAGATTCCGTGCAGCAGCGCGTCGGAGAGGAACGCGTCGAGTGCCTCCTCGGCCTCCTCGGCACGCATCCCGAGCAGTTTGATGTGCAGTGCGGCCCGATCGCTTTTTTCGACCCGGATGTCGGTGCTTTTTTTGGGGCGAGGGGCCTTGGGCTTCGGAGTTTCGGGGGCCGGTCTGAGCTCCTTGAGGGGGACCCGGATCTTCATTCCGTCCACGGAGATCATCGCCTCCTTTTCTTTGAGGGAAAGGATCTCGGCGGTATGGGACCGGTATCGGACCCGGTCACCGGGTTTGAGGGGTGGCAGCTCGGGCTCCGCCTCCCGAAGCCGGGCCCGGCTTTTGTGGCGGTGAGCTTCGTTGAGCAGCCGTCTCGCTTCGGCGTCTTCGGCTTTTTTCAGCGCCGCCAGGGCCCGTTTGGTCGCCGCGTTGTAGCGGTTCTCCAGGGTGGCCAGCACCTTGCGCTGCTCTTCGCGCATCGCCTCTTCGAGCTCTTTGAGGTGCTCCTCCTTGCGCCGCAGCTCCTCGGTGAGCCGCTCCGCCTCGGCGAGGCGGGCGCGCATCTGCGCCTCTAACCGTGTCGAATGTTCGATGAGCTCGTTGAGGCGTTCTTTGTCCTCTCCGTAGAGGGTTCGGGCCTTCTCGACCACATTTCGGGGGATCCCGTAGCGCTCGGCGGTCTCGAAGGCGTAGCTCTTGCCGATGCTCCCCTCCAGGAAGGTATAGGTGGGGCGGCGGCGCTCCTCGTCGTAGAGTGCCGCGACGAGTTCCACCGTTTCCTCCCCCGCCAGGAGAGAGGCCAGCCGCTTGTGGTGGGTGGTCACCACGAAGGTGATCTCCCGTTTCATAAGCTCCTCGAGCAGCACCCGAAAGAGGCTCGCCGCCTCGTCGGCATCGGTCCCCAGCTCGATCTCGTCCACCCCCACGATCGCGTCGCGAATCCGGAAGAGCCGGGAAAACTCCACCATCCGCCCGGCGAAGGTGGAGATGTCGTTTTTGACCGACTGGGGATCTTCGACGATCGCTTCGATCGATTTGTACCGGCCGATTTTCGTCCGTTGGGGATCGCAGCGGAACGGAAGGAGATGGCGGGAGAGCCAGACGGCGGCGAGAATCGATTTGAGCAGCATCGTTTTTCCCCCCGCGTTGACCCCGGTGATGAGGACGATGGGGCGTTTGACCGCGATGTCCACGGGGACCGGATCGGCGATGGCGGGGTGGGCGAATCCCCCCAGGATCACCTCTTTGCCGTCATGGGGAAGGACAAATTCGTAATCACGGCTTTTGGCGAAACGGATCCGAGCCTGGTAGTGGTCGAACCGATCGAACTGCCGATCCAGATAGCGCAGGAAACGCTCCCAGCGGTGCAGCACCTGTGAAAACTCCCGGGCGTAGCGCCATAGAATCGCCTCCCGGCGGCTCAGCAGCTCCGCCTCCCGGTCCTTGAGCGATCGCACCCGATCGGGGATCACGTAGAAAAATCCCCCCGAAGAGCGCCCCACTACCGTCGCCTTGAGCACCGCGGAGAAGCCCCCGCGCACCAGCAGCGTCTCTTCGCCGTTTTGGAGGTGGATCTGGGTGTCGACCAGATAGTCGGCCAGATCCCGGGAGCGGGTCAGGGCGTAGAGCGATTCGCGGATCGCTTCGCGGTTGCGCCGCAGCGCCTCGGCGATGTCGGCCAGTTCGGGCTCCTTTTCGGGGCTGAGCTCCCCCTCGTCGGTGAAATAGGATCCGATCTCGGCCACCGCTTCGGGGACTTCGATCCCGGCGATCCAGCTCCCCGCCGGTTCGGGGAGGGTCATCGCCCGCAGACGGTTGAAATAGCGGATCATCCGGATGAAATCGAAGATCTCCTCCAGAGCCAGCACCCCCTGTTTGCCCAGGCGCATCAGCCGATCCTCCATTGTGGGCACCTGTGGAGGTTCGGGGATCTGTACGTTGGACAAAGCGGTGAGAAAGCGGTGGTGCAGCCCGGCGTCTCCCTCCATCACTACCGGCTTGGGCCGGGCGAAAAAGGAGGTGAACGACTCCAGATACCCGCCCAGATCGAGTTTTTCGGGAAGTGTACGGCTCATATTCGCACTCCGTGCGAGTGAGGAGTGAGGAATGAGAAATGAGGAATGAGGAACCGAAGATTGGAAACTAGTAATGAATAACCAGCAACTAATAACAATTTTTTAATGAGGAATGGTTTTGGGGTGTTGCTTCGCAACGCTTTCTTTTGGAGGCGGGACTTTAGTCCCGCATGCAGGGCTGAAGCCCTGCCCCCAATGACCAATGACCAATGACCAATGACTGTGCCAACGGCGCCACGACTACCGACTCTCACTCCCCCCTTCACTTGATCCCTCGTATCTGATAGGTGATATCCCCCGCGCCGAAAGCGACGATGAGTCCTTCGCGGAATTCCCGCATCACCTGCGATTTCTCGTCCAGGATCTTGACGACTCCGTCTTCCCGGGTGACCCGTTCGGCCATGATCGGCTCGTAGCGGCTGAAGGCCCCCTTGAGGTCGATGGGGATTTCGATCTCCCCGGCGGACCAGATGGGGAGGATCACCAGCTCGTCCACCCCTGAAAAACACTCCACGAACCCTTTGAGGTTGTCCAGGGTCCGGGTGTATTTGTGCGGCTGCCAGATCACTTTGAGTTTCGGCAGTCCCCGCATCTTCCGGAACGTCCGCAGCGCCTCCAGGGTCGCGGCGATCTCGGTGGGGTGGTGGCCGTAGTCGTCCACGACGACGCAGTCAGGGTCGTTCTGGATGATGTCGAAGCGCTTCTTGATCCCCCGGTAGTCCCGCAGCCGCTCACGCAGATCCTCCACATCCTCCCCCAACTCCCTGGCCGCCAGGATCGCCAGCGCCGTGTCCAGGGCGATGTGTTCTCCGAAGCCGAAAACCTCGAAGCTCCCCAGATCGCGAAGCTCGAAGCGGGTATGGGGCTCGCCCTCGACGAGCGAATACTCCACGTTGCGCAGATCCCGGCTGGGGAAAAGCCGCACTGCGTCGATCTCCAGCGATCCCAGGAAAGGATCTTCGGCGTTGATCACCCGGATCTCGGCCAGGTCGAGGAATTTCCGGTAGGCACCGTAGAACCGGTCCAGATCGTAGCCGTAATACTCCATGTGCTCGGGCTCGACGTTGGTGACGATCGCCAGGCGGGGGTTGGAGTTGAGGAAACTCTCGTCACTCTCGTCGGCTTCGAAGACCACTTTGTCGTTGGGAGCGCTCCGGACGTTGGAGCCGAAGCTTTTGCTGATGGCGCCGATGAGTGCGTTGGTATCGGGCAGGAGTGCCGCCAGCATCGCCGAGGTGGTGCTCTTGCCGTGGGCCCCGCCCACGGCGTAGACTTCTTTGTCTCCCAGGATGAACCGAAGCGCCTCCTTGCGGCTGAGCAGTTCGATCCCCAGTTCCCGGGCCCGCTGATACTCCACGTTGGTGGGGCGCACCGCCGCCGAATAGATCACCCTCTCGGCCCCCTCCACCGCGTCGGGGTGGTGGGGGATCGTGATCTTGGCCCCGTAGTTGAGCGCCAGATCGTCGGTGATCTCGCTTTGGCGCATGTCGCTGCCGCTGATGGTGTGCCCCTGCCCCGCCAGGAATTTCGCCAGTGCCGAAAGTCCGATCCCCCCGATCCCGATGAAGTGGATTTTCATAGCGCCTCCCGGGTGCCGCCGGAGGCGGCACAGTCGCTAGTCGTTAGTCGATAGTCGATAGTATCGAAGCGGCGTACCTCGATACGCCCGAATTCCGAATTCCTCATTCCTCATTCCTCATTCGAAGCTTTGCTGTTCTCCTCCATTTTCGCCAGCAAAGCCTCCCCTTCGGCCACCTCTTTGGCGAACATCTGCAGCAGAATATCCGGCGGCTGGACGAAACTGGTGATGAAAAAGGCGGTGGCGTCGTTGGGGTTGATCGACCGCACGTCGGCCAAATTCTCGATGAAACTGTCAAAGTCGTGCCCCGCCGCCACCGCCGCCGAGTGGATCATCATTGCGTCGCGCAACTCCTTCTCGGTGATGAGGTAATAGAGGATCAAAAAGATCTCCCTGGCCCCCTTGAGGTCGTTTTCGCTGTAGCGCTGGATCCCGTGCTCGTAGACCGCCCGGGCCGTGGCCCACTGCTCCGGATCGGCCATGTCGAATTTTTCCCCCCGGCTGAGCAGCTCCGCCAGACGATCGAAGGCTTCATTGACGATGAAGGTGAAGATCTCGTTGATCTCCTCCTGCTCCGCCTCCATCAAGAGCTTCGCATCCAGCAGCTGATACCCTTTGGCGATGGAGCGCTCGGCTTTCATCTCCCCCTCCAGCCGCTTCAGGTTCTCCTGAAACTGGGGGTCTTTTTTGAGCGCTTCCAGATCGATCGCCTCTTCTCTGTTGTTTTGATTCATCATTTCCCTTTACAACTATAGTATCGCGAAGCGACACCCTTAATCCAAAATCCAAAATCCAAAATCCAAAATCCATCATCCAAAATCTTTCAAAAAAGCCGCCACCCTCTCCAGCGCCTCCCGCATCGGCTCTTCTTCATAGACCAGTGCCAGGCGGACGAAGCCTTCGCCCGCACCGTTTCGCCCCAGGAAAGAACCGGGGAGGACTTTGAGATTATACCGCCGATAGAGCTCCCGGGTAAAGGTCCGCTCGTCGCCCACCTCCAGCCAGACATAGAAGGTGGCTTCGGGAGGTTCGACCCCCAGGATCTCACGCGCCAGCTCGAAATTGCGCCGATATTTCCGGCGGAAAGTCTCCACGTGGTCCTGATCACCCCAGGCCGCCGCCGCGGCCCGCTGCAGAGGGAGCGGGGAGGCGCATCCGACGTAGGTGCGGTAGCGCAGATACTCCCGCAACACCTCCCGGTCCCCGGCGATGAACCCGCTGCGCAGCCCCGGGGCGCTGGAGCGTTTGGAAACCGAGTTGACCACGACCACGTTGCGGAACCCGGGGTTGCCCGCGGCGACGCTCGCCTCCAGAAGGGAAGGGAGCGGCTCGTCCATCCACAAATCGACGTAGCACTCGTCGTTGAGCAGCAGAAAATCGTACTTGAGTGAGAGCTCCACCCACTCTTGCATCCGCTCGAAGGGGATCACCGACGCGGTGGGGTTGTTGGGGGTGTTGAGGATCACCAGATCGCACTCCCGCAGCAGCGTTTCGTCCATCGGGGGCTGAAAACCGTTTTCGGGGGTCAGATCGAGGTGGACGATCCGCGCCCCCGCGGCGATCGCCGCCCCTTCGTAGATCTGGTAGAAAGGGTTGGGGAAGGCCATCGCCGGATCGGGTCTGCCGTGGAGATAGAACTGGGGGAAATTGAACAGCAGCTCCCGGGTTCCGAAGGTGGGGATGAGCTGATCCGACGTCAGCTCGAGGGAGAAGCGTTCCTTCAAATACCGCAGCATCGCCACTTTGAGGTACGCTTCCCCCGCCGTCTTGGGGTATTTGTTCAGCTGCGCCGAGGCGTCGCAGAGTTCTTGCCGGATGAACGCCGGCGTCTCGAACTGGGGCTCCCCGATCGTGAGGCTCATCGGGTCGAACGCACCGTTTGGCACGATCCCTTCGAGAAGCCGGGTCAGTTTTTCAAACGGATAGGTTTCGAAATTCATTTCTCCCCTTGAGAGGAGGAAATCGGGAATTCAAAACAGGAAATCAAACATTTCTCATTTCTCATTCCTCATTCCTCATTTGTTTTTCACGATCCACTCGACGAGCTGATCTTCGAACTGCCGCCCTTTCCAGCGGGCGAGGCCGTTGTAGAAGATCACCACCGTATAGAGCCTGCCGCTGCGCCCTTTGACGTATCCGGCGATGTTTTTGGCGTCTTTGAGGGTCCCGGTCTTCATCCAGGCGTGCCGGCGGGCCGGCGATCGGACGAAGCGATGCCGCAGCGTCCCGTCGATCCCCGCGATCGAAAGGGCTCCCATCCACCTCCAGGCAAAGTGCCGATAGGCGTCCTCTAAGAGCCGGTAGAGGGTTCGGGCGGTGGTGCGGGTACGGCGACTCAGTCCGCACCCGTTGTCCAGCACCGTCGCATCGTCGAGGATCCCGCGTGATTCGAGGATCTCGCGCACCGCTTTGCGCCCTTTCTCCACCGTGGCCGGAGCTCCGTAGCGTTTGGCCCCCAGGAGGAGGAAAATGTGGCGGGCGTAGAGGTTGTTGGAGTGCTTGTTGGTCTTGGCGACAATCTGCAGCAAAGGGCGGGAGTAGTGGGTCAGCAAAGGACGGGCCCCGGCGGGAACCTTCCCCAGCCGCAAGCGCCCCGAAAAGGCGATCCCTCTCTTTGCGAACGCTTCTTTGAGGGCTCCGTAGAACGCGGTGTAGGGGTGGTCGATCACCTGTCGGATCACCCGGGGGGTCCGGCAGCGGCTCGAGAGGGTCCCCGTCACGCGGACGATCGGAGTATCCCCCTCTTCTTCGAAGCGTACCGCCGGCCAGCCGTAACGCCCGCGGCACCGTTTGTCGCTCCGTACCGTCACTTCGTTGAGGAGCCGGTATCCCGGATCGGGGATCCCTTTGTGTACCCGTGCCTCACCGCCGCGGGTATCGACGACGATGGTGCTGAGGTGGTCCTCGAACATCAACGCTTCGGGCATGGCGTTGTACTCGCTGTGGGGATGATTGTCAAACCCCGAACTGATTTTCGATCCCGTACGGAAAAAGCTCTCGTCGACGATCAGATCGCCGGTGATTTCGCGGATCCCCATCCGGCGGATCCGCTCTGCGATCCGGTCCAGATCCCGCCGGGAGAGGGTCGGATCGCCGTAGGCTTTGACGATCAGATCCCCCCGCAACACCCCGCCGCGCAGCCGCCCGGTGACGAAAAAGCGGGTCGGCCAGCGGAAATCGGGACCGAGCTCCAGCAATGCGGCGTAGGTGGTCAGGAGCTTGATCACCGACGCCGGGCGGCGGGGTTCGTCGGGGAGGTGGACCATCAGAGGTTCGGAGCCTTTGGTGGGGGCGACGATCAGGCTCACCTGCGAAGGATCGATCCCGTCTCTCTGGAGGAACTGCGCCACTTCGGCGGGGACCAGTGCCCACCCCCACGCCCAGAGGGCGACGAGAAGCACTCCGAGGCGCATCAGACGAATCCCCTTTGGCGATACGCCCGCTCAAGCCGCTCCATCGCTTCCCGGAGGAGATCACGGGAGGTGGCGACATTGAGCCGCATGAACCCGCTCCCCGCCTCGCCGAAAGCGATTCCGGGATTGAGAGCCAGCCGCGCTTCGTCGACGAAAAAGCTCCGCAACGCCTCGTCGTTCAGCCCCGTCTCCCGGCAATCGAGCCACACCAGATAGGTCGCCTCCACGGGGAGAGGACGGATCTTGGGTGTATGTTTACGCAGAAAATCGCTTACGTACTCGATATTCTCCCGGTAGATTTGCAGCATCGCCTCCAGCCACGCCTCCCCTTCCCGGTAGGCCGCCTCCAGGGCGACGATTCCGAAGCAGTTGCCGTTGTCCAGCCCCGCACGTTCGTGCGCGATCCGGTAGCGGCGGCGGAGCGAATCGTCCGGGACGATCGCGTAGGAGGTATTGAGCCCAGCAATCTGGAAGGTCTTGGAGGGGGCATGGAGCACCAGGCTGCGCTTTTGCATCCCGGGCAGAGAGGAAAAGGGGCGGTGGATCCGGTCGTAAACGATGTCGCTGTGGATCTCGTCGGAGACGACGATCAGATCGTGCGCTTCGGCGATGGCGGCGATACGGGAGAGCTCCTCTTCGCTCCAGGCCCGGGTGCTCGGGTTGTGGGGGGAACACAGCAGCAGGAGCTTCGCCTCGGCCGCCTTGGCCTCCAGATCCTCGAAATCGATCCGGTACCCCTCCGGATCCGCAACGAGGCGGTTTTCCAGGAGCCGTCGCCTGTGGCGCTTCACCCCTTTGAGAAAGGGGGGATAGATAGGGGTCTGGACGATCACGCCGTCCCCGGGATCGGTATAGGCTTCGATCGCGAGATTGAGGGAGATCACCACCCCGTGTTCGGGGACGATCCACTCCCGGTCGATCTCCCAGCCGAAACGGCGGCGATACCAGCTCGCGATCGCTTCGAAGAACCCCTCACCGTATTCGGTATATCCGTAGACCGGATGCCCGGCCCGTGCCGCGATCGCCTCCCGGATGGCCCGGGGAGCACAGAAATCCCCGTCGGCCACCCAGAGCGGGATCAGATCCTCCCGCCCGAAACGCTCCTCCAAGGCATCCCATTTGCTCGATCCGCTCCCCCGGCGATCGACGTAACAGGGCAAATTTTCCCGCTCCGCACTCCTCACTCCTCACTCCTCACCCATTAGAGCGTTCCCTGCTCGTACATGGCCCGCATTTTCTCTTTTTCTTTCTCCCGCTTCCGCTTCTCGGCCTCTTTGGCCCGCCAGGCTTTGACGTCGAAGCCCAGCCACATCAGCAACGGCGAAGCGATGAAGATCGAGGAGTAGGTCCCCACGATGATCCCCACCAGCATGGTGAAGCTGAAGCCGTAGATGATCTCCCCGCCGAAGAGGAAGAGCGAAAGGACCACGAAGAAAGTGGTCAGCGAGGTCAGCACCGTCCGGGAGAGAGTCCGGGTGATCGACTCGTTGATGATCTCGGGCAGATCGGGGTTCTTGATCTTCTGCAAGCCTTCCCGGATCCTGTCGAAGACGATGATGGTGTCGTTGAGGGAGTATCCCAGTAGGGTCAGCAGTGCCGCCAGGATGTCGAGGTTGACCTCCACGCCGGCCAAAACGATCGCCCCCATGGCGATGCTCACGTCGTGCACCAGCGCCAGGACCGAGGCCAGGGCGAAGCGCCACTCGAACCGGACCGAAACGTAGATCAGGATCCCCAGGATCGCCAGCACCATCGCCGTAAGCCCCTTTTCCTTGAGCTCGTTTCCGATCTTGGGGCCCACCATGTCGACCCGTCGCACCTCGAATTTCCCCGTATCAGCCAGGAGAGTACGGACCCGGTCCCCCATGTCCTTCCCCACCGTCTTGGAGCTGCTTTTGGTCCGGATCACCACTTCGTTTTCGCTCCCGAAGAAGGTGACGGTGGCATCCTTGAACGCGGGGGTCTTTTTGAGATCCTCGCGGATTTTTTGCAGTGGAGCTTTCCCCTCGTAGCGGAGCTGGATCAGCGTCCCGCCGGCGAAATCGATCCCGTAGTTGAATCCTTTGGTGAAGATCAGCCCCCAGGAGAGGAGCACCAGAACCAATGAGAGGAGGCCGAATTTCCGGCTCGCCCCCATGAAGTTGATCGGTTTTTTGTAGCTGAACAGTTCCATGCCCTCTCCTATCCCTTGATCCCGAACCAGAGGTTGAGTCTCTCCCGCCGGATCTTGTCCAGCAGGGCCTGATAGATCCCGTGGGTACCCAGAATCGCCGTCAGCATCGACGCCAGGATCCCGATGCTCATCGTCAACGCGAATCCTTTGATGGGGCCGGTGCCGTAGGCGTAGAGGACCACCGCCGAAATCAGGGTCGTGATGTTGGCGTCCCAGATCGCCGTGAAGGCATTGGCGTACCCCTCTTCGATCGCTTTGGGGACCGAGACCCCCTCACGGAGCAACTCCCGGATCCGCTCGTTGATGATGACGTTGGCGTCCACCGCCATCCCCACTGTCAGGACGATCCCCGCCATTCCCGGCAGGGTCAGCGTCGCCCCAAACAGCGCCATCACCGCCAGGATCAAAAAGAGGTTCACCACCAGGGCCACGTCGGCGATCACCCCGGCCAGTCCGTAATAGAGGATCATAAAGAGAACGACCATGACGAAGCCCAGGATCAGCGCGATGGTGCTCTGCCGGATGCTGTCGGCCCCAAGGCTGGGCCCTACCGAGCGTTTCTCCATCACGAAAACCGGGGCCAACAGCGCCCCGGATCGCAGGGCGATGGCGATGTCGTTGGCTTCGTTGAGGGTGAAATTCCCCGAGATTTGCCCGGAGCCTCCGCCGATCCGTTCCCGGATCACCGGAGCGGAGTAGACCTTGTTGTCGAGGACGATCGCCATCCGTTTGCCCACATTCTTGCCGGAGAAGTCTCCGAAAATCCGGGCCCCCTCGCCGTTGAGTTTGAAATTGATCACCGGCTGGTTGTTCCGATCAAAGCCCACCTTGGCGTCGGTGAGCATCGATCCGTCCAGGATCGGGATCGCTTTGAGGAGGTATTTCTTTTTGGGATTTTTCACGTCGGGGAGGATCACGTCCCCGTATTTCCGTGCCTCGGCGGGGCTCATGCTATAGACCCGGGCCACCCGGTCCTCGTCCACCGCCATCAGCTGCAAGTGGGCCGCCCGGGCGATGAGTTTGCGGATCCGCTGTTCGTCGGCGGGGGTTTTGACCCCGGGGACCTCCACCAGGATTTTGTCCTGCCCCTGTTTGGCGACGGTGGGTTCGGCCAGACCGAACTGATCCAGACGGTTGCGGATCGTATCGACCGCCTGATCGATCGCCTGCTTTTTGGTCCGCGCGATCTCTTTGGGGGTGAGCCGGATCGTGAAATCCCCTTTGTCGTGGGTGATCTCCACCCCCGTCAGCTCCTTCTGGAGCAGCTCGGAGACCTTGGGGATGTCGTCCTCGTCGAGTGCCTTGAACCGGACCGCGTCCCCTTTTACCTCTAGCTCGTCGATGACGATGTCGTTGTCGTCGAGGATGTATTTGACGCTCCCCGCGATCGACTTGAGCCGGGATTTGATCGCTTCGTCGGTCTTGACCCCCAGGAGCATGTGCAGACCCCCCTGCAGGTCGAGCCCGAGGGTGATCTTTTTGCCGTGCTCGCTCTGCGTCAGGGAGGGGATCGAAAAGACGATGCTGAAAATCGCCGCGAAGAGGAAGATCACGACCCGATAGTTGAGCCTACGCATGGCCGTTTCCTCAGGCTTCGTTGAGTTTGCGGGTGATCGACGTGGGGACGATGCGGACGATCACATTTTCGGAGAGTTTGATTTTGATAAAATCCTCCTCGGGCTTGACCACTTCGGCGATCAGTCCCCCGGCGGTAACCACCCGGTCCCCTTTTTTGAGCGACGCGATCATCTCACGATGGGCCTTTTGCTGTTTTTGCTGCGGCCGGATGATGAGAAAGTAGAAAATCACGAAAAGCAGAATGATCGGCAGAAACTGTGCCAATGCCCCTTGAGCCATGGAGAATCCTTTACGATGGGAAAAATTTCGCACTATTTTAGCACCGGGAGGATAACAGCGGGCTGGCTTCTGGCTCTGGCCGCTTCGCTCTTCGTCTATCTTGCGTGGTGGAGACATCCTCTGCCGATTCTCGAAACGCTCGCCGCCGTCGCCGTATTCGCCCTTCTGCCGCACTGCGACCGGAGGGTGTGGTTCGGATTCGGACTGGGGATCGGGGGGCTCTGGTTCTGGTGGATCGCGATGAGCTTCCTGCACTACGGCCACCCCTGGGTCATCCCCCTCGTCGTCCTCGCCGTGGCGCTGGTCTACGGCATCTATTTCTGGCTCTTCGCCTGGCTCGCCGAACGATTGGGCGGTCGGTGCCTACGGTTCGGTCGCAGGTTGCAAGTCACAAGAGAAAAGTCATTGGTCATTGGTCATTGGTCATTGGGGAGAGTCCGCGACATTATCCCTTTGAACAGGAGCGTTGCAAAGCAACGCATACCGAAACTGCTTACTGCTCACTGCTCACTGCTCATTAGTAGCTCATACCCAAAAGCGCTGGCGCTTTTGGGTATGAGCTACGTCCACCCTTTCGGCTTCGACTGGTTCAAACCCGAACTGATCCTCGTGCATACCCCCTTCGGGGTGGACAAGCTCCGCTTCGCCCTTTTCCTGGGCGCTTCGTTTCTGTTGGGCGATATGATCCTCCATCGCCGTGCCCCACGGCATCGGCTGGGGGAAGGGGTGTTGGTCCTGCTCCTTTTCGCCGCAACCTGGCACCCGCAGAAAGTGGAGGCACTCCCTGCCGATCCCACCGGAGCGGTGGAGCTGGTCTCGACCCGCGTCCCGGTCGAAGCCAAATGGGATCCCGCGAACCTCAACGGACAGATCGACGGGGTCCTCGGTGCGATCGACCGGGCGATCGAGCGCAACGCCTCGCTGGTGATCCTCCCCGAATCGGTCCTCCCCCTCTTCCTCAATCGCCACCCCGCCCTTCTGGATGCGATCAAACGGCGCTCCCACCGGATCGATATCGTCCTGGGGGCGCTCTATTACGATACGAAAAAGGGCGTCAACCGCAACTCCGCCTGGTTTTTCCATGACGGGAACGCCACCGTCGCCGACAAAATCGTCCTCGTCCCCTTCGGGGAGACCAACCCCCTCCCCCGCTGGGCCGGGAAATGGATCAACCGGATCTTTTTCGACGGAGCGCCCGATTACGTCCCCGCGTCCCGACCGACCGATTTCACCATCGGAGGCAGACGCTGGCGTTCGGCGGTATGCTACGAAGCGACCAGCGAACGGCTCTATGCCGACCGACCCGAACGGATCGTCGCCATCAGCAACGACGGCTGGTTCATCCCCTCCGTCGAACCCGCACTGCAGCGGCTCCTGCTGCGATACTACGTCCGCAAATACGGCGTGACGGTCTACCACAGCGTCAATATGGGCCCTTCGTATCTACTGCGTCCCGTTTCCACCGCTGGAAAGTGAGCGCTTCCGCAGCGCCTCCTCGATCCCCAGCAACCGGGGACGGGTCAGGTCGGGATAGCGGCCGCCGAGCCCCTTGCCATCGCTGCCGTGGCATCCGGCACAGGCGCCGGTGTAGTACATTTGCGCATCCGGCGACGGCGGCACGGGGCAGCGGTGTCCCCCGAGCTGCAGCACGTAGCAGGCCACCTTGCGGGCCTCGGCGGGGGGGAGGTATCCCCCTTCCATCGTCCCACCCGGGAAATGGAAGCGGGCCGAACCGTGCTCGATCACGTCCACTACGTAGCGGTAGATCCCTTCGGGGGAGTCGGGGCGGATCCCGGAAGGATGCACAAATGCCACCGAGACGTTTCGCTCTTCGGCAGGAGGTGCCGAGGGATGTTTCCGATCCGAAGCATGATGCAACGCCCGGAAAATGCCGATCCCCACGATCAGCAGCGACACCGCGACGATGGCCCGTTCGAAATTCCGCTCGTCCACCCCGTCAGTACCCGTACATCATACTCGGCAGCCACAAAGCGATCTGAGGGATATAAGTCACCAGCAGCAGGCCCAGCAGAATCGTCAGGCTCCACGGAAGAGCGTAGACGATCACGTCCTTCAGGCTCACTCCGGTGATCCCGCTGGTGACGAAAAGATTGAGTCCGATGGGGGGCGTGATCATCCCCAGCTCCATGTTGATCGTCACCACGATACCGAAATGGACCGGATCGATCCCCAGCGCTTTGGCTACCGGCAGCAGGAGCGGCACCATGATCATGATGATCGCGCTGGGTTCCATGAAATCGCCGGCGAAAAAGAGAAGGATGTTGACGAACAAAAGGAACAACATCGGCCCCACATGGAGCCCCACCAGCCACTCGGTGATCATCCTCGGGACGTTTTCGAGCGTCAGGAAATGGGCGAACAGCATCGCGTTGGCGATGATGAACATGATCATCGCCGAGGTTTTGGCCGCGTCGAGGAAGACCCGGGGGAGTTCTTTCCACCGGATGTCCCGATAGATGAACATACTCACGAAAAAGGCCCAAACCGCCGAAACCGCCGCCGCTTCGGTGGGGGTGAAGATCCCGCCGTAGATCCCTCCGATGACGATGACGATGGTCATCAGCGCCCAGGTCGCTTCGCGCATTTTTCTCAACCGCACTCCCCAGGACTGGGGTTCGCTCCGTTTGAACCCCAGACGCCGGGCCCCAATATAGGTGACCGCCATCATCATAGCTCCGATCATGATCCCCGGGACGATCCCGGCGATGAAAAGCTTGCCGATGCTCACCTCGGCGGTCACTCCGTAGACGATCATCACGATCGAAGGAGGAATCAAAATCCCCAGACTCCCCGCCGTAGCCACCGTCCCAATGGCGTAGCGCTTGGGATAGCCCGCCTTTTCGATCGCGGCGAACATGATCGAGCCGATCGCCACCACTGTCGCGGGAGAGCTGCCGCTCACGGCGGCGAAGATGATGCTGGCGAAAATCGCCGCCATCGGTAGACCGCCGGGGAGATGCCCCACCATCGCCTTGGCGAATTCGATAATCCGCTGAGCACTGGAACCTTTGGAGAGGAGGCTGCCGGCGAGGATGAACATCGGAATCGCCATCAGCGAATAGCCGGTAACCTTCTCAAAGAGCATCGAGGAGACCTCCACCGGCGAAACGGAGGTGAAGGTCACGAGGGTGAAAAAGGTTGAAGCCCCCAGGGCCACGGCGATGGGGACGCCGATGAGCAGCAGGAGAAAAAAGAGCCCGAAAAGGATCGCCACGCTCATAGCATCCCTCCTGTCTTGCGCTCTGCCCGCTTGATAAACTCCTCGGGAGCTGTCTCCTCCATCTCGGCCAGGATCATCTCCGCTTCGCTACGCCGCACCACCGCATCGGCCGGGGTACGGAGGATCTCGACGAATTTCTCCGCCACCCGGTAGGCTGCCGAGGCGAAGGCCAGAGGGATCACCGAATAGGGGATCCACATGGGGATGTCCAGATCGATGGAGCGCTCGTCCAGATCGATCTCCAGCAGCAGATATTGATAGCCGTACCAGCTCACCGCGACCAAAAAGACGAAAGTGATCGCATGCCCCAGGAGCATCAGCGCTTTGGCCCCCTTGGGGGGGAGACGATCCAGCAGCACCGTCACGGCGATATGGGCATCCTCCCGAAAGCAGTACGCCGCTCCGAAAAAGGCGCTCCAGAGAAAGAGATAGACCGTCAGCTCACCGGCCCAGGTAAACGAAGCGTGAAAGACGTAGCGCCCCACCACGTTGACGAAGGCCAGCGCCACCCCGCCGGCGATCCCGATCGCGGCGATGCTTTGGTTGATCCAGCCGATCAGCCGACCGAGCCAGCGAAAGAACGTTTTGATGACAACCCCCATCGCTCCCCTTCTTGCGTGCTAAGTGTTACGTGTTATGTACTAAGTAAAAAGGCCTTCTTGACACGTGCCACTTAACACGTAAACGATCTTTCGCGCCCAAAGCGCGAAAGATTACTTGGTCTTCATCGCCGCTTCGATGAGATCTTTGCCGATGAGTTTGGGATCGTAGAACTCGGGGTAGATCACTTCCATCGCCTTGCGCCACTCGGCTACCTGCTCGGGGGTCAGCCGGGTGATCTGGAGTTTTCCGGTCTTTTTGGCGTACTCTTCGATCTTGGCGAACTGGCTTTTATCCAGCTCGATCGCCCACTGCCGCTCTTTGGCGGTGGCCTCTTTCATCGCCTGTTTCACCGCCGCTTTGAGATCGTCCGGGAGCGAATCCCAGAATTTCTTGCTCATGACCACCAGATACCCCAGATAGCCGTGGTTGCTGACGGTCATGTATTTCTGCACTTCGTAGAATTTCTTGGTGTAGATGTTGGAGTTGGTGTTCTCCTCTCCGTCGATGACCCCCTGCTGGAGGGCCGAATAGACTTCAGAGAAGGGCATCACTTGGGGGATCGCTCCGACCGCCTTGAACTGGGCTTCGAGGACCTTGGAACTCATGATCCGGAATTTCAGCCCCTTGAAATCGCTCGGATGGATCAAAGGCCGCTTGGAGTTGGTGACCTGCTTGAAGGCGTTGTCCCAGAAATCGAGCGCCACGTACCCTTTGGCGGTGACCATGTCTTTGAGTTTTTGTCCCACTTCGCTGTCCTGGACGTGGTGGAGATGATCCAGGTCACGGAAGAGGAACGGGAGGTCGAAAAGGGCCAACTGGGGAACGATCTTGCCGAACTTGGAGAAAGAGGGGCAGGCCATCTGGACCGAATTGAGTTTCAGCGCCTTGAGGACCGCACTGTCCTTGTAGAGCTGGCTGTTGGGGTAGACCTGTACGTCAATCCGACCGTGGCTGAGCTCTTCGAGGCGCTTGGCGAAAAAGTCGGCCGCCTTCCCTTTGGGGGTGTTGGGGCTGACAACATGGCTGAACTTAAGGACATACTCCGCGGCCACTGCCGAAACGCTCAGCGCCGCGCCGAGCCCAAGTGCGAGCAGGATTTTTTTCATTTCTCTCTCCTTTTGTGATGGGTCTGGAAATTCAAGTATAGCACAAGGAGAACGACCTTTTGCGGTAGTTGGAGCAAAAATGGAGGAACATCACCCATTGATTGGAATCCACGAACATTGTGGTAAGATTGGTTCAGTTTTTTTGAACGGGAGACACAATGAAACGGTTTGCTTTGATGTTCCTTTCATGTGCGGCGATGAGTCTCTCGGCTTCGGATCAAAGCGCCTGTGCGGCGGGAGATGCGGCGGCGTGCGAAAGCCTGGGAGTGCACTACATCACCGGAGACGGGGTCCGGATCGACGGCTACACCGCGATCAAATATCTGGAGCGGGCCTGCTCTCTGGGCAAAGCCTCCGCCTGCAACGGCGCGGCATTCATCTACGCCGACGCCGAAGGGGGCGTGCGGCAAGACTACACCAAGGCGATGCGCTATTGGCGCAAAGCCTGTAGCTATGGCGATCCCACCGGCTGTGCCAACTACCGCCTGGCCCAAAAGAAAATCGAAGAGGCCCGTCGGAAAGGGACCCTGCGCAAAGCCCCCCGTTCAAAGTCCAACCCTGCCCGCCACTACGACAAAAGCCCCCTGGATGCCCTTTCCGGAAATTGAATGGTGTCGCCTTCGGCGACGGCATTAGTCACTAGTCGATAGTCGATAGTCGTAAGAGGTGTCGCCTTCGGCGACATTATTGGTATATTGGATGTAGGGCTTTAGCTCTGCCGTGCGGGAATTTATTCCCGCTCCAACAATACGCGTTGCAACGCAACGCACCGAAATTCAGCATCCAAAATCCAAAATCCGTCATCAAAAGCGTTGCGCAGCAACACCTCAAAATTTCTCATTTCTATACTCATTTCTCATTTCTCATTCAAACCGCGCCGCCACGCGGCGCCCCTTCACTCCTCACTCCTAACGCCCAACGCCTCGCTCCTCATTCAAATCCCGGCTATTTGAACCCGTAGAGGTGAGGGAAGAAGACAATGGAGGCCAAAACGAGGATCTGCAGCAGAATGAATGGGACGACTCCCCGGTAGATCTCGGTGGTCTTCACCTCCGGCGGGGCGACCCCTTTGAGGTAGAAGAGGCTGAACCCGAAGGGCGGAGTGAGGAAAGAGCTTTGGAGATTGAGCGCGATCAGAATCGCGAACCACATGGGATCGAGACCGATTTTCTGGGCGATCGGCAGTAGAATCGGCACGACGATATAGGAGATTTCGAAGAAATCGATGAAAAATCCAAGGAAAAAGATGATCCCCATCGTCAAAAGGAGGAATCCCCACTTTTCACCCGGCAGCTGGGTCATGAAATGTTCTACGATCTCATCGGCACCGCTGTAGACAAAGACCATCGAAAAGGCCGTCGCCCCTACCAGAATCGCGAAAACCATCGATGTGGTCTTGACCGTCTCGAGTGCCGCATCCCGCACCATGGCATAACTGAGTTTCCGATACAACGCCGCGAGCACTAGGCTGCCCAACGCGCCCAACGAAGCCGATTCGGTGGGGGTGGCGATCCCGGCGAAGATCGAACCCAAAACCAGTACGATCAGAGTCAGCGGGGGGATGATGGCGACAAGAGCCCGTTTGACGCTCGCCCCGTAGCGCACCCCCTCCTCGGGATCGAGTGCCGGAGCGACGGAGGGTTTGAGAAACGAAAGGACGAGGATATAGAGGATATAGACCCCTACCAGCGCCATCCCCGGTAGGATCGCTGCCTTGAAGAGATCTCCGACCGGAAGCTGGAACACGTCGGCCAGGACGATCAAGACGATCGAAGGGGGGATGATCTGCCCCAGAGTCCCCGCCGCACAGATCGTTCCGGTGGAGAGGGGTTTGTCGTATCCGTGGCGGAGCATGATCGGGAGGCTGATCACCCCCATCGCCACCACCGAAGCCCCCACGACCCCCGTGGATGCCGCCAACAACGCCCCGATGAGCACCGTGGAGATCGCCAATCCTCCCCGGACTTTCCCGAACAGAGTTCCCATACTCTCCAGCAGCCGCTCGGCCAACTGGGATTTTTGTAGGACGATCCCCATGAAAATGAAGAGCGGAACCGCCATGAGGATCTTGTTGGTCATGATGGAGTAGATCCGAAACGGCATCATAGAGAACATAGAATTGAATTCGTCCCACCAGTCCGCCAGTGTCACTCCTCCATCCGGCAATAACTCAAAAAGTGCCGCCAGAGCACCGAAGTAGAGCGATACCGCTCCGAAGGTAAATGCGACCGGATAGCCGATCACCAGCATTACCAACGCCGCAAGAAACATCCACAGTCCGATCATAGTTCATCCTCCTCGATCGGCAGGGGATCCTCCACTCCACGGAGCACGTTGACATAATGGAGGATGAAATTAAATGCGCACAATATCAAAAAAGCAAAAGCCAATGGAATCTGTGCCTTGATTACCCAACGGTAAGGGAGCCCTCCCGGATCGTCGCTGATCTCGTGCGACGTGTACGAATCCATCACGAAATCCCACGATCCGTAGATCACCAGCACCGCTACCGGGAGGAGAAAAAAGATCGTCCCCAAGATATTGATCCATGCCTGTGCCCTGGGTGAGAGCCGGTCATAGAGGAAATCGACCCGCACGTGGGCGTTGTGACGCAGAGCGTACCCGGTCCCGTAGAGCATGACCACAGCGAATGTATGCCACTCCAGCTCCTGCATGGCGATGGAACTATCGTGGAAGACGTAGCGCATCATTACGTCCCAGGCGACATTAAGTATCAGCCAGATCATCAGAATCCCGGTGAGATACCCCACCCCGTCGATGAACTTGTCGGTCACCTTTTCAAGTTTTGTCAGCAAGATAAAACCCTTCGGATTTTGGTCATTCGTCATTAGTCATTGGTCATTTGGGAAAATGGAGTAGAAGCATGCTTCCACGCCTTACCCCCCCAATGACCAATGACCAGTGACCAATGACGTAACGAACGCCAAAGCATTCGTTACTTGGTGATCCCCAGCTCTTTGCTCATCTGGAGATAGTAGTACTGACTCATCATCGACCACTGCCGCGCTTTTTTCATATACGAGAAGTAGTCGTCGCGGATCTCCTTGAACTTGGGGTTCTTGGCTGCATATTCGTCATACACTTCGTCTGCCGCCTTTTTGAGCGCTTTGAGTACCGGCAAGGGGAAGGTTTTGACCTGAATTTCGGGATGTTCTTTTTTCATCCGCTGCCATGCATCTACCGATTCGGCGAAGTTTTCGATATACATATCCATCGCCGCCGCTTTCATCCCCACGATCAGCATCGTCTGATATTTTTTGGGGAGTTTGTCGAAGGCCTTTTTGTTGACCAGGAACTGCATTTCACTAGCAGGCTCGTGCCAGCCGGTGTAGTAGTATTTGGCTACCTTGTAGAATCCCATCTTGATGTCCATACCGGGTCCGACCCATTCCAGTGCGTCGATGGTTCCCCGATCGAGTGCCGTATACAGTTCTCCTGCGGGGATATTGACCACGTTGACACCCAGTTTTGCCATCACCTCACCCGCCAGTCCGGGGATCCGCATCTTGAGCCCTTTGAGGTCGTCGACGCTTTTGATGGGTTTGCGGAACCATCCCCCCATCTGGTTGCCGGTATTTCCGCCGGGGAAGCTGTAGACGCCGAATTTGCTGTAGACCTCCTTCATGTATTTCATACCGTTTCCGTAGTAGAACCAGGCATACTGCTCGGAAGGGGTCATTCCGAAGGGAACCGTCGTGAACCAAACGGTGTTGATGTCTTTGCCTTTCCAGTAGTACGAACCACTGTGGCCCATCTGATACTGGCCGTTTTTGACCATGTCGAGGATACCCAGCGGGGCTTTGTGCTTCTCTTTGCCCTCGACCTTGATGATGAACTTGCCATCACTCATCTCTTTCATCCAGGCGGCCAGTTTGGCCGGAGGAGAGGCCAGAGGGGTCAGGGTGGAGGGCCAAGTCTCGGCGAGTCTCCAGCGGATCTTCTTGGCGCTTACGGGGGTCGCGGCGAGTGCGACCGCACCGACCAGGGCCGTGAGTTTGAACCATTTGCGTGCCATGGGTGCTCCTTCTTTTGGGTTGCGAACGGTTTATTGTAACCCAAAAGTTCTTATCAAGCCCCCAAAGAACGGCAAAAAACCACGGTGAAGATGCCGGATTCACACTCGGAAATCCATGGAAGCTTCCGCGCCATCCGGCACCAACCGACCCTGCGAACGTGTATCGTGAATGGATGTTTTGGGAGGGAAATGAAATTGTGGAAATCGACGGGCGATCAGTGGGGGGAATCGACGGGAGGTCTGCGATACCCTTCGGTATCCATGAAACCTACCGCATCCCCCTTTTGCACGCGTACACGCAAAATGTAACGTCCATAATGGGGAATGGAAACCTTCTCGACTCGATAGATGCCGTTACCGGTGTGAGTGAGGGTGAAATGTTGATCTTCTTTTTCGGTGAATGGACGTGTCAACAGAAGGGTGACGTTGGCGTCATCGACAGGATTGCCCGCCTTGTCGGTGACCCGATAGGTAACGGTATTGACCTTTTGCAACGCCACGATGCGACCGATATGCCGTTTGACGTGTTTGGGCTTGAAATCGGAATCTCTCATCCCTTCGAGAGCCACCTTGTACCGTGCATCGAAACGGGCCTGGGCCTCCTGGATCTGATTGTAGTCCATATCGGCTTGTTGATATTTCATCATGAATTCATTGGACTCATGTACGGGTAACTGGATGGCATGTTTGACGGTCCAAAATCCCAGAGTGATCCCGATCGCCAGAAAGCCCAGGATCATGTGAGGCCAGTAGGTCTTTTTGGAAGCTTGTTCAGCCATTACGTATCCTTCGGATCAGAGGTCGGCCGAAATATATCCAAAAAATCACAACCGAACCTAAATAGACGAGCCAGGTGATCGCGTCGATCAGCCATCGTCCCTCGTCTTTGATCGTATTGTTCAGTTTGACCCCCTTGCTTGCCGCAATCTCGTCTGCCAGTTCCGAATAGGCCTGCACCACCCCTACGTCGTACTTCGACTGCATCGTGTTCTTGTCGGGACTTCCGATGATCCGGATCGCGTACCCTTTGACCCGATCGTCGTCATACATGTTTTTGAGGGAAGGATCCGAAACGACGATCCCGATCCGTTTGCTGTTTGGCGCCAGGATCAGCACCGCATAGGGCCGTTTCAGATCGGGATGTTCGTTTTTGACGTAATCGTAGAGACTCACCCCTCTCCCCAGCGATTCGTTCGTCACGATCGCATATTCGGAGATCCCGGTTTTTTGGTACAGCTCGAGGCCGATTTTTTCGATGATGTCCGAGGCTTTGGGGGAAAGGATGTGGTCGTTGTAGAGGTAGCCGGCGAAACCGGCCCAGGAGAATACGAGCAACAGCAAGGCGGCCCTTGCCGCTGCGGCGGTCATCCGGATCAGCCTACGAAGAGGTGATTAGGAGTCACAACAGCCCAGAAGGTAATCGCGGCGAGGATCACCAGTCCAAGGGTGATGATTTTGTCCATATACTTGATCATGATGCGCTCCTCGCTTAGAGATTGGAAATGTCGTATTTCGCGTTGTCCTTGCTGATCATCTTGACATTGTCAAGGCTGTTGATCACCGGAGACGGGTCGTACGGATGCGTCACTTCTGCCCGTTCGATACGGATAGCATTGGACACGAGAAATGCCAGTATGCTCAACAAGAGCGCAGTAGCGATGAGCATACCAAGGACCCCATTGATACCCCATGCATTGCGGTTCGTATTTTCTGTTGCAGCCATTGTCCACTCCTTACTGCTTGAGGGTTTTCAGATACGCAGCCAGCGCTTTTTCCTGAACCGGTGTGAAGCGGTTGACGAAAGAAGGCATCGTACCGATGATTCCGGTTTTTCCGTTTTTGAGCACATGCTGGACCAGGGTTTCGTCGTATTCGGCCAGGTTGGGTGCCGAACCGCCGTTCCCTTTGCCGTCCTGCCCGTGACAACCGGCACAGGTCGCCCATGCGGCGGGAGCCTTACCCTTCAGTCCGTTGGCCACGTACTCAGCCACTTCTTCGGCAGCTTTGCCTTGGGCCAGCCCCGGAGGCATCGCACCGAGAGGATATTTAAGCTGATGCTGACCGCCCTTGAGTACGGCCAGTACCTGCTCTTTGCTCATCCGATGGGTGAAATCCTGCGCCTTGCCCGAGAGCCCGTCGCCGGTCTCCCCGTGACAGGGGGCACACTGAACCAGGAAGATCGATTCCCCCATCTCTTTGAGCGTTTCGGGAGAGGGGTTTTTCCATTTCTCCTGGAATTTCTGCTGATACTGCTTGACTTCCTGGTTGTACTCGCCGATCCGGCTGTAAGCGTTGAGGGGATATCCTGCCAGCCAATACCATGCCGCCCAGATGATAGTCCCCAAGAACGAATAGGCCCATCCGGCGGGAAGTTCGTTTTTGTACTCACCGATCCCGTCCCAGTTCTCTTCGGCCAGTTCCCCAGTAGCGGTATCGGTCTTCATCTGCCCCATATATTTGGCAGCCACACCGAAAGACAGCACCGCAATCGCAATCGCCCCGAGGAACGTGATCATGTTGACCGGATCGCTCAGGTCGATGTGCATCTGCTTGACCACGACCAGCGTTGCGACGATCAGAACCCCCGCAAGCACCAGTCCTTTGACAACAAATGAACTCATTTACTTCTCCTTCTTTTCGTTCGAGATTTTGGGATTGACTTCCACCGGCTTGTCGTCGATCTCGTCTTCGATCGCGATCTTGCCGTATTTTTCGTAATCCCGCTCACCTTTTTTTTCGCTGCGGTAGAGATGCAGGATATAGGCGTACAAGATCACGACTAGAAAGATCGTGAAGAAAAACATCATATAACCCTGCAGCTCCGCCATCGTCATCGCAGCCCCTTACTTCAGACGCTCCAGATAGGCGATCAGGGCGACGATTTCGGGAACCTTGCCCTGCTTGACCATATCGAGCACGTCTTTGTTTTTCATCGCCTTGGCGATTTTGAGCGCCTCGGGGAGGACCTTCTCTTTGTAGTATTTCTCATAGGCCGCTTTGCCGGGCTGAATGTCGTCACCGTAGGGGGTATGGAACACCTTCTTGACGGTCACCGCTTCGGCGTAGGCGGTTGCGATGTCGGCGATGTTGGTGAACTGATGCTTGTATGCGGGCATGATCGATGCCGGAACGACCGACTTGGGATCCCACATGTGGTTGGCATGCCATTCGGGCGTCCGGTAGTTACCGACCCGGTGCAGATCGGGACCGGTCCGCTTGGATCCCCAGAGGAAGGGGCGGTCATAGGCATACTCACCCGAAAGCGAATAGCGTCCGTAACGATCGGTTTCGGCCTTGAACGGACGGATCAGCTGCGAATGGCAGGCAATGCAGTTGTCCTTCTTGTAGACCTCTTTACCGGCGAGCTCGAGGACCGTATAGGGTTTGAGCCCTTTGACGGGACGAGATGCTTCGGCGAAGTTTGGCAGGATCTCGATGAGACCCGCAAACGCGATGACGACGAACACCCCGACCGCGAAGAGGAAGGGGTTCTTCTCCAACCAATGAAACATTCTTTACCTCCTTCTTAAGCCATGGGGGAGCGGAACTGGGGCTCCTGCTCGAGTTTGCGTCCGGCGGTGGCGGTCATGATGAAGTTATAGGCGAACATGAACATACCGATCAGATAGAGCAGACCACCGATCGCCCGGATTGCATAGTAGGGATGGAGTACCGAAACGGTGTCGATGAAGCTGTACATCAGGTTTCCGTACTCATCCACTGCCCGCCACATCATCCCCTGGGTGATACCGGCGATCCACATCGAGGTGAAGTAGAGGACGACACCGATCGTCTGAATCCAAAACTGGGCTTCCAGCAACGATTTGCTGTAGATCTCCCGCTTGAAGACGCGGGTGGACATATGCATAATCGCCGCGAAGATCATGAAAGCAACCCATCCCAGTACTCCATCGTGGACGTGACCGGGAATCCAGTCGGTGAAGTGTGCGATCGCGTTGACCGACTTGACCGACTGAATGGGCCCTTCGAGGGTCGAAAGCATATAGAAGGTAGAAGCGAGGATCATGAATTTGATCAGAGGGTTCTCGGTCAACTGGTTCCACTCACCCTTCATCGTCAGCAGCATGTTGATCGCCGAACCCCAGGAGGGGAGGATCAGTACGACTGAGAAGACCGATCCCATCGTCTGCATCCAGTCGGGGACGGTCGACCAGAGCAGGTGGTGTCCGCCGGCCCAGAGGTAGACGAACATTAGACCCCAGAACGAAAGCAGGGAGAGCTTGTAAGAGTAGACCGCCTGACCCGATTCTTTGGGGAGGAAGTAGTAAATCATCGCAATGATCGGTACAGTAAAGACGAACGCCACCGCGTTGTGTCCCCACCACCACTGGACCAGTGCGTCGTTGGTGCCGGCGTACATCGATACCGAGTGGTACCATGCACCGACGCCGCCCGAGAAGAAAATGGTGGGCACTTCCATGTTGTTGAAGACATAGAGCATCGCGACACCGAGGAACGTTGCGATGTAGTACCACATGGAGATATAGAGCGCTTTTTCACGGCGAGCACCGATCATCCCGAACATCACAATTCCCCAAATGACCCAATAGACAACAATAGCGACGTCCAAAGGCCATTCCATCTGGGCATATTCTTTGGAAGCGGTAATCCCCATCAATTCACTGACAACCATCGCTGCCGCAGCAAACAAATAGGCTACGAAATCCAATTTCGCCAGGAAATTGAAAAAAGGGAGCTCGGCGAGCGATACTTTCAACACCCGCTGAGCGGCATAATAAAATGTAGCCATGATCCCGCTAACGGTAAATCCGTAAATCACCACGTTGGTGTGAAGCGGGCGCAGGCGGGAGAAGGTGCCGTACTCACCGAACAGATAGTTGAGTTCCGGCCATGCCAGTTGCGATGCGATCAACACACCGATCGTCATTCCGACGATCCCGAAGATCACAGTCGTCCACATGTAGAGTTTGGCAACGGAATAGTCATATTCCAATGCTGCGCTTGACTGCATATTAGCCTCCTATGGAATTTTTGTTACTACGGCGTAACAGTAACAGGGTATTATAGGCCCGCACGGCTATAAAAAAACTTAAACAGAAAGTGAACGAAGTGATATTGGGAGATGAGTTTTAATTAAGAGAAAATCGGTCCGAATTGCGGAGAGGCGGGGATCAGGCTTTCCCCTTGGCTTTCTGGATCGAATGGATATAGCGGTAGTCGACTCCGATGGGGGCCTCGGCGGGGAGATGGGAAGAAAGCCGTTCGATCAGAGCCGGAAAGTCGTCGAAAAGATAGTGGGCCATCGAGCCGGGGATGGGGTTGATCTCGTTGAGATAGATCTCCCCCTCCCGGACGAAAAAGTCGCAGCGGATCAGACTCCCCGCAAAGAGGGGATCGTAAATTTTCTTGAAGGCTTCCTCGAGGCGCTCCCGGAGCGTCTCGTCCACGACCGCTTCGCGAACCTTTTCGTCCCGGGAGAAATCGAGATATTTTTTATCAAAATCGAGAAACTCCTCTTTGTGGGGGTCTTCGACGATCGAAAACTCCCAGACGGAGGTTTTGCATCCGGCGAGGTTG
>JALWKO010000025.1 GCA_027081405.1 Campylobacteraceae bacterium | reverse complement strand
TGCTCTGGTCGAGCGATTTTCGCAACTGCCCGGTGGGGGAGATCCCGGAAGGCTTCGACCGCTTCCGCGGTACCCCGGAATGCGTGAAGTATAACGACTACATCTGGGTCTCCGCGTCAACGCCTGCGGAGCTCGAGCTGTATAAAAAGATAGATCTAGGAAAAGAGGATTTTTCTATCGAATTCACGGTCATCAACTACGCCAGTGGAGCCCATTTCAAACTGAATATCTTCAAAAAGGGTCCCAAGACGAAAGGATGGGACAAAGAAGTGGCCGGCAGGACACTCGATGTTCAGATGAAGTATTGTGAAATCAATGTCGGCGGTATCGGGCGGGTAGCGACCCGTAGAGGGTGCAGGAAAAAACCTTTCCATTTCGCCATTCAGGTGCGACGGGGTCAATATCGCCTCTATCTCAACGGCAAGCGTCTCGCCTCGGCTCCCTGGCTGTTGAAAGAGGGGGAGAGTGTCAGCGGCTTTTCCTTTTTTCGTGACGACTTCGACGCCAAACCCTACGATGTGCTGATTTCAGACATCAAAGTGACCAAATACACGCAGAAAGAGGCCAAACCGACCCCCGAACAACTCGGCATCAAAGTCGAACAGATAACAGAAGGTTCCAAGCTGACGGTACCGGAGAAGGTGCTCTTCGATTTCAACAAGTTTATCCTCAAACCTGAGGCGAAAAAGGCTTTGGATGCGGTGGCCCGCTACATCCGCACCCATCCGGCCAAAAAGATCATCGTCATCGGCTACACCGACAATATCGGTACCGACGCCTACAACCTGAAGCTCTCGCTCCAGCGGGCCCAGTCGGTGGCCGACTATCTGATGGATTGCGGCAAGGTACCGGCGGAACTCTTCAAAATCGTCGGTCGGGGCAAAGCCGATCCCATCGCCGACAACGCCACCGAAGAGGGGCGGGCCAAAAACCGCCGTGTAGAGATCCGGCTCATCAAATGAAACGGATAGTTATCGTTTTTTTACTTACGGCGGCGGTCGGCAGTGCCCTTTTTGCCTGGGAGCCGATAGCTCTGATGGTATCGGTGGCGCTGAACAAAAAAGGGGTAGTGCTTAAAAAGGTCCCCAAAGGATGGTTCGACGAGGTTGCCAAAAAGCTGGGAGCCGAACGAATCTGGCAGTGGGAGGGAAAAGTCGTCGGAATTACTCTTCAGTTTCCTTTGGAGGAAACGGTTCGCAAAATCGGCACCTCCGTCGATCTAGGCCCATGGTTTAAAGAAAAATCGTGTGTGAAGAGCTGGGATCGATTTTACCGATGTAACCAAGAGGGGAGAAACGGGGCCGATGAGAAGCTCTACCGGCGACTTGACGATCGATTCGTCCGAAAAATCCTTTGCCAGGAGGAGTGTTGCGGGGAAGATACGAAGAGGGATTACGATCAAAAAACCGGGGGAAGATCAAAGAAACCCTTGATGTGCGAAGATCCCAACTTTCTAAAATGGGACTTTTGGTGGAAAGAGCCTTATCGGATGGAACTGGAAGCCGCGATCGGCACGCCGGGCGGGTTTGAAAACCTCAAAGCGGCAAAGGCGAGTCTCCATCGCATCAACGCCCTCTTGGACACGGTGCTTCCCGGCGCCCATTTTCCCGAAGATTTCGGAGAGGGGCGCAGTGAATTTGAGGTCTATTATGAAAATCACCGCACGCTTCCGCCTCCCAAAAACATCGGTAAAAAAATGGCGGAACTGCTTCGTATGCTGCAAAAAGTGGGCTATCTGCGGGGCTTGACGAAAGCCGATACCGAGACGATTGGGCGATTGACGGCAGTGTACAAGGAGGTCTTTTATATGCCACGCGGTTGCGAATCCGCCATCACGATCCACCCTCCCTCGTCTCGATTGTTTCAAGAGATCGCCAAGCCGGGCTGGCATGCCGTCTCCATGAATACGAGATTGGATTTTGATCGCAACGGCTGCCCTCATATCGAATTCTTGAAATGAAAGGAGAAAAAGATGATACGAATCGTAGTGTTGGTCTTCGTTCTGATCGCTTCCCTCTCGGCGGGCTGGTCGCAGGCACGGTGCAAAGAGGAGGCCAAAAAGCTGCTCGATCTGCAAAACCGGATCGTCACCCAAAGTTTCGAACGACTCCCCAAAGGGGCCTGGGCACGCTACAATGACGGGACCGTCGCTTTGTATCTGGGCAAGGGGCGAACGCCCGACGGTGAGCTGTACGGGATCGAATTCAGCGGCTCGAAGATGCCGGTGGCGCAGGTCTGGTACGCCATCGTCGACAAACATTTCCAGACCCCGATCGGTCTCGTGACGATGCGCACCCTCGATCCGAGGCTTCTCTATGTCCGGGGAGGACCGGGCGGCGGCGTGATGCGGATCGACGGGCCGATTCTGCGGATGGCGCTGCAGCGGATGGGTGAGCCAAGTATCATCCTGACACCGACACACGTCAAGTGGCCGGCGGACTGTTCTTATCATACGGAAGTGCATCCTGTCAAAGGCTACCGCCTCGAGGGCGGCCAGGTGATCGACGGTGCCAAAATCATCGATTTTGAGAGGGGAAGATCGATGGTTGTCAGCGAGGAGGTCCCCTTCGGGCTGGTGGGTGACCCCTCCGGCACGCCCCATCTGGTGGCCTACGACTTTGGTGGCAAGAAGGCGCAGATCGACGAACGGGCCCGAAAATCGGCCCGGACGATGCCGCCGATTCCGATTTTTGGACAATGAACGAAATGGGCCGCTGAAGGGGGAGATTCAACCCTAAGCAAACCACTTTTTGGATATAATCCGCCAACATATCCCCACCCGAGCAGGACGGAATCGTGATTAGCCTCAAAGATGCACTGCAAAAACGCCCCGAAGAACTTGCCGAGATACGCTCTGAGCTCCGAAGACGGGCCGACGAAAACGGTCTCAACGCCTACATCGCCTTCGACGAAGCGGGGGAGGGGGTCCCCATCCTCCTCAAGGACAACATCCAGGTCAAAGGGTGGAGCGTCACCTGCGCTTCGAAGATCCTGCAGGGCTATGTCGCCCCCTACGACGCCACCGTGGTCACCCGGCTCCGGGCGGCGGGGATGGCCCCTTTCGGCCGGGCCAACATGGACGAGTTCGCCATGGGATCGACGACGGAGAGCAGCTTCTATGGCCCTACGCTCAATCCCCACGACAAAAAGCGGGTTCCCGGAGGATCTTCGGGCGGTTCGGCGGCGGCGGTGGCTGCCGGCGAGGCGATCGCCGCCCTGGGGAGCGATACCGGCGGTTCGATCCGGCAGCCCGCCGCCTACTGCGGGGTCGTAGGGCTCAAACCCACCTACGGGCGGGTGAGCCGCTACGGCCTGGCGGCCTACGCCTCGAGCCTCGATCAGATCGGCCCCATCACCCGGAGCGTGGAGGATGCGGCGATCCTCTACGACGCCATCGCCGGGCACGATTCCCACGACTCCACCAGCGCCGAGATCGACAGCGAACCGATCGCCGGCCGTATCGATCCCGATCGCAAACTCACTGTCGCCGTGATCGACAATTACGTCGCCGAAGCCTCCCCGGCGGTGCGCAAGGCGCATGACGAGGCGGTCCGGGCCCTGGAGGCCGAAGGGCACACCATCGTCCACAAAGAGCTCTCCAACACCAAATACGACATCGCCACCTACTACATCGTCGCCACCGCCGAAGCGGCGACCAACCTGGCCCGCTACGACGGAGTCCGCTACGGCCGCCGGTGCGAAAACCCTAAAAACCTGGAGGATCTGTACTACCGCAGCCGCAGCGAAGGGTTCGGAGACGAGGTGAAGCGGCGGATCCTGCTGGGCAACTTCGTACTCAGTTCGGGGTACTACGATGCCTACTATCTCAAAGCCCAGAAGGTGCGGCACCTGATCCGGGAAGAGTTCAACAAAGTGTTCGAAGAGGCCGATCTGATCCTCTCCCCCGTCGCTCCTTCGGTCGCCCCCGAGCTGGGCGCGCTGGCCGATCCGCTGGAAATGTACAAAAGCGACATGTACACCATCGCGATCAACCTGGTCGGCCTCCCGGCCATGACCCTTCCGATCCTCAAGGACGCCGATACCGGGATGCCCGTGGGGCTCCAGCTCATCGGTCGGGCCTTCGACGAAAAGACCCTTTTCGACGGTGCCGCCAGCCTGGAGCGGTCGATCGACTACAGCCACTGAAACAAGGAGAACCCCCTATGCGAATCAAAATGCGCGCGCTGACTTTCGAAGATGTCCTGCTCGTTCCCCAGCACTCCACCGTACTGCCTCTGGAGGTGGATCTGCGCAGCCGGCTCAGCCGCCGGGTGGGGCTCAACATCCCCATCGTCTCGGCGGCGATGGATACGGTCACCGAACACAAAACCGCCATCGCCATGGCCCGGCTCGGCGGGATCGGGATCATCCACAAAAACATGGACGTCGCCTCCCAGGTGATGGAGGTGAAGAAGGTCAAAAAGAGCGAAAGCGGCATCATCATCGATCCGATTTTCATCGGTCCTGACGCCACCGTCGCCGAGGCGGACCGGCTGATGGGGGAGTACAAGATCTCGGGGGTTCCGGTGGTGGACGAAAATCGCAAACTCCTGGGGATCATCACCAACCGTGACATGCGCTTCATTACCGACAAACGCTCCAAGGTCAAGGACGTCATGACCCCCATGCCGCTGGTGACGGCCAAAAAGGGGATCAGCCTCGACGAAGCGGCCAAAGTGCTCCAGGAACACAAGATCGAAAAACTCCCCATCATCGACGACGAGGGGATCCTCCAGGGGCTGATCACGATCAAGGACATCGAGAAGCGGGAGCAGTACCCCAACGCCAACAAAGACGAATTCGGCCGTCTGCGGGTCGGCGCCGCCATCGGCGTGGGGCAGCTCGACCGGGCCCGGGCCCTCGTGGAAGCCGGGGTGGACGTGTTGGTGCTCGATTCGGCCCACGGCCACTCCCAGGGGATCATCGACACCGTCAAGCTGATCAAAGCCGAACTCGACATCGACGTGATCGCCGGAAACATCGCCACCGGCGAGGCGGCGGCGGATCTGATTGAGGCGGGGGCCGACGCGGTGAAGGTGGGGATCGGACCCGGATCGATCTGTACCACCCGGATCGTGGCCGGAGTGGGGGTTCCCCAGATCAGCGCCATTGACGAAGTGGCCCAGGTGGCCAATCCGATGGGAGTCCCTGTGATCGCCGACGGAGGGATCCGCTATTCGGGGGACATCGCCAAGGCTCTGGCCGTGGGGGCAAGTTCGGTGATGCTGGGATCGGCCCTGGCGGGGACTTACGAAGCTCCGGGGGAGATGATCATCTACAACGGACGGCAGTTCAAAGAGTATCGCGGCATGGGCTCCATCGGCGCCATGACCAAAGGGAGCACCGACCGCTATTTCCAGGAAGGCACCGCGGCGGAGAAACTGGTCCCCGAAGGGATCGAAGGGCGGGTCCCCTACCGGGGGAAAATCGCCGACGTGATCCATCAGATGACCGGAGGACTCCGCTCTTCGATGGGGTATTGCGGATCCAAGGACATCCCCACCTTCTGGGAAAAGGCCGAATTTGTCGAAATCACCTCCGCCGGCCTCAAAGAGTCCCACGTCCACGACGTCACCATCACCAAAGAGAGCCCCAACTACCACTCCTGACCCGAGGAATTGTCGCACGCACGGCCCTCCGGGCCTCAAGTCACAATTCGCAAGTAGCGTTGCCTTCGGCAACGTCATTCGTCATTCGTTATTGGTCACTGGTCATTGGGGACAGGGCTTTCGCCCTGCAATGCGGATCTGAAGTCCCGCCTCCAAAAATTCGCGTTGCATCGCAACACCCGCAATCCATCATCAAAAATCCGACATTGAGGACGTAGCGAACGCTACGCCCCGAAATTTCTCATTTCTCATTTCTCATTCAAATCGCACCGCCCCTAAATTCTCCATTCAATAGAGCCGATACTTGACGTAGATGATGATCTTGGTGGTCACCTTCGGGTGGGGGTAGTACATGCTGGCGGTTTTGATCACCTCGATACTACGGCGATCCAGCGCCGAGGATCCGGTGCGGCGGCGCAGATGCAGCCCGGTGATGTCGCCGTTGGGGTGGAGCCAGAATTCCACCACGTTGGTCCCCTGCTGTCGGAAATGGCGGGCGGTCTCGGGGTAGCCCAGGTAGTTGAGGGTCCGTTGGGAGATCTGGATGATCCGTCGCAGATTCCGGTCGATAAAACGGCGCTGGGCCTGGTTCATCCGGGAATAGCTGCTGCCGTAGAGGGAGCGGATCAGGCGGCTGGCGGGACCTCTGGGGAGGGACGCGATCCGCTACGCCGGGCCCGATGGGGCCGGGAGGGG
>JALWKO010000024.1 GCA_027081405.1 Campylobacteraceae bacterium | reverse complement strand
TTCGACCGGGTGGTGCTGGACGCCCCCTGCTCCTCCGAGGCGAAATTCCGTGCCGACGATCCCCACTGCTTCGCCTTCTGGAGCCCCCGAAAGATCAAAGAGAGCCGCAAACTCCAAAAACGGCTCATTCTCTCGGCCTGGGAGAGCCTCACGCCGGGCGGGCGGATGCTCTATTCGACCTGTTCCTTCGCCCCCGAAGAAAACGAGGAAGTTGTCGATTTTCTACTGGGCAAAGCCCCGGACGCCAGAATCCTCCCCATCGAAACCACCCTCCCCGCCTCCCTGGAGGGGTTCACCGCCTGGGAGGGCAAAACTTTCGCCTCCGATCTGGCTCTCACGCGCCGGATCGTCCCGGACGAAACCTACGACGGTTTCTATCTGGCGCTGATCGAAAAGGTGCTTTAGGCTTCCAACAAGCGCCGATACTCTTCACATTCCCGGCGCAAACGCTCTTCTGGGCCCTTGCACAGCACTCTTCCTTCTTTGAGGACCGCGACCGAGTCGGCCCTCCGGATCGTACTCAATCGGTGGGCGATGACGATCGTGATCCGATCCTTGCCGATCCGTTCGATCGCCTCGACGATCCGCTTTTCGCTCCGGGTATCGAGCGCACTGGTCGCCTCGTCGAAAATGATGATTTTGGGATCGGTATAGAGAGCCCGGGCGATGGCGATGCGTTGTTTCTGTCCTCCGGAAAGGTTGGATCCATGCTCCCGGAGGGGAGTATGGATCCCTCCCATTTCCCGGATGAATTCCCATGCATCGGCCTCCCTGAGGGCACGAATCACCCGTTCTTCGTCGATCTCCTTACCGTACGCGACATTTGCGGCAACGGTATCGTTGAAGATATAAACCTGTTGGGTCACGAGGGAAATCCCTTCACGTAGACTCTCGAGTCGATACTCGGGAAGCACCGCTCCATCGATGCGGATCTCCCCCTCATCCGGATCGAAGAAACGGACAATGAGATTGACGATCGAGCTTTTCCCCCCTCCGCTGTCACCGACAAGAGCCAGTGTCTCCCCTTTCCGGACTGTGAAGGTGACCCCCTTGAGGGCCTCTTTGTCCCCATAGCGGAGCTTCACGTCCCGAAACTCGAGTACTTCCCCTTCCGAAAGGATCCGATCCCCTTGCGCCACCACCGTGGGGCGGTGATCGAGCAGTTCGATAATCCGTTCGCTGGCGGCCAGAGCGATCTGGAGTCTATTGAAGATGGAGGTTATTTTTTTGATGGGAGTGTAGAGCATAAACAGCGCCGTCATAAACGAAAAAAAGCTCCCCATGCTCATCTCCCCCAGGATTACCGCTTTCCCGCCGATGGCGATTACCAGCGCCACACCGATCGCACCCAAAACTTCCATCAAAGGGCTGGTGAGCTGTACCGTTTTGACCGTTTTCATCGTCAAATCGAAAAAATCCCGATTTTCCCGAGAAAATTTTCGGTATTCGAAATCTTCGGTATTTCGGGCTTTGATCATCTCGATGTTGTGAAAGATCTCGTTGAGTCGCGCGGTGATGTCGGAAGTCTTGGCTTGGGATTTGTGCGAGAGTTTTTTGATCCGCCTTGCGATCATCACCAAAGGAACGATTGTCAGCGGAAAGCCCACCAAGGCTAGAAATGCCAATTTGGGACTCTGGTAGATGACCACACCCAAGAGTCCGAGTGCCGTAAGCATCTGCCGCCCCATCTCCGGAATCATCGTCGAGACAAATTCCTGGATCAGTGCGATGTCGTTGATATTGCGGCTGACCAGTTCCCCCGAGCGGAAGTTGTGGAAAAACTGCATATCCTGTCCGAGGATCGTCCGCAACATCCGATCGCGGATTCGACGGATGATATCCTCGCCGATATAGGTGAAATAGTAACTTTGTACATAACGCCCCACCCCTTGCATTAGATACACCAGGATGATCAAAAAGGGCAGAATATGGAGTGCGTGGAGATCTTTGTTGACGAAGATTTTATCAAGCACCGGTTTGACCAGATAGGCACTTCCGGATGTCCCCGCCGCCGCAAGGATCATCCCGATCGTCGCAATGACGAAATAGGGAATGTAATCTTTCCAATACGGTACGATCAGACGCCGAAAGACCCGCCGAAATTCACCCAAGTCGTCGTTTCTCCATCAATAAGGTTCCCGGGATTATACTCTCTTTCTCCCGTTTTTAGGCCTTAGCAAGATCCTCGTAGTATAATGTCTTATTTCTCTATCAAAAAGGATCGACGAAATGGACTGTTTACGGCGGAGTCGACGCTGGATGGCTGTGGGACTGGCATTGTATCTACCCTATTTCACATATGCGGGGGGGACGATCCCCCGGGAAAATCCACAAACAAACCGAGCAATCATCGACTCGCTCACACTGAGCATCGGACAAAGCAAAGACAACATCGACATCTACCGGATCGGTCTGCGTCGTGATTTCGAACGGAAATGGTGGGTGAGCGGATGGGGATATCTCTCCGGTTACTGGGAAGCCTCTCTCAACTACTGGAGCGGCTACGGTGAGCACAATTTCGGAGTCGCCCTCTCGCCGGTCTTTGCGTATTATTTCAATCCCGATGGCGACGTCCACCCCTACCTCGAAGGGGGGATCGGCGCGTCGCTGTGGACCCGTACTCGAATGGGACCCCGAAAACTCTCCAGCGCCTACCTTTTCGAAGACCGCCTCGGTGCGGGGATCCGGACCGGCCGCTGGGATCTGAGCTTCCGATACATGCACTACTCCAACGCCGGACTCGTCAAACCCAACGACGGGATCGACATTTTCGTCGGTTCGGTCAGTTACCGTTTCTGACCCGCTCCGGCGCATTTCTTAGAGGATGTCCCGCAAAACGATCGCGTAATGCATCACGAAGAGATTGAGGACAAAAATCAGCATCGAGGAGGCGCGGGAGAAGAAATGCTGCCATCGGGTCCGCTCTTTGCCGTTGGTCTTGTAGGCGATGACGAAATGGACCACCGTCGCCACCGTGAGGATCGCCACGAGGATCGTTTTTTTGAGCAGCGCGTCGGAGATCTCCGATCCGTTGGGATGTATCAATAGCGAAAAGAGATCGTATCGGAAGCCGAGGATTACCCCCGTGGACAGCAGTATGATCAGCGAAGCCAGCTCGAACCAGCCGAAAATCGGTCCCACATGGGGGTAGACCTCCTGTTGGGCCCGTTTGTCCCGCAGCGAAACCCCTAGCACAAACATGAATACCGATCCCCCGATCCAGGAGATCGCCATCAGCAGGTGAAGGTGGAAGGCCCATTCATTGATCCAGGACGACATTAGCGAACCTCCGGTTCGAGTGAGGAGTGAAGAGTGAACAGTGAGAAACGGATTTTTCTAATGAGAAATGAGAAAGGTGAAATGAGAAATTTCGGTTTGCATTGCTTTGCAACGCTTTTGTTCAAATGCCAGGAAAAAACAACGCAGGCGCCCCAATAACCAATACACCAATACACCGATAGCAACCTTCTAATTTTCATCAATTTTCAACACCGCCATGAACGCCTCCTGGGGGACGTTGACCTTGCCGATGGCCTTCATCCGCTTTTTCCCCTCTTTCTGTTTTTCGAGGAGCTTCCGCTTCCGGGTGATGTCCCCTCCGTAACATTTGGCGGTGACGTTCTTGCCCACCGCCTTGACGTTGGTGCGGGCGATGATGGTGTTGCCGATACTCGCCTGGATCGCCACCTCGAAAAGCTGACGGGGGATGAGTTCTTTGAGTTTCTCTACGAATGCCAGTCCCCGGGTGCGGGCTTTTTCCCGCGGCACGATGATGGAGAGGGCGTCGACCACCTCCCCGGCGACCCGGATGTCGAGTTTGACCAGATCGCCCGGACGGAAGCCGATCGGTTCGTAGTCGAAACTGGCGTACCCCTTGGTGACCGTCTTGAGTTTGTCGTAGAAATCCATGACGATCTCGTTCATCGGGATGTCGTACTCCATCAGGACCCGGTTTTCGTTGAGATAGTCCATCCGCACCTGGACACCGCGACGTTCGTTGAGGAGTTTGATGAGGTTGCCCACGTAGTCGTTGGGGGTGAGGATCGTCGCTTTGACGTAGGGTTCGTAGATCGTATCGATCTTGCTCGCCTCGGGCATCTCCGAGGGGTTCTGGATCGTGATCTCCTCGCCATTGGTGAGTTTGACTTTGTAGACGACGCTGGGGGCGGTGGCGATAAGGTCGAGGCCGAACTCCCGCTCGAGTCGTTCTTTGACCACCTCCATGTGGAGCATCCCCAAAAATCCCACCCGGAATCCCGATCCCAGGGCCGCGGAGGATTCGGGCTCGAAGCTGAGCGCGGCGTCGTTGAGTTTGAGCTTGTTCAGCGCGTCGCGGAGATCCTCGAACTTGTCGGTCTCGATCGGATAGAGCCCCGCGAAGACGAAAGGCTTGGCCGGCTCGAAGCCGCCGATCGGTTCGGCGGTGGGGTTTTTGGCGTCGGTGACCGTATCGCCCACTTGCAGCGCTTCGACCGTCTTGAGCCCCGTGACGACGATCCCGATCTCTCCGGCGCCGATCGTATCGGTCTTGACCGGCTTGATCGGATGGGGATACATCAGATCGAGTACCGTGTGCTCCTCACCGGTCCCCATGATCCGGATCTTCTGCCCTTTTCGGATCGTCCCTTCGAAGACCCGCACGAGGGCCAGCGCCCCCAGGTAGTTGTCGAACCAGCTGTCGTAGATGAGCGCCTTGGCCGGAGCGTTCTCGTCTCCGGAGGGTGCCGGGATCTTTTCGACGATCATATCGAGCAGTTCCCGGACCCCCTGCCCGGTCTTGGCCGACACGAGGGCGTGTTCGGTCGCGTCGATCCCGATCGACTCCTCCAGCTCCGTCAGGACCCGGTCGGGATCGGCGGCGGGGAGGTCGATCTTGTTGACGACGGGGATCAGCTCCAGGTCGTTCTCCAGAGCGATGTAGACGTTGGCGATCGTTTGGGCCTCCACCCCCTGGGAGGCATCGACGACGAGGAGCGCCCCTTCGCAGGAGGCGAGCGATCGGCTCACTTCGTAGGAGAAATCGACATGACCCGGCGTGTCGATGAGATTGAGGACATAGTGCTCTCCGTCCTTGACATAATCGAGGCGGACCGACTGGGCCTTGATCGTGATCCCCCGCTCCCGCTCGATATCCATCGTATCCATCAACTGATCGCTCATCTCCCGCTCGCTCACGGCGCCGCACTCCTGGATGATCCGGTCGGCCAGAGTCGATTTGCCGTGGTCGATGTGGGCGATGATGGAAAAGTTTCGGATATGGGACTGGGGGACGCGTTCGGACACGCTCTCTCCTTGGGCTTGAAAAATCTTCGAGGTATTTTATCCCAAAATCGCAAACGTGCGATCAAGATGGAGTTTCTCTTCCCCTTTTAGCGCGTCTCATGTGAAAAATCGCACCCCTTCACAAACGAAAATCCATCGTTGTTTATTTGGTTTCGAAGAGGGAGTTGACGCTTTCGTTGTTCTGGACCCGGCGGATCACTTCGCCGAGCATGTCGGCGGTGGAGAGGACCTTGATCTTCGCACACTCCGCCCGGAGGGGGATCGTGTCGGAGACGACGAGCTCGTCGAGCTCCCCATCGCGGATCCGTTCGATCGCCGGACCCGAAAGGACCGGGTGGGTACAGCAGGCCATGACGCTGGTGGCACCCGCGGCCTTGAGGGCGGCGGCCCCTTTGACCATCGTTCCGGCGGTATCGACCATGTCGTCGATGAGAATCACGTCTTTGCCTTCCACATCGCCGATGATGTTCATCACCTCGGCCACATTGGCACGCTCCCGCCGCTTGTCCACGATCACCATGTCCATCCCCAGACGGCTGGCGAAGTAGCGGGCACGGGCCACCCCGCCGATATCTGGGGAAGCAATGATCGGATTGTCGAAGTTCTTGGATTTGATATAGTCGATAAAGAGGATTGCACCATAGAGGTTATCGACGGGGATGTTGAAAAAGCCCTGAATCTGCGAGGCGTGCAGATCGACCGTCACGACCCGGGTGATCCCCGCCGTCTCCATCATGTCGGCGACGAGTTTGGCCGAAATGGGGACCCGGGGGGCCGCCTTGCGGTCCTGGCGCGCATACCCGTAGTAGGGAACCACGGCGGTGATCGAACGGGCGCTGGAGCGCTTGAGGGCGTCGGTCATGATCAGCAGTTCCATCAGGTTGGCGTTTGCCGGCGCGCAGGTGGGCTGGATGATGAAGACGTCCTTGCCCCGGACGCTCTCGGAGATCTGGACGTTGATCTCACCGTCGGAGAAGCGGTTAATCGTCGCTCCGGAGAGGGGCATGTCGAGATAGGCGGCGATATCTGCGGCAAGCTTGGGGTTGGCGGTACCGGAGAAGAGCATATAGTTACTCATGATTCGATCCTCACAGGGGAATTTGTGCCCGTATTCTACTTCATTCCCCCTAAAAAGGTTCTCAGCTCCCCTTTTTGGTAGAATCCGTGCTATGAAGATTCAACAATTATCCTTAAAAAATCTTTTGCAACGGCTCCTCGTTCCCAACAATCAATTGCGCTATACGTTGGACCATCTCTACAGTCATACAAAAACCAGCTTCATCGCGCTCATCGTGATCCTCCTCTTTATCAGTGCGCTCTACCCCCATCTTCTCGAGGATCGAATCATAGCCGGGACGGATCTTGTTTTGATCGGATTGCTCATCGATCGGCTTTTGGACAATTACCGTTATCAAAGAATCGATCATGACGAAGCCTCGCTACTCCAATGGAAGCGTCGTTTCTGGATCAAAGCGATGTTGACGGCGGGCGGCTTTGGATTCCTTTCGATGTACTTACTTCTATATTATCAAAACCGAGACAATGTTCAATTTTTGACATATTTTTTAATATTAGGGATCTCCGCCGGTGCGCTCGGCGCGCTTTTCGTGGATCTGGGTCTTTTGCTCACATACTGGGGCCTGATCAACCTCCCTACCCTCTCGTATCTGATCCTCCGGCATGACCGTAATGCGATCATCACGGTCATCGTGATCCTTTTCTTCCTTATCGTCCTTTTTCAGTTTGCATGGACGATTCACAATCTCCTCCACAAACACATCGAACAAAACAGGCAACTCCGTCGTAAAGAACGGGAGCTGTTCGCCATCTTCAACCAAAATCCCACGCCGATTTTTTATTACGATACCGATTTGAAGATCCGAAAATACAATCCCGCCTATATCAAGTTTTTCGATATTCCCGACAAATTCAAGCTAGAGCGTTTCAACCTCGCCAAACTCCACTACAAACCCGCCGTTACCTTTTTGCGTCGGGTGATCGAGACGGGAAAACCGATCGAATACGAAGGGGAATACATCACCACTTTCACCGATCCGATCCGAAAATACTGGCTCAAAGTCAAAGCGGCCCCATTGTACGACGAGCACAACCGCATTGTCGGCGGAATCGTTAATTTGCAGGACAAATCGCAAGAAAAGGCGAGTACGGTCGCTCTGGAGCGTCTCGTGCACATCGACCCCCTCACTAAGCTAAAGAACCGTAGGGCATTCGAAGAGAGCCTGTCTGCGTTGCTTCGGCGATCGGATCGCAAAGAACTGAGCCTCCTTTTTTTCATCGACCTAAACCGCTTCAAACCGATCAATGACACAATGGGACATACGATCGGAGACGAAGTGCTGCGGCAGGTGGCGGGTGCGCTGCAAAACCGTTGTCGGAACAAAGACGAGATTTACCGTTTCGGCGGAGATGAATTCGTGGTCCTTTTCAGAGACTGTTGCTCCGATATCCACGAATCCAAGCGGATGGTCGAGGAGCGAACCCATACGATCAACGAGGCACTACAAACGATGATCCGTGTGGGAGAATCCCACTTGCCGATGAGCGCCAGCATCGGCGTAGTCGTCATCGATCCGGACGATTTCGATACCGAAGAGATCATACGTCAGGCCGATTTGGCCATGTACAGCGCCAAACAGTCGGGAAAACCCTACGCCTTTTATGATGAAAAAGACGATACCATCCGTACCAAAAATTTCATCTTGCATCAAGAGCTCAACCGGCCTGAATTGGAAGAGCAACTCTTTTTGGAATATCAACCGATCGTCTCTTTGGCCGACGGGCACATCGTCGCCGCCGAAGCGTTGATCCGGTGGCGCCACCCCAAACTGGGCCTGCTCATGCCCGGAGAGTTCATCCCCATCGCCGTCGAAAACGGAGACATCGAGCGGATCGGTCGCTGGGCGATGGATCGCGTCTGCAAAACCATCGACCGTTTCGAAAAAGATTTCTCTACGTTCCCTTTGCAATACATTTCGCTCAACGTCGATTCCCGCGAGCTTTTTTCGGGAAGCTTCGCGCAGCACGTACAGAAGTGCCTCGAGTGTCACCAAATCCCCGCCAGGCACTTGGCGATCGAAATCACCGAGACTTCACTGATCCGCAATTTCGCGATGATCCGTGCCACCATCGATGCGCTTCAAGTGTTTGGGATCCGTTGGGCCATCGACGATTTCGGAACGGGGTATTCGTCTCTGTCCTATCTCGAACAGCTCCGTTTTTCGATTCTCAAAGTCGATCGGAGTTTCAGCGGAACGATTCACGACGCGGAAAAAACACCGATGATCGACCACATCATCCGCATCGCCCGCGATTTGCGCTATGATATCGTCGTCGAAGGGATCGAGACGATCGATCAGATCCGTTATCTCGAAGAACGTTTCGGGTCGCTCAACGTGCAGGGATATTATTTCCATCGTCCGATGAGTGAAGCGTCTTTGATCGAAACGCTGCAAAACTGTTGACCACCGACCGATACCACAACGGGAGCGATAGAATGTATCTGTTTACCGACCGCCTCTATCGCAAAGACGAAATCGTTCTGGACGATTCCAAAAAGCAGGTGATTTTCACCACCATCGACAACGAAACGATCCTGCACTGGCTCACCGATCACGGTTTTCCCGAAAGCTTCATCGAAGACATCCAGAACGAAGATCAGAGCATCGCCTACGAATCCAACGAAGAGTTCCAGCTTATCATCCTCAAATATTTCGTTCGGGACGAAGAGGACGAGCTGCTCTACCACGACGAGAACGTCGTGATCATCCTCAAAGGGAACACCCTCATTTTCCTCTCCCGGGATCCCCGGATCGTCAAAAACGTCACCACCAAACTCTACAAACGGTACAAACCCGACGACAAACTCGAATATATCACCTACACAGTCATCGACATCCTGGTCGACCATACCATGTCGATCCTCGACCGGCTCGACGACCGGCTCGAAGAGATCGAAGACCACATCTTCTCCGAAGATCTGGACGAAGAGGAGATCCAGAAGCACCTCTACTTCGCACGCCGAACCCTCAACCGGATCGCCAAACTCTCGGTGCAGTCCACCGATATCGTCAACAAGGTCTACAACCACTTCCCGGTCCGGATCCGCGAAAAGCTCAAATACGAATTCATCGACCTCAAAGAGCACCTCTCCTTCACGATCAACGAATCGAAGACCTATCTCGATCGCACCGGCTATCTGCAGAACCTCCTGATGGGCTTTCTGAGCAACCGGATGAACCAGGCGATGCAGCGCCTCGCCGCCATCAGTCTCATCTTCCTGCCGCTGACCTTCATCGTCGGGAACTACGGGATGAACTTCAAATACATGCCCGAATTGGAGTGGAAATACGGCTACCTCGGCGTATGGGTCCTCAATATCGCCATCGCCTGGCTGATTTTCAAATGGCTCAAAAAGCAGAAGTGGATTTAACCCATTTTGAATGAGAAATGAGGAGTTAGAAGTTAGGAGTTTTGGGGCGTCGCACGGCGACGCGGTTTGAATGAGAAAATAGAAATGATAAATGAGAAATTTTGGGGCGTTGCTGAGCAACTCGAACCTATGACTGACAACTAGCGACTATCGACTAGTGACTAGCGATGTCGCCGAAGGCGACATTACCGTCATTCCGGCGGAAGCCGGAACCGAGAGATTTGGTGTTTTCGTCAGCTATCAGTAGGCAGTACCCCTGGACCTCGGTTAGGGTCCGGAGTGACAACAAGGGCGGGGGGAGTTGGTCTTCAGGCCAAACGTGTGGCTTTCAGCCGTACCCCGATGCCACCGGCAATGAGCCGGCAGAGGTTGTCCCGGCTCTGCTTGGGAAATGTAGAAACGGGAAATCCTGTTTCGGATGTGCAGGACTCCGAACTGTTGCACGGCCGGATGCACCCCATGCCGCGGGGGCGGCGCCTTACATCTTCGAGGCGACCAGATCGGCCAATTCGAGCAGCCGGCCGGCGTAGCCGAACTCGTTGTCGTACCAGGCCATCACCTTGACCATTTTCCCCCCGAGCACCTGGGTGGAGAGGCCGTCGATGATGCTGGAGTGGGGGTTGCCCAGGATGTCGCTGGAGACCAATTCCTCGGTGCTGAATTCCAGGATCCCTTTGAGCTCGCCGGCAGCCGCTTCGGCGAAAGCGGCGTTGAGCTCCTCGACGGTGGTCTCTTTCTTGAGGTTGGCGACGATCTCGGTGATCGCCCCGTCGGGCACCGGTACCCGCAGAGCCATGGCGGTCATCTTGCCTTTGAGATCGGGGATCACTTCCACCGTCGCTTTGGCCGCACCCGTGGTGGTGGGGATGATGTTGACCGCGGCGGCCCGTCCCCGGCGGTGTTTGCCGGGCTTTTTGCGGTCGATGGTCACCTGGCTGGAGGTGTAGGCGTGGGTGGTGGTGATGTGCGCGCTCTCGACTCCGAAGCGCTCTTCCAGAACCTTCATCGCCGGAGCCAGCGAGTTGGTGGTGCAGCTGGCGTTGGAGATGACGTGGTGTTTGTCCGGATCGTACCAGTCCTGGTTGACCCCCAGCACGACGGTCAGATCGACGTTTTTCCCGGGGGCGGAGATGAGGACCTTTTTGGCCCCCGCCTCCAGGTGCAACGCCGCTTTGTCCCGCTCGACAAATTTCCCGGTACACTCCAGGACGATATCGATGCCGTTTTCGCCCCAGGAGAGTTTGGCGGGGTCCCGTTCGTCGACGATGGCGATGTGCTGCCCGCCGACGGTCAGGCTCGTCTCGTCGTACGCCACTTCGGCGGGGAAGCGTCCGTGTACCGAGTCGTATTTGAGCATGTAGGCCAGATCTTCGGGAGTTCCGCTCCCTCCGTTGGCATAGACGATTTCGACGTGTTCGGGCCGATTGGTCACATAGTGCCAGAGCACCATTTTGCCGATCCGCCCCAGTCCGTTGATGGCGACGCGTTTCTTGGCCATTGGGATCTCCTTTGGGTCGTTCGTTTCCGTACGAAAGTATATTCAAAATTCTATCGTGATTGGTTACATCCCCCTTCGAAAAGTACCGCCGGATCGAGGCGATAGAACTCCCGCAACGCGTCATAAAGATCGGGGAAATGGGTTCTGAGCGCGCAGGGATCCTGGAAAAAGCGTTCGCTGAGCACGGCGAAAAACTCCGCTTCGTCGGTGGCGGCATAGGAGCCCAGCAGCCGGTACGCTCCCCAGTCCCGATTTTCCAGGGCTTTTTTGCGCAGCGCCTCGTAGCGCCGGGAGAAAACCTCCACCCAGTGCCGATGGTACGATGGAGGCAGTGGCGGCGTCCCGTCGGCCGCTCCGTCTTCGAGATCGAGGACATGGGCCAGTTCGTGGACGATCACGTTGTCCCGGTGGGGGTGGTAGGCTTCCCTCCGCGCTTCGTTCCAGGCGATCACGACTGTATCGGAAGCGCTCTGGCCGTCGAGAACCGCCTCCTCTTCGCTGACGATACCCCCCTCTTGTCGGACCGATCGGGCGATCACTTCGGAGGGGTAGACCAGGATCGTCTCCAGCCCCTCGTAGCACTCCCCTTCCAGTCCCAGCACCGTCAGGCAGGCGAAGAAAGCGATCACCATCCGGATTTCGTCGGTGATCTCGATCCCCATGCCCCGGATCTCTTTTTCGGCCAGGAAGCGCAGGATCTTCCTCTCAAGCCGCTTTTTGTATTCGGGCGGGAGGCGGCGATAGCGCCCGAAGCGCTCCAGGATCTCCCGATAGCGGGGCGGAAACGGTCCGTCCATGATGTGCCGAAGCCGCTGCGCCCGCCGTCGGGACCACACCGCCCATCCCAAAAGACCCGCCACCGTCAGCCCCCCGAAAAAAAACAAAAGGCGCAGATAATAAGCGTCCATGATTCCCCCTCTCGTCGGCTCGATCCGAGAGTCTACCACGCTCCCTCCCTCAGAGAACTTATCACCGTATCAAGTGACGATCTCAATTTTTGAGAGGGCGAGACGCGGTGCGATGTGTGCAAAAAAGTGCGAAGGACTCCCCGAAGGGAATTCGAGCACTTTGTTTGTGTGCAGATCGCCGCGTATCGCGCTCCCCGTATGGTGCGGCGCTTTTGCCCATATACGGCGTTGGATTTTCTTGGATTAGCCTCCGGCCAGTCCCGCAAAAATCCGCCTTGCCTATGAACAAAATCGCCGCATCAAAAGTTTGAGCTTGTTACTTGATACGGTGATAGGCTATAATCGCGGCAAAATTTTCGATTCAGGATTGTCCGTGCGTACCCATTACTGTGCAGAGATCAACGAAGAGCTCATCGGGCAGGAGGTCACCGTCGCCGGCTGGGTCAACAGCCGCCGCGATCACGGCGGGGTGATCTTCATCGACCTGCGGGACAAAGACGAAGTCGTCCAGCTCGTCTGCGACCCCGCCGACAGCGAGGAGGCCCACCGCGTCGCCGACCACGTCCGGGACCAGTACGTTCTCGTGGCCACCGGAACCGTCCGCGCCCGGGGAGAGGGACTCGAAAACCCCAATCTCAAAACCGGGAAGGTGGAGATCGTCGTTCGCGATCTGCAGATCGAAAACGCCTCCAAACCGATGCCCTTCGATCTGGGAGATCCGAAGGTCAACGAAGAGATCCGCCTCAAATACCGCTACCTGGAGCTGCGGACCCAGCGGATGCACGAGATCTTCCGCCTCCGCTCCACCGCCTCGATCGCGGCACGCAACTCCCTGGCCGAAATGGGATTCATGGAGGTCGAAACCCCCGTACTGACCAAATCGACCCCCGAAGGGGCACGGGACTATCTGGTCCCCAGCCGGGTCTGGCCCGGGGAGTTCTACGCCCTCCCCCAGTCCCCTCAGCTCTTCAAACAGCTCCTGATGGTCGGGGGCTTCGACCGCTATTTCCAGATCGCCAAATGTTTCCGGGACGAAGATCTCCGGGCCGACCGTCAGCCCGAGTTCACCCAGATCGACGTGGAGATGAGTTTTTGTGACCAGGATCAGGTGATCGAGGTGGCCGAACGGCTCCTGCGAGACATCTTCGTCGCCTGCGGCAAGTTCGACAAACTCCCCACCCGTTTCGAGCGGATGAGCTACGACGAGGCGATGGAGAAATACGGCAGCGACAAACCCGATCTCCGCTACGACCTGGCGATGGTCGACGTGATCGACATCTTCGAGCGCTGTGACAACGAGATTTTCAGCACCATCGCCAAATCGCCCCGGAAAAACCGGATCAAGGCCCTCAAGGTCCCCAATGGCGACAACATTTTCTCCAAGCGGCAGATGAAAGGCTTCGAGGCGTACGTCCGTAAATTCGGCGCCCAGGGGCTGGGATACTTCCAGATGAAAGAAGAAGGGCTCAAAGGACCGCTGACCAAATTCTTTACCGATGAGGACCTCAAGGTCATCGTCGAGCGGTGCGAACTCGAAGTGGGCGACGTGGTCTTCTTCGGCGCGGGGGAGAAAAAACTGGTACTCGACTACATGGGGCGCTTCCGCACCTATCTGGCCGAGCTGATGGGGATCATCCCCGAGGATGAATACCGCTTCGTCTGGATCGTCGATTTCCCCATGTTCGAGGTCGAAGAAGGCGAGCTCAAAGCCCTCCACCACCCCTTTACCATGCCCCGCCTCAACGAAAAGGGGGCCCTCGACTACGACGAGGTGGAGGACCTCAAGTCGCTGGCGTACGACATCGTCCTCAACGGCGTGGAACTAGGGGGCGGATCAATCCGTATCCACAAACCCGAGATCCAGGAGGAGGTTTTCCGGCTTCTGGGAATCGGCGCCGAAGAGGCACGGGAGAAATTCGGATTCCTCCTGGATGCGCTCCAGTACGGCGCGCCGCCGCACGGGGGATTCGCCATCGGCCTGGACCGCCTGGTGATGCTCCTGGCTGGAACCGAGAGCATCCGGGACGTGATCGCCTTCCCCAAAACCCAGAAGGCCCAGTGTCTGCTCACCCACGCCCCCAGCGAAGTGGACCCCGAGCAACTCAAAGAGCTCCATATCCGCTTGCGGCAGCGTCCCGCGGCGGAGTAGGGAAAGAGCGTTGCTCTTTTGGTCATTAGTCATTGGTCATTCGTCACTGGGGAGATGCTTCCAACCCAATGACCAGTGACCAATGACCAGTGACTAAAACAAAGGATAGAACCATGGCAAAAAAACTCTTCCTCATCATCGGCGCCCCCGGATCGGGCAAAACCACCGACGCGCAGATCATCGCCGAGCGCAATCCCGACCTGGTGGCCCACTACTCCACCGGCGAGATGCTCCGGGCCGAAGTGGCCAGCGGCAGCGAACGGGGAAAGGAGATCGACAAGTACGTCTCTCAGGGCAAACTCGTCCCCCTCGACATCGTCATCGACACGATCGTCAACGCCATCAAAAACTCCGACAAGGACGTGATCATCATCGACGGCTTCCCCCGGAGCACGGAGCAGATGAAGGCGCTTGATGCGATCCTCTCCAACGATCCCGAGATCGAACTCAAGGCGGTCATCGAAGTGCGTGTCGGCGAAGAGGTGGCCAAAGAGCGGATCCTGGGTCGGGCCCAGGAGGCCGAAGTCAAGCGGAGCGACGACAACGAAGAGGTCTTCTACAACCGGATGAAAATCTACCTCGAACCCCTCCCCGAAATCGAAGCCTTCTACCGCGAAAAAGGGCTGCTTAAAGTGATCGACGGCGAACGCCCCATCGAACCGATCGTCGACGAGATGGAAACTTTCATCAAGTCCAAAATCTAACCGTACTCCGAAGACGATCCGAAATCAGGTATCGATCGGATCGTCAAAAAAGGTTTCGTCATGAACGTTTTGATCGCGGGGGCCGGAGGCGTCGGAGGGTATCTCGGAGCACGTCTTGGCGAAGATCCCCTCGTCCGTGTCACACTGCTGGCCCGCGGCGCCCATGCCGATGCGATTCGCCAAAATGGCCTGAAAATTGTCGAAGATACCCAAACATCCTCGTTCCACCCCCATCGTGTCATTACGAGCCTGCGTGAAACTCCCGATCGATACGATTTAGTCATCTTGAGTGTCAAAGAACCCGATCTCGATCCGATCCTGCAGGATGTACGCCCCCATGTCCATTCCCGAACCCGGGTCTTGAGCCTGCTCAACGGTGTGGAGTACCGACCGCGCATTCGGCGTGCTTTGCCGGAAGTCGACGCGCTGGAAGGATGCATCTACATCCTCAGCAATATCGAAGCACCGGGTGTGATCCGAAAAAAAGGGGACGTGTTTCGACTGTGCTGGGGGCATGAATCGTTCCGGCCTGAAGAGTACGCCGACTTGATCGCGCTTTTCGATCGTACCCTCCCCCGTCATAGACCCACGGAACGCATTGCCCTCGAACAGTGGAAAAAATTCCTCTTCATTTCCGTGATGGCGGCACTGACGACGCAGGGGGAGATCCCCATGGATCAGGTGCCCGCACGATTTCCTGAACGATTTGAGGGGATGCTTCGCGAATTGTCAGCCGTCGCACGGGCCAAAGGGGTGCCGCTGCTACAAAGCGATCTCGACGCGGTCCACGCGCAATGCTCCAAACTCCGCCCCGGAGCCAAAACCTCGATGCAGCTGGATTTCGAACGGGGAAAAGCTACGGAACTGGAAGCTTTGGTGGGTTGGGTGCTGCGACAAGGCCGCGCGCTCGGTATCCCTACCCCAAACTACGAATCGGTTTACGCTACCCTCAAGGAGAGGGGCTGAGAGCTTTCCAGAACGCCCCCTCGGGATTGCCTTCCCGCTCCAGAAGGACGCCGTACCGATATGCGGCATTGCGATCGCCGTTTGCCGCTGCTTTGCGATACCACTCCTTGGCTTTTGCCAGATCGTGCGCTACACCGATTCCGTGTTCGTAGATCCACCCGAGTCGGTATTGGGCTTTAGGATGGCCCAGACGAGACGCTTGTCGAAGCATCTGCAATGCGCGGGTGTATTCTCCCGTTTTTTCATAAAGTACCGATGCGTTGAACGCCCCTTTTGCGATCCCTTTTTGGGCGGCTTCCCGGTAATACTCCAGCGCTTTGGTGCGATTGGCTTCGACCCCGTATCCCCGTTCCCACGCTACCCCGAGATTGTACAGTGCGGGAGCGTATCCCTGATCGGCCGCCTTGCGATACCACTCCAGCGCGGCGGCGAGGTCTTTTTCTATCCCTTCCCCTTTGGAGCACATCACCCCCATGTCGTACAGGGCGGGAGCGTATCCCTGATCGGCTGCTTTACGATACCAGCGGACCGCCTCGGTTTTGTCCATCATCCCGATCGTCCCCATGTCATAGAGCAATCCCACATAGAATTGTGCCGCACGATCCCCTTTTTCGGCCCAGGATGCAAGCATCGCATAGGCACGGTCGAAATGCTTTGAACGAAATGCTTCGATCCCCTTTTGCACTTGTGCAGGCGGTCGATACTCCTGTGCGTGGAGGAGACATACGATGGCAATCATCATCACGATTCGGTACATTGATCGCTCCGTCGGTTGGATTGAAATCGATGGTTCCGTTCCCAGACGATCCAAGCCAGGAGGAGCATTCCGATCGTGAGATTGAGCCAGCTGCCCCCGTCTTCGAAAAATTTTTCCAGCAACCAATAATCGGCCCGGGCGACGGAGTTTGCGCTCTGCAGCGCGTGGGAGTGGGCCCATTGGGCGATCTGCCGGCCCCAGAGAAACCCCACGATCTCGGGGAGGATGAAAAAGGCCACGACCCCCGCCGCCCCCAGCCAGTCGGCCCGTGGGCGGATCGACCGGACGCTCTGGCGCAGGACGGGGTTGGAAGCCGCACGCCGTGCGGCTCTGCGCAGACGCTGGCGCATCCGATTCACTCCCACCAGTTTCCATAGAGGATCAGTACGTCAGCCGACGCTTCCCGGACGATGTCAGGGGCCGCATCGGCCAGGAGGGTTTCCCGATCCTGGGGGACGAGGATGAGCAAATCGGCGCCACTCCCGCGGGAGCGTTGCAGGATCTCGTCGACCATCCCCCCCTCCCCTACGCTGAATTCGGCGGCTTGGCCGCGTTCGCGGCAGAGCGACTCGAACCGTTCCCGGGTCCGCTCGATCAGATCGGCCTCCTCCTGGGCGAGGATTTCGGGGGTCATCGCCCCCACCACCGGATCGATCGACGGATCGGCCCGATCCAGGATCAGTTCGTAATCCATAAAACAGCGCAGTTGCGCATCGCTGGCGGCGATCGCCGCCGCCGTATCGATCGCTCCCGTCGCCGCCGGGAGGGTGAAGGCGGGATCGAGTACGATCAGGACCTCCCGTAGAGGATGGGCGGAACGATCCGCCGCGACGAAAATGGGAGCGGGGCTGTGGCGTACGATCCGTTCGACTCCGTCATTGCGATCGGTGAGGATCAGCCGGGCCTTTTCCCGCTCGGCTTCCAGAAGGATGCGATCGGCCGGGTCGGCATCATGGACGAAAACCGCCCATCCATTCGCCCGATCACCCAAGCCTTCTGAGATCGCCCGGCGGATCGCTTCGTCGCTCCCGTCGGTATCGGAGAAAATCGGCAGCTCCAGCAGTCCTTCTTCCCGCACGTAGAGGAAGCTCACGCCGCAGCCGAGGCTCTCGGCCAGGTCGCTTGCCACCTCCCCCAGGCTCTCCAGCCTCTCGATGCGGGTACACAATACGACGATACGGTTTTTCCACTCTTTCATCATCTACTCCTTCAGATCAGGGGATCACGGGGCCAAACAGCGCACCGATCGATCCGAAAAGCACCCCCAGTCCGACCACCGTCGCATAGAGGATCACCACGGCGGGGATCGAAGCCAGGGCGAATTTGACCAGGAAGATCACCAGATCCCAAAAGGGGATCTCCAATCCCGCGAGGATCACCCGTTCGATCCGATCGTCTCGCATGGCTCACTCCTTTTCCCTGAGTTGTTCCTGCACGATCCAGTGGAACGCCATCAACTGGGCGAAAAACGGGGTGAAAATGTTGATAATCGGTACGAAGTTGAGCATCGAGGCGAAAAAGGCGATCCCCCAGATCGTGAATCGATGGGCACGGAGCCGCTCGTAGGCCTTTGGAGTGCAATAGATCGCGCAGGTCCCCCGGAAGTTGGCGTCGCGATAGAGCCAGGCCCAGAGAAAGAGCTGGATCAATACATTGACTATTGGAATCATCAAAAGCGGCAAAAACAGGACCGTCAATACGATATAGAGTGCCCCGTCCCGCAAAGCGATGAACCGGTGCCGCGTCGGAGTCTTCGTCTCGGGCAAGGGGAAGTCGGGGTATTCGATCTCCCTGACCGCATAGAGGAAATCTTTTCGATAGAGTGATAGAACCAGATAGAGGCTCAGGATGTAAAAACTATAGAAAATATAGAAATTCAGCAGCCACGCACTCCCCTCCGCGACGGTCTGAAACGGCAGCCACACCAGGAGTTTGTCGGCGATGGAGTGCTGCAGAGTGCCCCAGTTGGCTACGATGAGCCATCCCCACAATACGGCGAAAAAACTCAAGGCACTGAACGAATAGAAATAATACCCTTTGTGCATCTTCCGAAACCACAGCGGAGCGAGCAGAGCAGTAAGCACCGCATAGGAGACCAGCACCGCGACGGCCCAAAGGAAAAAGAGGATCAGCAGCGCCCCGTCGGCCTTGACGATCGAAAACGGCACCCAGCTGATGATCCGCGTCGTCACAGTAAGCAGCGGTTTCCAGAGCATCCAGCCGATCCCTAGCCAGCCGATCCCCAGAGGAATCCCCGTCACCAGCACTTCCCGTAAGATCGGCCAGCGGATCAGATCCCGAAGACTACGCAAAAAGATCCCGTGATACCCGTTCATCGTTCTTACTCCCCATCCGTCGCTATCGAATTTCCATCCTCGTTCGATTCCTGACATTTGAGTGTTTCGGCACGGATCCATTTGAGCTTGGTGAGGATCCGCTCCAGTTCGTCTCGATCGACTTTGCACCGCTCTTCAAACTCTTTTTTCTTCGCCGTGACACGGGCGATCTGCGCATCAATCTCTTCAAGCGGGACGGCACACTTCTGCGCCATTTTTTCCTCACGATCCAGAATCCAGTCGGTCATTTTCCGGACGAAATCGATCATTTGCACCCCTTTTTTCGGTGATTTGCTCCATTATACTCCATTTCGACCATGACAAAAGGGGACAAAAGTTCCACTCCTTCGATCCGAGAGAAAAACCGTCGGAAATTTCTCAACAATGCAACTAGTGTAGCAAAAATGTTTATCTGCATACACTAAAGTTTCGAGTGAGCATAGCAAAAAACAATTCAAGGAGGTTCCCGATGAAAAAAACCATGCTCTCGACTTTGGTAGCCGTCGCTCTGCTTGGCACCGGTACCTACGCAAAAGAAAATGCCGCGACGAGTCAGTCGATCTCGGCCAAAGCGATCACGCACGCCAAAGCCCGGGCCGCCGACAAGGCCAAAGGGATCAAAGTGGTTCAAGAAGCGGTGGATGCAGTCAAACTCACCCGAGAGGTTTTGACCCAGCTCGATCAGGGGAAAAAGGATGAAGCGATCAAAACCCTCGAAAAGGCGATCGGCAAGCTCGAGGTGGTGATGAGCGCCCCCGACGCCCCCGAATTGATCCCGCTCAGCGCGCAGGTCCTTGTCGACCGATTCGCCGGCACCCCCAACGACGCCGAAAACGCGGTGATCATGGCGACGGCACTGCTGCAGCACCACAAAGTCCAGGATGCCCGAGTCCTTCTAGACACCCTGAAAGATGAAATCGACTTCGTTACCGTCAACCTGCCGCTGGCATCCTATCCCGCCGCGCTGAAGCTGGCGGCGAAATTCCTCCACGAAGGGAACGTCAAAGCGGCCCGCCACGTGATCGCCGCCGCGCTCAACACCTTCGTCGAGGTGGACCTGGTCACCCCCATCGGGATCGTCCAAGCCCAGGATCTGATCGCCGCGGCGAGCAAAATCGCCAAAAAAGACAAAAAAGCGGCCCTCGCCTACCTGGCAGCCGCCAAAACGGCACTCAAAAAATCGGAAGCCCTGGGGTACACCAGCGCCTCGGATACTACCTACAAGATGTTGATCGACCAGATCTCGGCGATCGAAAAAGAGGTTCGCGGCAAGAACGAAGCGGCGAAGCTGTTTGATAAACTGATCGAATCGCTCAAAGAGTTCAAAGAAAAAGCGGTAAAATCGTTTACCAAGTAAGGAGGAGACAATGGCAATCGTAGGATTCACCAAACTCGAGGCGCTTTTCCGCAAAGCCGCCTCGCTGGACATCGACAAAAGCGACGCCAAAGCGATCACCGACATCGTGGAGAAAAAACTTGTCGATTTTCTCCTCGCCGGGGAGCGCAACGCCAATCTCAACGGCCGGGACGTGATCCGTGAAGGGGATCTGCCCCTCACCAAAGGGATGCAGGAGACCATCATCGCCTTCAAAAAGCTGGAGGAGGCGATCGACGTGGAGGATATCCTCAACTACCTTACGACGATCCCGCCGCTCAAATACCCCCTCGACGCGGAGCTGGAGGCCAAACTCCCCGAGCTCACCGGGGCGATCCTGGTGGTGATGGCCCGAATCATGAAAGAGATCGACGAGGAGAAACGCCGGGTCACCCCCGAGCTGATCGAAAAAACGGGTCGGATCATGGATCTGACCCTCTGACGAAAGGACGACGATGGTCAATTACCGAATTTTCGAAAACAATCAGGAGCTCCTCGAGAAGTTCCGCAAGTACGCCAAAGCCTACGGAGTGATCTTCATCCTGCTGGGGCTTGTGGGGATCTTTTTCCCCGGGATCATGTCGCTGACGACCACCCTATTCTTCGGATGGCTGCTCCTTTTTAGCGGGATTTTAGCAGGGGTCCATACCTGGCAAGCGAACAAAGGCGACTGGCTAGGGTGGTTCAAAACGTTGGTCCTCGTCGTCTCCGGTGCCCTGATCCTCCTCAATCCCTTCCCGGGCCTCGTGGCGATCGGAATTCTCTTCGGAGCCTATTTCCTCGTCGATGCGGCGGCCGATTTCGCCCTGGCGTTCCGGATCCGGCCCGATGCGAGCTGGTGGATCGCCCTGCTCAACGGCGTTCTCTCCCTGGGAATCGGGATCTTTTTCCTCATGGCGCTACACAATCCGGTGCAGATGATCTGGCTGGTGGGGGTCCTGGTAGGCATCAGCCTCTTTTTTGACGGGGTGATGCTGCTGAGCATGTCCTCGTCGGCGGGCAAACTGACAAATAGCGGCAAATAGCACATCAAACGTTCCGGTTTACGCTGGCGTGTTACAATTGGCGAAAAGCCCGAAAGGATAACAACGATGAGCGATCCCGTCACCAAAGAGCTCGAAAGTCGACGTAAAGAGATCAAAAAAGAACTCGAGCTGCTCTTCAAAACCAACATGAAAATCACCGACTGGGACATCCCCGAAGCCGACGATCGGGAAGCGGCCATGGAACTGCTGCGGATCATGCAAGAAGAGCTCGACGCCCTGCGTGCCGACGTGGAAGCGGGGAAATACGACAACTACTGACCCCTGTCCCAAGGGGAATTCTTCCATATGGACACATCGGTAACCGTATCGAAATCCTCCTATGTTACAATATGTCATCGTGATCATATTGATAAATAGAAAGGAGTTTCGATGCGCCGATGGATCCGTCATGCTTCAATAGCCGCGACCCTTTTGGTTCTCTCGGGATGTACCCAAACCCTCCAACCCCAGCCCGGGAACGGCGGAGGGACTGGAGGAACTTCTGTAAGCTCCGAGGTTCCCGGTGGGGTCACCGCCGACGGCAAATACACCGGTACCGACGGCGTAAGTGCCAGCGGGATCAAAATGATCTATTTCCCCTCCGACAAATACATCGTCCAACCCGATCAGTATCAACGCCTCATAAGCGATATGCCCAAGATCAAAGCCCTTGCCGCCCGGGGAAAAATCCGCGTCGAAGGAAACTGTGACGAATTCGGAACCGACGAATACAATCACGCCCTCGGACTCAAGCGGGCCAAATCGGTCAAACAGATCCTCGTCTCCAACGGGATCTCCTCCTCGCTGATCGATATCGTCAGCTACGGTGAAAGCAACCCGGTATGTACCGGTCACTCCGAAGCGTGCCATGCAAAAAACCGCCGGGTTGAGATCAACCTTGAGCACTGAACCGACGCCGGTGCGCCTGCGCACGTTCCGCCTCCCCGAATGTACCCTCCACCGCCTCTATGAAGCGGCCGCCCTGCGGGGGACGAGCCCCGACCGGCTCGCCCGGGAAGCGATCGAAGCCTATCTGGAGGCACTGGACGAAGCCGACCGCAGCGAAACGAATCCCACCCGGCTCAGCTACGACGAATTCTGGGACGGAGTGGAGATCTGAAAGGCTCCACCGGCCAAAGCCGATGGCTTCGAAGTACGTGAAAGCCGCACATTCGATCTCAAGGCCAACTCCCGCCCTTGCCGTCACCCCGAACCCGATCCGGAGTTCAGGGGTACAACCTTGCGAAAACTGTCGGAACAATTGAACCCCTGGATTCCGGCTTCCGCCGGAATGACGGTAGTGTCGCCTTCGGCAACGTCATTCGGGGATCTATTACTCCACCAAAAAACTAACTCAAACATAAGTGAAAAAACACTACACTAATGAATGGAAAGAATTGATGCGAGAAAAGTGGATCGGAGGACTTTGCAGTATTTGCGAAATCGCTGCATCAAGC
>JALWKO010000023.1 GCA_027081405.1 Campylobacteraceae bacterium | reverse complement strand
AGAGCTCCCGGAAAACTGTTTCGCTTTTGCCCAGCCAGTAGAGGAGAGCGAAGGCGATCAGAGCGCCGCTCATCTCTCCGGCCACATCCATCATTTTGTGAAAGCCGAAACTCCGGCCGCTTTTGCCCTCACTATAAGCGGAGATGAGGCTGTCTTTGGTAGCGCTACGGATCGCCTTGCCCATCCGCTCTGCTCCCCGTAGCAGCGCTACGGCCTGCCAGCTGTGGGCCAGGGCCAGCATCGGCTTGGTCACCGCCGAGACCAGATAACCGGCGACGACGAAGGGTTTGACGATCTGCAGCCGGTCGCTCAGATACCCAAATAGGATCCGAAAGGCATAGGAGACGAAGGTGGCGATGGCCACGACGTAGCCCAGCTTGTCCACCCCCTGGTCCAGCACATAGACGATGAAAATGGGAAGGACCGACGTGACCATGGCGCTGGCCATATCGGTGAAGAAGCTGACGAAACCCAGGGCGATGATGTTTCGGTTGACCATTTCCGTCCTTTGCTCTACAGAAAGTCCTGTGTGATTGTAGCCCAAAAATCACGGACCCTTTCCCTCGTTCCCACCGTCCCGGTTGGCACGGATACGAGAGCCTCGAAAAAATAATAAAACCCATGTTTTCCATAGTTTACACCGTGCACGGCAGGAACACATATTCTATCCCCGCCATAGTATCTCGCTTTCCAATGACCTGTCACGTATGCATTCCCACGCAGAGCATGGGAACGGGAGAAAAAATGGGAATGCATAGATTCTATGGTATATTTACTTCAAAAAGATTCCAGACAAATATGAGCGCTGCCACCCACGAGCTTTTCAAACCCCGCGTGTTGCGTCCCTATCTCGAGGCGCAGAATCCCGATCTTCTGCAAAAACGCTGGGAAGCCTTCCAGGCCTACCAGGCCAAAGCCGACGCGATCCGGGGTCTCAAAGAAGAGGCCTACCAGGACGGCTTCCTGCGCGATCTCTTCGTGGCGGCGCTGGGGCACACCCTCCAGCCCGACGAGGGCTACGACCTGGTCCGCGAAGCCAAAAACACCCACGACGCCAAAAAGGCCGACGCGGCGATCCTCGCAGACGGCCAGATCGTCGGCCTCATCGAGCTCAAGGATACCCGCACCCGGGATTTCGACCGCCCCCGCACCCGCGGCGGCAAAAGCCCCGTGGAGCAGCTATTTGGCTACCTGGTCTCTCACGACCGCGCCCGCTACGGCATCCTGAGCAACTTCGAGACCCTGCGCTTCTACATCGACAAAAGCAGCGAATATGTCCAATTCGACCTCTTTACGATGGGGCGGGAGCGCTTTGCGCTGCTCCATCTGCTGCTCAGCCGCGAAAGCATCGCCTCCAGCCTGCCCATGCGCCTCAAAACCGAGAGCGAAGCGGCCGAGCGGGAGATCACCCGCAAACTCTACGACGACTACTCCGCCTTCCGCCGCTACCTCTTCGACGACCTGCGCCGCCGCAATCCCGAGCGCGACCCCCGGCGCCTGTTGCGCCTGACCCAGAAGCTGGTCGATCGGATCGTTTTTATCCTCTTCGCCGAGGATACGGGGCTGCTGCGCAAACACACCATCCGGGAGATCCGCGAAGAGTTCCACCGTCAGAAATTCACCGACTTCTCCCTCTACGACATCTACAAGTTCTACTTCCAAGCCATCGCCGAGGGGGACGACCGGCTCGAGATCCCCCGATACGACGGCGGGCTCTTCGCCGAGGATCCGGAGCTCGATTCCCTCGTCATCGGCGACGAGGCGCTGGATATGCGGGCTCAGAAGCTCAGCGACTACGATTTCGCTTCCGACGTGACGGTGGATATCCTGGGGCACATCTTCGAGCACTCCCTCAGCGACCTGGAGGAGATGAACGCCGCATTGCGGGGCGAAGAGTACGACGCCGACGCGGGCAAGCGCAAAAAAGAGGGGGTCTTCTACACCCCCGAATGGGTCACCCGCTACATCCTCGAACGCACCCTCGGGGATCTGTGTGAGCGCAAACGCGCCGAGCTGGGGATCGACACCCAGATCGACGCCCCCGCCGATCCCAAGCGCCTCAAAGCCGCCGAAAAAGCGACCCTGCAAAACCTGCGCGCCTACCGCGACTGGCTCAAGGATCTCAAGATCTGCGATCCCGCCTGCGGGAGCGGCGCCTTTCTCAACCAGGCGCTGCGCTTCCTCGTCGCCGAGCATGAACGCCTCCGGCACGACATCGCCCGTTTCGGGGACCTGACCGCCTACGAAGAGATCGAAAAGGAGATCCTCGAGCGCAATCTCTACGGTGTGGATATCAACGAAGAGGCCTGCGAGATCGCCCGCCTGAGCCTCTGGCTCTCCACCGCCCGCCCGGGCCGCCCCCTGACCCGACTGAGCGGTACGATCCGCAGCGGCGACTCCCTCGTGGACGATCCCGCCGTCAGCGACCGGGCCTTCGACTGGCGGGGAGCTTTTCCCGAAGTTTTCGCCTCCGGCGGCTTCGACGTGGTGGTGGGCAACCCCCCCTACGTCCGCCAGGAGCGCCTCGACCCCGCCCTCAAAGCCTGGCTCAAGGAGCGCTACGCCGTCTGGCACGGCAGCGCCGATCTGTATGTCTTTTTCGTCGAGCGGGGGATCGAGCTCCTCAACGAACACGGCAAATTCGGCTTCATCTTCCCCAACAAATGGATGCGCGCCTCCTACGGCCGCCCCTTGCGTCGCTGGCTGGCGACGCAGCCCCTGGAGGAGATCGTCGATTTCGGCGATCTGCCGGTCTTCGAGGAGGCGACCACCTACCCGATGATCCTCACCCTCGACGCCGCCCGCCGCGATCCGCTCTTTGGCGTTTGCGAAGTGGAGAGCCTCGATTTCGGCGACCTGCGCGACTACGTGGCCGTCCACGGCCACGCCACCGACCGCCACGATCTGGACGAAGCAGGGTGGAACCTCGCTCCGGTGGAGGTCCAGCGGCTCCTGGACAAACTGCGCACAAACGCCGTCCCGCTGGGAGAGTATGTGGGCAAGGAGATCTACTACGGCATCAAAACCGGCCTCAACGACGCCTTCGTCATCGACCGGGCCACCCGCGACCGCCTCGTGGTCGAAGACCCCGCCTCCGCCGAGATCATCAAACCCTTCCTCGCTGGTCGGGACATCAAACGCTACGAGACGCCCGAGGCGGAGAAGTTTTTGATCCTCTTTCGCAAAGGATGGACGCGGGAAACGAGTGGATACGACGACGAAGCCCGGGCCTGGGCCTGGCTTCGGGAGCACTATCCGGCCATTTGCCGATGGCTCGAACCTTTCGAAGCCAAGGCTCGCAAACGCTACGACAAAGGGGAGTTTTGGTGGGAGCTGCGGGCCTGTGAGTACTACGATAAGTTTGAAGAGCCGAAGATTTTTTACCCCGACATTTCATTGCTGCCCAGCTTTATGTTTGATAATGAAGGCTTTTATGCGGCCAATACTGCGTATTTTATAAGCTCAGGAAACTTGGCTCTTCTCGGCATTTTGAATTCATCAGTAACGGAATTTTTCCTTCGATATGAAAGCAATTCAATCCGGGGTGGGTATATTCGTTATTTCACCCAATCTGTTTCAAAAATCCCTCTTCCTCCACAAATAGAATCCTCCGCCGACACTGAAGCCATTGCCCGGGACGTGGAGGCGATCCTACAGCACAGCGCCGATCTTCAGCGCAACCGCCGTCGCTTCGCCGATTACTGCCGCCACGCCCTGCAGATCCAGCCTCTCCCCCGCAAACTCGAAACCCCCGAACGCCTCGACTTCGACACGATGCTCGGTGAACTCAAAAAGCGCAAAGCCCCCGTCACCGACCCCCGGGTCTTCGCCGCCGTGCAGGACTTTCACCGTGAAATGTCCGAAACTGCCGACGCCATCGCCCTCCTGGAGCGCCGCATCGACCGGGCGGTCTATCGCCTCTATGGGCTGAACGAGGCGGAGATAAAGTTGATCGAGGAGGGATGAGTGATCCGTAGGCGTCCCACCGGGGACGGTGGGAACGAGGGGAAACTTCGCCATGCGGATGGAGGATCTGGAGCGTCGGGCCTTCGCCGTGGCGTGCCGCTACCTGGGGATCGATGAAGAGGTCACGGTGGACTATCCCAGAGAGTTCCATATCCTCGACGTGCCCGAGGAGCTAAAACATTGGAGGCCGTCAAGGAGCTTGGCTACCGCCTCCCCACCTACGAAGCGGCCAAACTCAAACGGATCATCGGCAACGACATCGGCGGGATCGACGAGGAGACGATGGAGAAGATCGAAGCGGAGATCGAGGACGGGTTGAAGGGGGAGGGGTAATTGTGGTATAATTATTGATAAGAGGCGAGAGTGTGGAAATAATCCGTCTTGCCACCGACGAGGGCATAGGCCGTCGGTATGGGGAGGTGACGGTTCCCCCGCCTCTTATTCATAACTCCATTCTCCAAAAATCAATTTGAAATTCTGATTTTTCATATCGCTCTTATTTATATATCCTGCTGTTTTTACAAGTGTTATCCCATCACCTTTATAAACAAATTTGGTGTCGATGACGATTTTTATGCACCTTTTGGTTTTATTGTCACAATACAAAAGGTTTAATTTATCTTTAATATCTTCAATGAAAACTGCACTTGGGGCTTTCAGTATCTCTGGGATTCTCAAAATATCCTCATCGCTCAATCCTGCGCCCCGTTTTCTTTTGCTATCTCTGGCAAGATGAGACAATCCTTTGTGGTTCAAGTAGATCGTTTTCGTGTGAACAGGCACTCCCCTCATTTTCAAATATGAAATCACGTCATCGCTTAACTCTCCCACTATAATTTTTGATCTGGTATGTTTGGAGCGGCCTTTTATTTCTTGGAGCAGTTGCCTAATGTCCATTTTTACGCGATTTTTTGGACTGATTTTATCCAAAACTTCCTTCGCCAGCCGCACCGGATACCCCGGCCGCGCCGCATTCCACACCTCCACCGCTGGGGTGCCGTTTTTCCACTTCCGCCAACCGCTCCAGCTCCCCAGTATCCGCCGCTGGTCATCCTCCCGGAACTTGCTTTGTGAACTCGTTTTGAACTCGTTCCCACCGTCCCCGGTGGGAACGCATACGAGAGCCCCAACAATATGACAAAATGACACATCATCTAACCGTCTGCTCTCTACGAACTATGATTAGAGAAAAAACTGTGACCGTATCATGGGAAGAAGCCGATACAAAATCTACGAACCGACTCATCCCCATTTCCTCACCTGCACCGTCCTCAACTGGCTGCCCATATTCACCCGTCAGGAGAGCGTGACGATCTTGATCGAGAGCCTCAAATACTTACAAAGAGCGGAAAATCTGAAACTCTACGCCTACGTAATACTGGAAAATCATATCCACCTCTTAGCTCAGAGCGATGATATTGGCAGGAGTATGCGACATTTCAAATCCTTCACCGCCAAAGAGATCCTCAAACTTCTGCAAAAAGAGCAGGCCCATACACTGCTCAAACAGTTCCAGTTCTATAAAAAAGCCCACAAAAAGGATCGAAGCTATCAGATCTGGCAGGAGGGGTATCAACCCAAACTCATCCAGTCGGATATGATGATGAGAGAGAAGATCCGGTACATCCACGAAAACCCGGTCAAGCGCGGATATGTGGATGAAGCGAAACACTGGCGTTACAGTTCTGCACGGGATTACGAGGGGGAATCTGGCTTGATCGAGGTGGAGCGGTTTTGGTAGAGTGTATTCCCGTAAGTGTTCCCACCGTCCCAAATTGGAACGAGGAACGCAAGAATACGCCACATATTCGGAATGCGTTCCCACCGAGACGGTGGGAACGAAGAAGGAATGGTAGTTGCAGTGATGAGGGTCGAAAATGATCACCGTCGATAGAGTCGAGCGAATTTTTTTCGATTTCAACGGACTTTTTTCTCCCCAGATTACCGTGGAATGGAAAGAGGGGAAACTCCATTATCGCTACAGTCAGTTCGGCTCGCATATCAAACGCTATCCCCAGAGAGACTATGAAAAGACGATCGAAGTGAGCGCGCAGGAGATTTTGGACTTTCTCGTCGATTGCGACCGGGCACGAGTGCGCGACTGGCACGGGAAGCGTTATGACGATGACGATATTTTCGACGCGTCCGGTTGGGCATTGCAGATCGAAGTTTTCCTGGACGAAGACGGCACGACAACCCTCTACGAAGTGGAAACAGGGGGATACGCGAAGTTTCCCGAAACCTTCGATGAGTTTATTCAAGGGCTTGAGCGACTCGTCCACGAAAGCATCTTCTCAGAGTTCTACAACGCCGAAAAACTCCGCGAATTCATGGAGGGTCGCTTCGAAAGCGGCGAAAACGCCAAAACGAATTTGACCCGAATTTCCGCTATGGTCCTGGAGATGATCGAGGGGAAGATCTCTTTGGAGGTCTTGGACTACGATTTCCGAGAAATCTTCGAAAAATACTTCAATCTTCTGGATACATTCAACTATGACGAAACCGACTTGCGGATCATGCGGCATATCGTATGGGCTTGCGAAGGAGACAGAGATCAAACCGCCATCGATCTGCTAAGTCACATCGCCCCCGACCGCAGAGAACAATATGTGCATTTTTGCAGGGACCGTTTGGCACGAAACGGACTCTGGAATTTGGACAAAAACACACAAGCAAAAATCAACACGCTCTTTTTCGATACAAAGCTCCGCCTTTTTTACTCCAAAGAGTACTCCTATTGCAAGTTTGGTCGCTACGACACCGTAGCATACGCCAAAAAATTGGTGGAAGTGGCGACAAATCTAAAAAATTACGTCAATGAGCAGAGGATCTCCAAGCGTCCACATAGTCCGAAAGACAAAGAGATTCTTGTCAGCGATCTGAAAATCTTCCTCGCGCATATAGAAAAAGAGACGAAGAAAATCGTGGATATGATCGCCTGTATCCAAAAGCCGGGCGACCATATCCAAAACTTACAAATACAAAGTTTCTTGTCGGTAATTGCTCAACAAATCTATGATGAAATCGCGCACTTCATCGACAGGCTGTATCTGATCTTCAACGGCGCCGATATCTCCAGGCATACATTGAGCTTTCGCGACGAGCAAATGGCACAAATGATCGAATCACTACGCGACAAATATGATTTTTCCGATTTTGTGCCTCTCTTGGAACTCTATCTTGAAGAATGAGTCATTATCTCGTTCCCACCGTCTCGGTGCGAACGCATACTCACCTTCAGCTATAACGTTCGATCCCCACGCAGGGCGTGAAGAGGTGAAAAGGGGCGGGATAAGTTGGTAAGGCTCGTTCCCACCTTCCGAGATCCGGGAGAGAAACTCAATAGAGAAAACCGAAAAGCCACAACGGAATTCGGTTTTTAAATCCCGTCTCGATCCCGTCGGATAAAAGGTAGGAATCGGGGAGGTTGCGAATCTGTGAAAAGTCCTTCTGTTTTCCGCCGATCTCTACCGTGTACTTCTCGTCGACCAGAAAATCACCCCGCTCGACATAATGGATGCTTCTTTCCGCTCCCATCATCATCGAGACGAAAAAGCTCTCCCGGACGGTTCCGATTTTCGGCTCCAGGCACAGAACCTTAAAAAGATTTCCGTTTGCCAGATAAAGCTTGTCCGGTTTCTGTAGCGCTTTGAACCGTTTCCCCTCATGCATGATGTGCGTTAAAAGCTCGGCCCGGTGGAGATATTCGATGTACTTGTAAAGGGTGGCCTTGGCAATGCCGATCTTTCTGGCCAGTCTTTCGATGTTCAGCTCCATCGGCTCCGAAAGGCAAAGGCTGACCAGAAGTTTTTTGAGCATCAGCACTTTGTCGCCGGCGATGTTGTAGATCGGCACCAGGTCTTTGTAGAGAATCGCGTTGACGGTATCGAGAAGCATTTGGGTAAAGGTATCGGGAGCGGCGAAGTAGAAAGGGTAGGCACCGTGATCAAGATAATCGCGGAAATGTCGGAGAATTTTTTCCTCGCCCATCTTTTTCAAGATCTCCGCGGCGAAATCGCTATGGTTCTGCCAAATGTCCTCGAGGGTAAAATTCGGCAATTCTATGTTCAAAGACAGCTCCAGATACTCCCGAAACGAGAGCACCGGCAGGTGAAACATCCCGAAGCGCCTGGTAAAAGAGGGGTTGGTGATTTTGACCGCACTCGAACCGGAAAAAACGACTTTGATGTCGATAAAATCGTGGATGCTTTTCAATTCCTTCTCGAAATTCGGAGCTTCGTGGATTTCGTCGACAAAAACCGCTTTGCCGCCGTATTTGTAGAAAAACTGAACCACCTCGGACAGCGAAACGTCGCTGAGCAGCGGATGGTCGCAGGAGACATAGAGAATTTCATCACTCTGATACGGCATCGAAGCGGCCAACTGCAACATCAGGGTGGTCTTGCCGACGCCCCTGGAGCCGTAAATTCCTATGCATTTAGAAGAGCCGGCCGCAATCCTCTCATAGAGAAATCTTCGGTAGGGTTGCTGGAAAAGCCGGATCTTCTGCGACGACAGCTCTATAAGATCGTTTAAAAGATTTTGCATTTATATCCTCCAACCGTTTATTGTATTATACGATAATTTAGTGCAATCGTTCAGAGAGTGTATTTCCTCGTTCTCACCGAGAGAATGAGACAGACAGCTGACGGTCTGGGAGCAGATGGAGGGATGGGGGATCCTACCCGACTCAGTAGAGCAGCCAGAGATTGCCCAGAATACCAAGATCCTTGAGCCCTTCGATCAGTTCCAGGAGTCTGACAAACGGGATATCTGTTGCTTTCAATTTATGTTCCTTATCTATTCCCACTGATAGTGGACGAGTTTAGGTTTTAGAGCCATTTATACATCACCAGAGCATCCACATACCCTCTGGTAGGATGATTGAAGGCTCCGGGCAGGCGCCCCACGATCTCGAAGCCGAGCTTCTGCCAGAGATAAACGGCGGCTTCGTTGGTTGAGGCGACGAAGTTGAATTGCATGGCTTTGTAGCCGAGCTTTTTAGCGATTTGCTGAGAGTGCAGGCACATGGCGGCGGCCAGGCCTCTGCCTCTGGCGACGGAAGCGACCATATAGCCGCAGTTGCAGACATGGGATCCCGGACCGGGGTGGTTGGTCTTGATGTAGTAGGTTCCCAGGACGGTTCCGTTCTCTGTCAGTACAAAGGTCTTTTTCGGACTCTCCATCCAGATCTTTCGGGCCTGATCCTGGTCCGTGTCTCTGGGATAGGCGTAGGTCTCTCCGGCGCTGACTATTTCATGGAAAATCGGCCAGATCTCTTCAAAGTCCTCTTGGTTTGCTTCTCTTATTGTCATGGAATTTCCTGTTTTTATTTCGTCCCCACGGTCTCCGTAGGAATGCATACGCCATCGAATTAATCCACATAGAATTGTCATTTTATTCTATCAAAAATATGCATTCCCACCGACGACGGTGGGAACGAGTGCAAAGACATCCCTACAGGTAAACGCCCCTCTTCGATATAATATCCCTCAAAAACCAAGGACACAATCCCATGATCGTCGATACCCACGTCCATCTGGACGATCCCCGTTTCGCCGAAGATCTGGAGGAGGTGCTGGAGCGTTCCCGTGCGGCAGGTGTGACGCGCTGGATCGTCCCCGGGGCCGATCCCGACACGCTGCCCCGGGCGGTGGAGCTGGCGGAGGGTTATGCGGACATCTTTTTCGCCGTGGGGGTCCATCCCTACGATGCGCGGCGCTACGACCGGGGGCTGCTGGAGCGCTACATCGGTCATGAGAAGTGTGTGGGAGTTGGGGAGTGCGGGCTGGACTACTATCGTTTATCCGAAGGGGAAGCGGCGATCGCCGAGGAGAAGCGGATCCAACAAGAGGTCTTTGTCGATCAGATCGCCCTGGCCCGAGAGCACGACAAGCCCCTCATCGTCCACATCCGCGAAGCGAGTCGGGACGCTCAGGAACTCCTGGAAGAACACGCTTCAGAGCGGGGCGGGGTGCTGCACTGCTACAACGCCGATCATCAGTTGCTCCGACTGGCCGAACGGAACTTTTACTACGGTATCGGCGGGGTGCTTACCTTCAAAAACGCCCGGAAGCTGGTGGAGGTCTATCCCCGCATCCCCCGGAATCGCCTCCTGATCGAAACCGACGCTCCCTATCTGACTCCCTACCCCTACCGGGGCAAGCGCAACGAACCGGCCTATTGCACCCTCGTCGCCCGAAAGATGGCCGAACTCTCCGGAGTCTCCTACGAAGAGATCACCGCCGTGTGCCGGGAAAACACCCGGCGGCTATTTGGAATATAACTAACGGGGATTTTGGATTTTGGATTCTGGATTCTGGATTGTGAGAAGAAGCGTTGCCATGCAACGCCTACCGGAATTTCTCATTTCTCATTTCTCGTTTCTCATTAAAAAACTCCTCACTCCTCATTCCTCATTCCTCACTTGTACAGAAAGCTCCCGTCGCCTTTTTCTCCTGGGGTGCCTGAGCCTTCCGGCGTGGCTGAGCGCGGCGGGAATCCGGGAGAAATTTCCCAGCTACCGTTTCGTCTTGCGGCAGTTCGATATCGACCCCTCCTATATCGACGATCCCGATTTCGTCCGTTTCGTCACCCGCTACGAACCCAAATACCGCCGGTTCTACGAAAACTCCCTCAAGCGAGGGAAAGCCTACATCCCCATGCTCAAATCCCTTTTCGCCAAGGGGGGACTGAGCCCTCTGTTCATGTACATGTCGATGACCGAATCGGGCTTCAAACCCGATGCGGTCTCTTCCAAAAAAGCGGCCGGATTGTGGCAGTTCATGAGCGCCACGGCCCGTCGCTTTTCGCTTCGGGTGGACGGCAAAACCGACGAGCGGTACGACCCGCGAAAATCGACCCGGGCGGCGATGCGCTACATCCAGACGCTCTATCGGATGTTTGGCAAATGGTATCTCGTCATGATGGCCTACAACTGCGGGGAAGGGCGGCTGGGCCGGGCGATCCGCAAAGCGGGGACCGACGATTTCGCGGTGCTGATGGACGATCGCAAACGCTTTCTCCCCGAAGAGACCCGCAACTACCTGCGCAAAATCGTACTGCTGGCGATGATGGGGGAGAAGATCCGCACCAGCCCCAAACCCGTAGAGCGCAAAATCCGCCGCGCGATCCTCCCCGATACCGAAGTGGCGGTCAATTTCTACGGCCACATCAGCCTGGAGGAGGTCGCCCGGTTGCTGCGGATGAATCCGGGGCGCCTCGCACGGCTCAATCCGCTCGTCGCCCGCGCTGGCGTCCGGGACGATCTGGGGCTGGTACAGCTCTTTATCCCCCGGGATCGGCTGGCGTACTATCAGGCGTTCTACCGTCCGCCGTTGCTGCGGGATATTTTCCGGGAAAAAGGGTATTCCCGTCTGATCGCCCACGTGGTCCGAAAAGGCGAAGATCTCCGCACGATCGCCCGACGCTACCGTGTGACCCCCCTCGATCTCATCATCGCCAACGCCCTCAAATCGACCGACGTCCAGCCGGGGAAGGTACTCATGATTCCCGTCACCGAAGCCTATTTCGAGCGGCACCGGCGGATCTGACGCAAGCGTGGTTCAAGGAAACGAGCGCTATGATTCATATTAAAAAATGATAATCAGGACGGTTCCATGCGATTGAAGGTTCCGATGCGTGTATGTACCGCGGCGTGTGCCGCGGCGATCCTGGCGGGGTGTTCGTCCCACGCTCCGAAGTTCGCCCCTCCCGGACACACCAGCGCCGCCCGTTTCAAAGCGACGATGCGCCCCTATTGCGTCCGGGGCAAGACCTATCGCCCCACCTACGTCAAAGTAGGGGATACGATGACCGGGATCGCTAGCTGGTACGGGCCGGGATTCCACGGCGGGATGACCAGCAACGGCGAGAAATACGACATGTACGCCCATACCGCCGCCCACAAGACCTGGCCGATGGATACGATGGTCAAGGTAGAAAATCTCCGCAACGGCAGAAGCACGATCGTGCGGATCAACGATCGGGGCCCCTTCGTCGCCGGACGGATCATCGACTGCTCGTTCGCGGCGGGGAAGGACCTGGGGCTGGACAAGACGGGGACCGCCCCCGTGCGGCTGACGGTCCTGGGTTTTGCGGGCAAAATCTACCACCCCACCGCGGCGCAGAAAAAGGCCCACGCTCCGGTCCCCAGCGTACGGCTGAGCGATTTTGCGGTGCAGGTGGGGGCGTTCCGCCGCTACGAAGGGGCACAAAACTACAAGCGGCGCTACGAGCGGCTCGTGTGTGGGGCCCAACATGTTATCATTCGGAAATTTATCGTCGGCGGTGCCCCGCTGTATCGGGTCTGGGTGACGGGATTCGGATCGGCTGACGAAGCAAGAGACTTCATCCGGACCAACCGCGTCGCCGGCGGCTTCCTCATCCGCCCCGGCAAATAGCAGCGAACGAAAGGACTGCATCATGATCGAAAAACGGCGTTCGACCCGGGAGACCGAGATCTATGTGGCGCTCAACCTCTACGGAAAAGGGGAGTCGAGCATCGAGACGGGGGTGGGCTTTTTCGACCATATGCTCGAAGCCTTCGCCCGACACGCACTGATCGATCTGGAAGTGGAGTGCAAGGGGGATCTGCATGTGGACGCCCACCACAGCGTCGAAGACGTGGGGATCGTGCTGGGGCAGGTTCTGGGCGAAGCGATCTATCCGGTGCGCAATCTGGAGCGCTTCGGCGACGCGGTGGCGGTGATGGACGAAGCGGCGGTGGAGTGTGCGCTGGATCTGAGTAATAGGGCCTTTCTGGTCTACGAGCTTCCGGTGACGGGAAAAGTGGGAGAGTTCGATACCGAATTGGTGGAGGAGTTTTTCAAAGCCCTGGCTTTCAACATGCCGCTGACGCTGCACGTCGTCGCCCAGCGGGGGCGCAACCGCCACCACCTGATCGAAGCGGCGTTCAAAGCCTTCGCCGTGGCCTTCCGTCGTGCGACCGCCGTCAACGAGTGCAGCGGTGTCCCCAGCACCAAAGGGGTCCTCTGACGATGGCAATCTCCCTCATCGTGCTGGACGTGGACGGCTGCCTGACCGACGGACGGATCGTCTACGGAAACGACGGCGAGGAGATCAAGGCCTTCGACGTCAAAGACGGTCTGGCGATCGTCAGCTGGATCCGACTGGGGCGCGACGCCGCCATCATCACCGGCAGGGAGTCGGCGATCGTAGCCCGTCGGGCCCGGGAACTGGGGATCCGCCACTTCTACCAGAAAGTCAAGGACAAAAAAGCCCGGCTCGATGCGATCGTTCGCGAGCTGGGGATCGGATACGACTCGGTCGCGGTGATCGGAGACGATCTGAATGACTACGGGATGCTCCGTGCGGCGGGGCTGAGCTTCGCTCCAGCCGACGCGGTCGAAGCGATCCGTCAGCGGGTCGACGTGCTCCTCTCCAGACCGGGCGGACGGGGGGCAGTACGGGAGATGATCGAGCATTTGCTGGATCGGGAAGAGGGGCTGCGGGAGGAGTTCGAGGGGTTATGGTCACTCGAATAGAAGCTCTCGTTGCGACCGTACTGGCCGTACTGGCGGCGGCAGGGTGGTTTTTTGCGCAAACTTCCGCGTCTCAAGAACGGGGTGGGAAGGAGCATGGGCACAAGGAGATCGAAATCCGCTCTGGAATCGTCCACGAGATCAACGCCACCGGGGTCATGAATGTTTTTGAAAGCGCCTATGCCGTCCAAGAACGGGGAGTATGGCATTTTCGCCGATTTCGCCTTCGCAATCCGCAGATTCGCTATCTCCGCTCCGATCGTGCCCTCAAGCAGGCCCAAACGGACCGTCTGGAAGGGAATGTCACTCTGGTGCGTAAGGATGGAGCGATTGTCCGTTCGCAGCGGGTGTTGTACGACGAGAAGCGTAGGGTTCTGCGTTCACTCAGCCCGTTCGTAGGGCAAAAAGGGAACAACCTCTTTCGCGGTCGGCGTTTTGTCTACGATCTCAATCGGAGACTATTTCGGGCTCGAACGGTCTACGCCCGGTACGATCTGGCTTCGTCACCTCCCGCACAAGGGCGCTAATCCAGCTTGGATATAATTGGACATTTCATCCTGGGGAAGTCGATGCGGATTCTACTCGTTCTATTGGCGGTACTGTCATGGGGATGGGGCGATACGTTGGAACTCAAAGCCGACCGGTTCACCCATCTGGAGACGGAACACAAGGCGATTTTCGAAGGGCATGCCCATGCGATTCAGGGCAAGAGCTGGGTGGATGCCGACAAGTTGATCGTCCTCACCGACGCCGACAACAACGCCACCGAATATCGGGCCGTCGGGAACGTCCGTTTCGAGATCGATCAGCCCGATCAGCATATCAAAGGGAGCTGCGACAAGCTCATTTACAAAGTCGCTCCAAAAACCTACCACCTCATTGGTAACGCTAAAATCGAAGATCTGCTCAACAAACGGACGATGGAGGGGGAGGAGCTCTTCCTCGATTCGATCCACAAGCGGGCGACGGCAAAAAGCGATCACAAAAGGCCGGTAAAATTCATTTTCGAAATGAAAAACGGCAATACCCCATTGTCGAACCAATCCAAACACTAAGGCGATTCGTGAGCGAAACCCCCCGGATCATCGACGCACAGTTTCTCAAATCGGCTCCGTCTCTTGTCGAAGCGGTAGAAGAGAGCCGCAGCGAAGTGGTGTTCCTTGGACGCTCCAACGTGGGCAAAAGCTCCACGATCAATACCCTGTGCAACCGGAAAAACCTGGCCAAAAGTTCCGCCACCCCCGGTAAGACGCAACTCATCAACTTTTTCGACGTCCGCTATCGTCTGGGGGAGGAGGATTACCCCCTGCGTTTCGTCGATTTGCCCGGATTCGGCTACGCTCGGGTCTCCAAGTCCCTCAAGGAGCTCTGGCAAAAAAACCTCGTCGAGTACATCACCCAGCGGGTGGCGATCCGGCTGTTCGTCCATCTGCGCGACGCCCGTCATCCCCACGAAGCGATCGACGACGAGGTGGAGCGCTACGTCCGGGGATTTCTCCGCCCCGATCAGCGCTATCTGCCCGTATTCACCAAAGGGGACAAGCTCAAACAAAAAGAGCTGGCCGCCCTGCGTCGCGATTTCCCCGACGCGATCGTCCTCTCAAACCTCAAAAAACGGGGACACGACAGACTTCACCGGGAGATTTTCACCACCGTATTCGGAGCGATGGAATGATCCGTTACGAAAAAGCCCGTCTGGCAGACATCCCCGCCATGCAGCGGCTCGTCGCCGAGGAGGTGAAAAACGGCACGATTCTGCCGCGCAGCGACGACGAAGTGGCGACCAATATCCGCAGCTACCATCTCGCCAAAGAGGGGGATCGGGTGGTCGGTTACGGCGCGTTGCACGTCCATTCGCCCCGACTGGGGGAGATCCGCAGCCTCGTCGTCGATCCGGCGTATCGGGGGCGCTCGATCGGACGGGGGATCGTCGAGGCGGCGCTCTCGGAAGCCCGTGCACTCGGTCTCGAGGAGGTGCTGGTGCTCACCTACGTACCCGAGTTTTTCCGCTCGCTGGGATTTGTCGAGATCGAAAAGGAGAGCATCCCCGAGCACAAAATCTGGGCCGACTGCATCAAATGCATCCATTTCCCCAACTGCAACGAATTCTCCCTGGTCAAACGGCTGAAGGATTGAAAGGGTGAAACTGCGGCGCATTGCGGGCTGGATCGTCGTGTGGGGGTTCGTGATTTTCTACCCCATGCTGGTCTCGATCTACGTCACGCTCCCCCTGTTCATCGGATACGCGGGGTATCAGCTCAGCCGTGGGCTCGACGGAGCGGGATGGCGCTATCTGGTCGTCCCGCTCGTCTACCTGGTCAATCTAGAGATCAACCTCTCGTTGCCGCTGCTGCTGAGCTTCTTGGCGGTATTGATCTTCTATCTCCTTTTTTACGAGCGGTTGGCGTTTTGGAAGCGGTGTCCCGTCTGCGTCTCGGTCCTGGCGGTGAGCCTGATCGACCTGATCTATCTGGGGCTCATCACCGGATATGATTTCATTTTCGGGACCTTCAACATCACCATCAACGCGATTTTGCTCTATTCGCTGGTGATGGACATCGTCGTGGCGGTGCTGCTGTGAGATTCCGGATCGTCCTAGTCGTCTTCGCCGCCGTATGGGCGCTGCTGATCGTCCGCCTCTACCATATCAGCATCAAGTCGAACTTCTACTACGAGCGGCTGGCCAAAGAAAACGTCGAGCGCAAGACCTATCTCAAACCGGTCCGGGGGGAGATCCTCGACGCGAAAGGGAACTATCTGGCGGTCAACAAGCTGGGATTTTCGCTTTCGATCGCTCCCCACCTTTCACGCAAAAAAGGGGAGCTCGCCCGCGTGATCCGGATCATCCGAACCTATCTTCCCGACGTCAACGCCACCGTGATGGAGAAGGTCTATCGCAAGGCGTGCTCACCGTACAACCACCGCTACATCAAGGTAATCGACTTCATCCCTTACGCGACGATGATGAAGGTCTATCCCAAACTGGCGATCCATCCCGAGATCCACATCGACACCGAAACCAAACGGTACTACCCTTACGGACGCTACGCCGCCCATATCGTCGGCTATGTGGGACGCTCCAACCGCAAGGAAAACGCCGCGGACAAAGTGGTCGAAGTGGTGGGGAAAACGGGCAAAAGCGGCTTGGAATTGTATTACAACCGTTTGATGGAGGGGGAGCTGGGATACGAGATCGACAAGGTCGACGCCCGCAACCGACCGCTAGAGGTCCTCGAACGGAGAGAACCGGTGAGCAACCGGACCCTCAAGGTCAATCTCGATATGGACCTGCAAAAGTACATCTACGATTTGCTGGGCAAACGGGCGGGGGTCGTCGTGGTGATGCGCACCACCGGCGAAGTACTCGCCGCCGTGAGCAACCCCAGCTACGATCCCAACCTCTTCGTCGGGGGGATCAGCGTCAAGGACTGGAAGGCATTGCAGCGTAACCTGGGACACCCTTTCACCAACAAATTCATCAACGCTCTCTATCCCCCCGGATCGGTGATCAAGCCCGGAGTGGCGCTGGCGGTTTCCCGATACGGTCACGGAGAGATCGCCAAACACGAGTTTTGCAAAGGGTACATCACCATCGACAAAAGCAAGCACAAATTCCGCTGTTGGGCCAAATGGGGGCATGGGGACGTGGATCTGCGCAAGTCGATCCGGGAGAGCTGCGATGTGTACTACTACAAAAAAAGCCTCAAAGTGGGGATCGACCGGATCGCCAAAACGCTTCGACAAATTGGCCTGGGGGTCCGCAGCGGGATCGATCTGCCCCACGAATACCGAGGTATCATCCCCGACAAAGCGTGGAAGATGAAGCGCTACCATCAACCCTGGTACAAGGGGGAGACGGTCATCGCCGCCATCGGCCAGGGGTACGACAACGTCACGCCGATCCAGGTGGCCCGCTACACCGCCTTTCTCGCTACGGGGAAGCTCCCCACGCCTCTTTTCGCCCGGGAGATCGACGGCCAAAAAATCTTTCCAAAGAGGGTGAAAATCCCGTTCAATCCCCTGCACATGGCGATCATCCGTCAGGGGATGTACGACGTGTGCAACGACAAGCGGGGGACCGCCTACAAAACGATGCACGATCTGCCGATCAAAGTAGCGGGCAAGACCGGAACGGCACAAGTGGTTTCGATCCCCCAGGACATCAAAAAGCGGGTCCGGGAAGACCAGCTGGCCTATTTCAAAAAATCCCACGCCTGGATCACCACCTACGCCCCGTACCGTCATCCCCAGTTTGTCGTGACGGTGCTGATGGAGCACGGGGGGCACGGTGGGAGTGCGGCGGGTCCGATCGCGGCCGACATCTACCGCTATCTCTACTACAACGGCTATTTCAAAGGCCATCCCCTCGAAGCGGTCCGCAAGGAGCTGGCCGAAGCCAAGGCCAAAGCCGAAGCCAAACGGCTCGAAAAAGAGGGGAAACTCCCCAGGGAGGGGAATCTGACGGAACCGGCGACGCCGTTCCGCCCGGGGATCAAACCAAAGAACGGTCCGAAGCGCTGACCTTTTCGAAGCGTCCTTCCTCCCGGTTTTTGCGCAAACGGCCCGCCGTGGCGAGCTGACCGTGCATCGCCAGATGGACGCCGGGTGCGTCGGCAGCGAGCGCCGCGGCCAAGGCGAAGGCGAGATTGGCGGTTGCTTCGACGGGGTCGATGGAGTAGGGGACCATGGCGCCGGCGAAGATCACCCGTTTGTCCCCTACCTTCCCATCCAGATAGGCCGCGCTGCGCTCCATCGTATCGGTGCCGTGGACGATCACGATCCGCTGTTTGGAACTGTCGCGTACCGCCTGTAGGATCGCTTCCCGGTCCGAATCGTCCATCTCCAGACTGTCCTTGCCCACGATACAGACGATCTCGGGATCGATCCGCATCGCCCGGACGATCCGGCGCACCGCGTCCGCCTCCGGATCGACTTTCAGCTCCCCGGTGATCGGGTCGTAGTATTTGTTGAAGGTCCCTCCGGTGGAGAGGATCAATACGTCGTCGGCGTTACGGTACATACGGGCTCCTTGGCAATGTCAAAACGACTCCGTGCTAAAATACCGAAATTTTATCGCAGAAGGATCGTCGAGATGTTCATGAAAGGGAAAAAAGGGGTGATCCTGGGGATCGCCAACAAAAAATCGATCGCCTACGGGATCGCGCAGGCGTGCCGTCGGGAAGGGGCCGAACTGGCGATCACCTATCTCAACGAGCGTTTCGAGCGCAAACTCGCCCCCATCGCCGAAGAGCTGGGGTGCGACGGGAGGCTCTACCCCTGCGACGTGAGCCGTCCCGAGGAGATCCGGGCTCTGCGGGAATCGCTGGAGCGGGATTTCGGGACGATCGACTTTTTCGTCCACTCGATCGCTTTCGCCCCCAAAGAGGGGCTCAGCGGCCATTTCACCGACATCCCCAAGGAGGCGTTCAACGTCGCCATGGAGATCTCGGTCTACTCCCTCATCGAACTGGCCCGGGAACTGCGTCCCATCATGAACGAAGGGGGATCGATCCTGACGCTGAGCTACTACGGCGGGGTCAAATACATCCCCAACTACAATCTCATGGGGGTCGCCAAAGCGGCGCTGGAGACGAGCGTGCGGTATCTGGCCGAGGATCTGGGACGCGACGGGATCCGGGTCAACGCCATCAGCGCCGGCCCGATCAAAACCCTCGCCGCCGCGGGGATCGGAGATTTTTCGTTCATGCTCAAATGGAACGCCGCCCACTCCCCGCTGCGCCGCAACGTCACGATCGAAGAGGTGGGAAACAGCGGGATGTATCTGCTCAGCGACCTCTCCAGCGCCGTCACCGGAGAGATCCACTACGTCGACGGCGGATTCAACATCATGGGGATGCCCGCCGTGGAATTCGACGAAAACGGCAAACCCCATATTGCTTGGAACGGGGAAGGGTGATTGAAGATTGAGGATGGAGGATGGAGAATGGAAGATGATTGTCGATAACGATAAGATGTCCGATGCGTTCTGAAAAATCCTCCAAATTTGGTTCCTGTGACTTGACACTTCCACCCAGGCTCCTGACCATCTACGGGCGCAAGCCGGTCCTGGAGGCGCTCCGGGATCCCGATCTGCAGATTTTCCGTCTCCATATGGCCACGAGCAACCGCCCTTCCAAAGAGCTGCGGCAGATGGAGGAGTGGGCCCGGAAGCGGGGGGTGGAGATCCGCTACCACGAAAAGAAAGCCCTTTCGCGCATCTCCAAAAACGCCCGGCAGGATCAGGGGGTGGCGCTGGACATCGTGGCGGAGAATCTCCTCGAAATCGACGCGTTTCTCCAAAGCCGGGAGCGTTTCCGGATCGTCGCGTTGGATCGGGTGACGAACCCCCAGAACGTGGGGATGATCATCCGCTCGTGTGCCGCCGGGTCGATCGACGCGTTGCTGCTGGTGGGCAAAGGCAACGCTCCGCTCGTTTCGCCGCTGACGATCAAGGCAAGCGCGGGGACCCTTTTCAAACTCCCCATTCTCCGGGTGGATTCACTGGCGGAGAGTCTGCGCCGCTTCCGGGAGGCAGGGAGCCGGATCTATACGCTTGATTCCCATGCGGCGTGTGACTATCGGGAGGCAGAACTGGCCGATCGTACGATATTCGTGCTGGGAAACGAGAGCGAGGGGGTCAGCCCCGAGATCGCAGCGCTTGGGGACGCATCGATTTCGATCCCGATGAACCGGGGCGTAGAATCGCTCAACGTCGCCGTGACGGCGGCGCTGCTGGCGTTTTGTACCGATTAGCTTCCCGCTGCGGCGCCGACTGCGGAGTTACGCACTCGATGGTGATGGCTGACGTTGTGTCCGATCGCCGCTCCGGCCGCGGCTCCCACCGCCGCGCCGGAAACCGGCGTACAACCGTTCGTGAACAAAAGACTCGAAGCGCTCAGAGCCGCGATGACGATCCATCGTTTCATCGTATGCCTCCTCTTTTTTTCATTACAGCACAGCAGGAAATCTGCGGGCTGCGATCCCGGCTTTGTACATCCGGTGGATCTCCCAGTTTTCGTTGGGATACTCTCCGTATTCGAGGATTTCGAATCCCGTGCCGAAATATCCGGGCAGTTCACCCGGATCGAGCAGATAGTCGGGATTGCCCGTTTTTTCGTTGGCTGGATGCTTCATATAGGTTTCCACCACCGCGATCCCTCCGGGGGTGAGCGCTGCGATCAGTCGAGGTAGGAGGGTGCGATCGAGGTAATTGGTCATCACGATCAGATCGTAGCTACGTTCCGGAGTGAAACGGTCCAGATCGACGCAAAGCGTCCGGATCGTCTCGAGCCCTTTGCGTTGCGCTTCGCTGCGTAGAATCTCCAGGGCGGTGGGGGAGATGTCCGCCGTTTCGACTCGCCAACCGTTGTCGGCCAGCCACAGCGCGTTGCGTCCGGTGCCGCAGGCGACGTCGAGGGCCCGTCTCCCCACCCCCGATCCCGCGTGGCGTACGAGCAGAGCGCTGGGCGGGCGCGGGGAGAGCAATTCGGGTCGCTCGGCGTATTTTCGCTCCCACTTTTCATAATCACTCTGTGCCATGACTTCCTCTCAAGGTATACTATGCGTAGAAAAAATTACCGTACCAAGAAACTCCCTCCATATAAGGAGAGAGCGAGACCCGGTGCGATGATAACCAAAAAATTGCAAAGGAACCCATGCAAGAAAAACGCCACATCGCGATGTTGATCGACTGTGACAACGCTTCTCCCTATGCCATCAAAGGGGTTCTCAAAGAACTTTCCAAGTATGGAGAGGTGATCGTCCGGCAGGCGTACGGCAACTGGAACAATCCCCAGCTGACCCCCTGGATGGACAGGCTGCTCGAGCACTCGATCAAACCGATCCAGCAGTTCGACTACACACGGGGCAAAAACGCCACCGACATCGCCATGGTGATCGATGCGATGGACCTGATGTACACCCGGGATCTGGACGCCTTCGCCCTGGTGACGAGCGACAGCGATTTCACCCCTCTCGCGCAGCGTCTCATGTCCAACGGCCTGACGGTTTACGGCTTCGGGGAGAAAAAAACTCCCAAAGCCTTCATCAACTCCTGCAGCCAGTTCATTTACACTGAAAATCTGGAGAAAGAGGAGAAAAGGTCCAAATCCCGTACCGAAGAGGTGGTCCGCAGAAAACGGGGCAGAAAAAGTACCCCTTCAGAGACCGAGAGCAAAATCGATGCAGTGTTGGAAGATGAGGAGTTCATCGATCTGCTTTTGACGGGGCTACGAAAAACCGCAGGGGAAGACGGTTGGGTCAATGTTTCGGATCTAGGGCAGTACCTGAGCAACAACTCCGCTTTCAGCCCCCTCAACTACGGCTACGAAAAACTCGGGGCCCTGCTGCGCAACATCCCTTTCCTCGAGAGTAAGTTCGAAAACAACAATTCGATCATGTACGTCCGGGAGAAATGATGCGACGCTCGTGACGCTTCGCTCACTCGGGCGGCCGGTCGGCGAAGATCGCGATGAAATACAAAGCGATGGCCAGAACCATCAGCACCGGAATGAGGTTGATGGGATCGGTCAGATCGATTTCGAGCATCCGTTGCAGTTTTTCCGCCATCTCCGTTCCTTTGAACTATGATACCATTTTCAAAGTGTCCATCCAAAAGGAGCAACGATGATCCTCGACTATTCCCAACTCGTCCCGACCGACCGGTACAAACTGATGGCTCAGTGTGTGGTCCCCCGGCCCATCGCCTGGATCGCCACCGAGGACAACGGGGTGCTCAACCTGGCACCTTTCAGCTATTTCACTCCCCTTTCGTCCGAACCGCCAACCCTGATCGTCTCGGTGGGGCACAAAAGTGACGGCACCCCCAAAGACACCCTGGCCAATCTGCGCAAAACCGGTCGATGCACCCTCTGTCTGGTTTCGGAGGATCTGCTCGAACCGATGCACTACAGTTCACAGGCGCTTCCACATGCCCAAAGTGAAGCGGAGCGTTTCGGGATCCCGACGGCGCAGGTCTTCGAGGGGTTCCCCTCGATGGTGGAAGGGGCCCCCTCGGCATTCGCCTGTACCCTGATGCAGGAGGTGGATCTGCCCGGGAGCAAGACCCGTCCCCTGATCCTCCGGATCGAGCGGCAATATATCGACGATGATCGTATCGTCAATCCGGAGCGCCACTATCTCGAATGCGATCTGATCGGGCGTGCGGGTCCGAAGTACGTCCGGATGGGAGAACGGATCGAGGCTCCCGAGATACCGGAATGAGCGTGCTGCACGTCATGCGCTGAGGGTTGAGCAAAGAGGGAACCATGGCGAAAATCGAACCCTTCGAAAACTATACGGACCGATACGAGGCGTGGTTCGAGGAGCATCGTGAACTCTACCGCTGGGAGATTGAGGCGGTCCGACAGTTGTTGCCCCCTTTTGCCGACGGGGTGGAGATCGGGATCGGGACGGGGCGTTTCGCTCTGCCACTCGGGATCGATAAGGGGATCGAACCTTCCGCGAAAATGGCCGAGGTGGCGAGGGAGAAAGGGCTCGAAGTGATCCCCGGTACCGCTGAGGAGATTCCGCTGCCGGACGAGAGTGTCGATTTCGCCTTGATGGTGACGACGATCTGTTTCGTGGACGACCCCCCAAAAGCGCTGCGGGAGATCTGGAGGATACTGCGCCCCGGCGGCTGGGTCATCGTGGGGTTCGTCGATCGGGATACGCCGCTGGGGAGATATTATCTGGAGCACCGAAGCGAGAGCCGGTTCTAC
>JALWKO010000022.1 GCA_027081405.1 Campylobacteraceae bacterium | reverse complement strand
TGCAGCGCCATCTCGATCGCTGTCTGTTTCAAATCCTCCGGATACTGTTTAACCCGTCCGCCTCTTGGCATCTTTCACCCCTTCTTGACGAAAAAGTCTTTGTACCAATTATTGTAGCCAGTTCACCGGTGATTCCACCAAAGGCTAAACTTCCCATCAACCCTAACAAGCCTCCAAACCGAAGCAGTTCTTTAGTGCGCGTGCCCATCCACTCTCCTTCAAAATGTACTCGATCGCCGCATCTTTGCCGTCGATTCCTGAATCGGGAAAGTATCAATCCATTGTCAATCGGGACGGAAAGATGATCTGCGGTCCCGAAACGGACTTTATAATAAATAGCCTTAAATTAATCAATATAAAGAAAGATTTTGTTCTATTTAACGAAATTGCGAACAATCTTCAATAAATTCGATCAACGTTCCCGTTTCGATGGCATAGGGCTTGATGCGGATGACGCATACAAGTGGCACGTTTGGAAAATGTTTGATTTATTATAACGTCACTTGTCTCGACCTCAATATTTGAAAAAGAAAGTCGTGGAGATTACTCCTTTCACTCCCAATCGGGGAGTTCCGGGCGTTCTTCGGCCATTTTGGCGAAATGCTCCAGCTCTTTGCGTCGAAGGATCCGGATGATGTTGGTGGTTCCGGGGACTCCCGGCGGATCGCCGGCGGTGAGGACGTAGTTACATTCCCTTCGGAGCACCCCTTTTTCGAGCCCCCGTCGGATGATGTCGAGCATCATCTGCCGCGCACTCTCTTTTTTGGATACGAAAACCGGCGCCACCCCCCACACGAGCGTCAGTCTCCGGGCGATTTTCTCATCGTGGGCGACGGCATAGATCGGATTGCGGGGACGGTAGCGGGAGAGTTTGCGCGCCGATTCCCCCGATGTGGTGATCGCCAGGAGCGCCGCCGCGTCGATATTTTGTACCAGATTGACCGCCGATTCGTCGATCACGTCCATTTCATCCAGATAGGGAAATTCCCGGATGCGGTAGCAGGGGTAGATCGCTTCGGCTTCCCGGATCGTCGCACTCATGGTTTGCACCGCTTCGACAGGGTACTCTCCGATCGCACTCTCTTCCGAAAGCATCAGACAGTCCGAACCGTCCAGCACCGCATTGGCCACGTCGCTGATCTCGGCCCGGGTCGCCCGTTCGGAGTGGGTCATGCTCAGCAGCATCTGGGTGGCTGTGATCACCGGTTTGGAGGCTTCGTTGGATTTTCGTATGAGGTTTTTTTGCACCTCGGGGACGCGATAATAGGGGATCTCGATCCCCAGATCCCCCCGGGCCACCATCACCCCGTCGCTCACGGCTAGGATCTCCTCGAAATTCTCCACCGCGTCGAATTTCTCGATCTTGGCGATCACCGCCTGATCCCCACCCGCCGCGCGGATCACCTCCCGGGCCGTTTCGATGTCGGAGGCTTTCTGGACAAAACTGATCGCCATGAAATCGACTCCGTGTTCGACCCCCCAGGCGATGTCGGAGCGGTCCTTTTCGGTGAGGACCTCCAGATCGAGGCGGGTATTGGGGAAATTGACCCCTTTGCGGGAAGAGAGCATCCCGCCGCTGAGCACCTCGGTGACGATCCGCTCTCCGGTCTGGACGACCCGGGTGCAGATCGTCCCGTCGTAGAGGTAAATGAGCTCCCCCGTACCCACTTTGTCCAGCAGTTCCGGGTGGTTGAGGCTCACCACCAGGCGGTGGGGCTCGACGAAGCGCCCCACGATCTCGTCACGGACAAACTCGATCCGGTCTCCCGGCTCCAGAATCACGTCTTTTTCCAGCTTGCCGATACGCACCTTGGGGCCGCTGATATCCTGGAGCACCCCTACGTAGATCCCCAGTTCGTCAGCCGCTTTTCGGATATTGGCCAGCGACTTTTCGTGGTAGGCATAGTCTCCGTGGCTGAAATTGAGCCGGAAAAGGTTGGCCCCCGCGCGGAGCATCTCCTTGAGGGTCTCCACCGACTGAGAGGCGGGACCCACCGTCGCCAAGATTTTGGTGTGTTTTTTCATCGTTTCCGTCTTTTGTTATGTTCCAATGAGTTTGATCAGGTGGTCTCGCATCCATTCGATCCACAAAGTCGATCCGATCCCCAGGACTACACAATACAACACAAATGCCCATCTGGCACCAATCGCCAAATATCCGCCGAGCAAACCGACCAAAAATCCCGCCACGTGAGCGCTCATATCGATCGAGGGGACGGCCAGGCCGAAAATCAGGTTGATCAATAACACGATCCCGAATTCCCGCATCACTTCGCCAAATCGATCTCCCATCACCTTCCGATGGAAGAGGACAAATCCCACGATCGCACCGAAAATCCCAAAAATCGCACCGCTTGCCCCGATCGCCACCGATTGGGGATGCATCATCATCGAAGCGACGAATCCGATAAAACCGGAGAGAAGATAGAGCAATAGATATTCCCAGCGTACGAAAAAACTCTCCACGATCCGCCCCACGATGAGAAGAGAGAACATATTGAGTGCCAAATGTTCCAATCCTCCATGCAGAAACATCGCCGTAAACAGGCGCCACCACTCCCCTCCATAGAGCACCGCCGGAGGCCAGACACCGCCAAGAGCCGCGAGAAGATCGGGAGTTTGAGCCATCCATCTGCCACCCAATATCCCCTCGACCGTATAGCCCAGGAGATTCAACCCGATGAGCGTATAGGTGAGGGGAAAGGACACGGCAGATTTCACGGCTGAACGATGGCTCGGGGGAAAATCACCCCGTCGATCGTGAAACGGACCATATTGTCGATCTTTTTTTCGTCTTCGATCAGGACGAGCACTTTCGAATCGAAAAGATAATCGTCAGCGATTTTCTGGATCGTGATGGCCAATTCGTGCTCGCTGACGATAAAGTCGGCCCCGATAGCGTTGACGAAAATCGCGTCACGAATGCTGTTGACCGTCACGGCGAACGTCAGATCGTTGTCTCTGCAATGGCGCGCCAACTCCAGCGACACGTTGAGGGGCTCGAGCAACAAGATATCTTCGGGACGGGTTTTCCCGATGTCTGCAACCGAAAACACTTTGACGAATCGGGGGGATTCGATCCATTCGTGTCCAAAAATCAACATCGTTTCTTCTCCTCATACAAACGTTATCAGGGGAGGCACTCTCTGGAGCAATACCACTCCCCTTTGTAGAACAACGCCTCTTTTTTCACCACGTAAGTACCGCATGTTTTGCACTCCACGAGGGTATCGCCGTCGTCGTTCGTCTCTTCAGGCTGGTTTTTCGGTTTCTTCGGCAGTAGCGTACCACCGGCCAATCGGTACAGCCCATACAGCACCGCACCGACGACGATCAGTTTGAACAGCATCTGCGATTCACTCCGTTTCAACCAGCGTCCGGGCGGCGGGGTTGGCTTCGAGCCGCTCGACCGGGATCGGCTTGCCGATCTTTTCGCAGATCCCGTAAGTCCCCTCCTCGATCCGTTTCAGCGCCGCCTCCACCTCATCCAATTCTGCCCGAATCCGTCGGATCTGGGTCTGGTCGACGGCGTTTTGGGCATCCAACACCGAAACGTCCCCCGTATCATCAGCCGTATCGGCCGCCTCGTCGAGTTCCCGGGTCTCTTCGTCCACTCCCTCGAGCTCCTTTTCAAGTCGCGCTTTTTGTTCCAACAATAGTGCCTTGAAATGATCGAAATCCGAATCTTCGCGTCGCGTCATCACGTTCCCTTTTCTGTCAGGATTGTACCTGCTCCAATCATAGCACAGGATAGGGAAAGTTCCCCTGTATACGGGGCATAAATGGGAAAATGAGAGGAGTTTTACAAGGAACATTCCACCAGGAGATATTGCCTCTTGCCTCGACGGCGAATTTCGCTCCGGCACCTATCGGTCAGATACCGACTCTCCTCCTCGGCCCGCTCCCCTTTGTAGAGGAGCAAGCGGGTATCGTCCCGACGCAGACGGGCGGTGAGCTCCAGCAGCGTCGCCGCGTCGGCCACCGCCCGGGAGCTGATGAGCCCGAAAGGCGAATGATCGAGGGATTCGACCCGTACACGGGCCACCTCCACCGCGTACAGACCCATCTCCAGCGCCGCCAGACGCAAAAACGCGGCCCGTTTGGCCCGCGGCTCGCACAGTACCGCAGGGACCTCGGGCCACGCCGCCGCCAGGATCAGACCCGGAAAACCGGCCCCCGTCCCCACGTCCAGGAGCGAATCGGGTTGTTCGACGAAGGTCAACGGATAGAGCGAATCCACAATATTGGCGACCACTGCTTCCGGCGACGCGTCGGCCGTCAGATTGTGAACGGTGTTCCACTCCCGCAACAACTCCCCGAACCGCCCCAACCGCTCCGGAAGTGTTTCGTCATACCCCAGACCGGCTTCATCCAACTTCACTCGAAGAAGTTTTTGAAAAGACTCCTCACTCCTCACTCCTCACTCCTCACTCTTGCTTCGAGTGCATCGCACTCAAAGCAAATGCCCCATCTGCTCCTTTTTGGTCCGCAAATAGGCTTCGTTGTGGGGATTGGGTTCGATGATGAGGGGGACCCGCTCGACGATCTCGATCCCTTTGAGCGATTCGATCTTTTTGGGGTTGTTGGTCAGAAGCCGCAGCGTCGTGATCCCGAAGTGTTCCAGAATGGTTTCGACGATTTCGTAGGTCCGCTCGTCGGCGGCGAAACCGAGCTGGTGGTTGGCCGCCACCGTGTCGTAGCCCCGATCCTGCAGGGCATAGGCGTTGACTTTGTTGAGCAGCCCGATGTTGCGCCCCTCCTGGCGGTGGTAGATCAGCACCCCCCCTTCCCGGGCGATGAGCTCCAGCGCCGCATCGAGCTGCTGGCCGCAGTCACATTTGAGCGATCCCAGAGCATCTCCGGTGAGGCACTCGGAATGGACCCGCACCAGGGGGGTCTCGGGGAGCGGATCGGTAAAGAGCGCCAGGTGTTCGCGGCACCCCTCCTTGAACGCCTGGATCCGGAAGGTTCCGTATCGGGTGGGGAGGGTGGCAGTTTCGGAAATCTCGATCGTTTTCATGGCGTCATTATAGCACCGGCGTGGATTGACGAAGCTCCCGAATGCTCTATGGGGGTCATCGGATTTCTATCCGCACGGCGACTCCGTCTCATCCTCTCGTAAATCGGAGAAGTTTCCGGGCCCGATGATCGTCTTTTTGGCAAGGACACAGTACAATAGGCAGACCCACTTTCACGCGAAAGGAAAAACCGATGTTCACCCGATTCCGGCGAAAGCGCCTCTCCCCCGTACTGCGTGATCTTCTGCAGGAGACCCGGCTGAGTGTTGATGACTTCATCTATCCCCTGTTCGTCCGCGGCGGCGAAGGGATCCGCAACGAAGTCGCCTCGATGCCCGGAGTCTTCCAGATGAGCGTCGACGAGATCGTCCGGGAGTGCGAAACCCTCAAGGAGCTGGGGATCCGCAGCGTGATCCTTTTCGGGATCCCGGAGACCAAAGACAGCGTCGGTTCGGACGCCCTGTGCGAACACGGGATCATCGCCACCGCGCTGCGGCAGATCAAAAAAACCCATCCCGATCTTTTCGTCGTCACCGATTTGTGCTTTTGCGAATACACCGACCATGGCCACTGCGGGATCCTCGACCCGGTTCTGGAGACTGTGGACAACGACCTAACGCTGGTGAATCTCGGCAAACAGGCGGTGATCCACGCCAAAGCCGGGGCCGACATGATCGCCCCCAGCGGGATGATGGACGGGATGATCACGGCGATCCGGAGCGCCCTGGACGAGGCGGGCTACGCCCATATCCCGATCATGAGCTATTCGACCAAATTCGCCAGCTCCTGGTACGGCCCGTTCCGAGACGTGGCCGAAAGCGCCCCCAGCTTCGGCGACCGTCGCAGCTACCAGATGAACCCCGCCAACCGCCGCGAAGCGATCCTCGAATCCCTCGAAGACGAAAAAGAGGGGGCCGACATCCTGATGGTCAAACCGGCGCTGGCCTACCTGGACATCATCCGGGACATCCGCGAAGCGAGTCTGCTTCCCCTGGCGGTCTACAACGTCAGCGGCGAATACTCCATGCTCAAAATGGCCGCCAAAGCGGGGGTCATCGACTACGAACGGGTGATGATGGAGACGCTGCTGAGCTTCAAGCGGGCCGGAGCCGACATCATCATCAGCTATCACGCCAAAGAGGCGGCCCGCATCCTGCTTGAACTCCCCTGAAAGGATCTCCATGGACGCCAAGGACTACGTCGAGTCGGTACTGGAGGACATCCGCCGCTGTTCACCGGGGCAGGAGGAGTTCTATCAGGCGGCCACGGAGGTGTTTCACTCCCTGATCCCGCTGCTGAGCGAGGAGAAAAAATACTACGAACACAGCATCCTCGAACGACTGGTGCTCCCAGAGCGCTCGATCATCTTCAAAGTCACCTGGGTGGACGATTCGGGGAAGGTGCGGACCAACCTGGGATACCGGGTCCAGTTCAACTCAGCCCTGGGACCCTACAAGGGAGGGCTCCGGTTCCACCCCACCGTCACGCTGGGGATCGTCAAGTTCCTGGGCTTCGAGCAGATCTTCAAAAACGCCCTCACGGGGCTGGGGATCGGCGGGGGCAAGGG
>JALWKO010000021.1 GCA_027081405.1 Campylobacteraceae bacterium | reverse complement strand
CTCCTCTTCGAGGGCCTCGATCTGATCCCGGATCTCCTCCAGTCGCTGCTGGGCACGGCTCAGATCCCCCCGCTCCCGTAGGACTCTCCCGCCCCGATTGATCGCGGTGCCGATCTTGCTCGCCGAAGGCCCCCGCCCCCCAAACAGCGCCGAGAGGATCGAAGCTCCGACGCTAATGATGGAACTCGCCTGATCCGATTTTTCTTTTTCTACCCGATCCATCGCCCGTTTGAGGCGTTCCTCGAGACGCGCCTCCTTTTTGGCGTATCGCTCCTTGAGCTCCTCGAGGGCCTCTTCATTGAGCTCTCGGATCCGGTCTTCCACCCGGGCCCGGAAAGTCCCCTCGTCCTCCCCGGGCTCCGATTCCAGCTTCAGTTTCCGACATCGGAACATCGCCAGGCGCCGCTCCCGATAGAGATGCTCCCGCAACGCCGATGCGGCCCCGGTAAGCCCCCGGTCTGCGACGACGAACGGGGGCACCGCCCTGCCGCACGCCCCTTCGGGAGCCGTGGCCGGGAAGCGTTCGAAAGCCAGATCCTCCTCCTCGGCCCGATCCCAGTCGGCGTCCTCGCACCCCTCCAGATCCAGTATGGTGCAGAGCTCTTCGACCCGGTCGATCCCCCGGCGCTGGTCGTGATAGCCCACTTTGGCACGGGCAGCGAGGGTAGGACGGAAGCGGTTGCGCCCCGTTGGCTCGGGTTCGAACCGCTGGAGAATCGAAGGATCGAGTACCGGCAACGCTTCGCATTCCCCCGATACCGATGGGGAAGCCGCGGAAACGGCCTGCCGGGTAACGGAGGCTTTTTGGGAGGCCATGAGGTTGGAAATCTCCTCCTTGCTCAGCGGCCCCTTGAGATAGCTCAGCACCCACCTTGTCCCGAAGAGTCGGATATCGTCCAGATGGGCGCTTTTGAGGAAAAAGACCCGTTTTTTCAGATTGGCCAGGAGGGTGGCGATCTCTTTGCGTTCGAACTGGGAACCCACCTTCCCCCCCAGCCCGTCGATCACCCGCTCGATATCCTGGGTGGTCTGGAGCCTTCCGATGAACCAGGTTCCGATGTTGGAGAGCCCCTTGTAATCCAAATCGACCGGGTTCTGGGTACTCAGCACCACCCCCAATCCGTAGGCACGGGCCTGTTTGAGCAGGGTGATCATCGGCTCTTTGGAGGGGGGATTTTTCACCGGGGGGAAAAATCCGTAGATCTCATCCATGTACAGCAGGGCCCGCAGACGGCTCGCCCCACTTTGGCGGCGCATCCAGGCGATGAGTCGGTTGAGCAGCAACGTGACAAAGAACATCCGCTCCTCTTCGCTCAGATGAGAGATCGTGAAGATCGAAATCTTGGCTTTCCCCTCGGCGTCGTAGAGGAGCCGGTCGATCTCGAGCGGCTCGCCGGTGAGCCAGTTGACGAATCCCGGCGAAGCGAGCAGCGCGTTGAAACGGTTGGCGAAGCCGAAGCGCTCCTTTTCGGGATAGAAGCTCTCCAGCGGGAGAACCCCCACCTTGGCGAAAGGGGGCTTGAGGATCCGCCCCACCAGCGTCTCGATCGAGAGCGACTCCCCTTTGCCCCAGGCGCGGCTGAGGATCTGGGAGAGGAGGATGAACTCCCTGGATTCCAGCGGGTCGGCCTCGATCCCCATCAACGCTAGAAGCGAAGAGGCGGTGCTTTTGAGATAGGCGGCGAAATCGTCGGCGTTTTGCATGATCGCCTCCGGAGGTGCGTCGAGGGATCCGAGGAGGTTGACCGACACCCCCGCCTGGCTGCCGGGGGTGTAGATGGTTTTGGCGACCCGGGCGAAGCGTTCGACCCGTCCGGCATCCTGATCCCAGCTCTCGATCCCCTCTTTCCAGGTCTGCGCCACCGAACGGGCGTATTCGGCGGGATCGACCCCTTTGGCCCGCGCCTCGTCGGCCACCCACGGCTCGAAACGCTCGGGGCGGAACTGGGGATCGGTGAGGCACAGATCCCCCATGTCCCCTTTGGGGTCGATGACGATGGCGGGGATGTTGTCGATTGCCGCCTCTTCGAGAATCCCGATCCCCAACCCCGTCTTCCCGCTGCCGGTCATCCCGATGATCGCAGCGTGGGTCGTAAAGTTTTTGTTCTTGAGCAGGGTCAGTATGTCGGTAGGCTCGAAGGTCTCTTTGTCGACATCTTTTCCCAGATAGAACAGTCCGGCTTTTTCGTAGATCGCTTTGGTGTCACTGGACATGGCCCCTCCTTGGTATTATTTGTGTCTTCCCGGCAGATGCGCCCCTCCGACGGGATGCAATGGAACTGCCGGTCCTCCATGGCGAAGATGTGTAGGTCGGTGCGAACGGATGGGACGCTTTTTTTTCTTGGGCTTGGGCGGCTTCGTCAAACCATGCATCAAAAAGGCATACGGTTTGGCATTTTTGGCTTTGAGCGCGACGAGGAGTTCATCTCCTTTCCAATACAGATCAAAAAGTTCCATCCCTCCCATGACCCGATCGAGTGCTACCTGATCGTCATAGCGCAGGGGAAGACGAAAATTCCCCCCTTCGATGCGGATCAGCACATTTCCCTCTTTGAGAACGAGCCAGCATACCTTGGGCGCGGGAAGATCATACAAAGAATTCTCCGTCGCTCCGATGCAAAGCCGGTCAAACTCCCCTTTTTTGATCGTGAGGTTCCCGTCGCTCATCATCAAATCCCGGAAGAGCACCATCACACCGCGATCCCGGGAGAGAGCTTTTTGGATATAGTCCCGTAGATGACGATTGGCAGAACGTTGGATGTCGAGACTTTTGTACAGCCCTAGGAGGACCAGCGAGAGCAGCGCCACCGAGATCAGCACCTCAATGAGGGTGAATGCGGGTCGTAAGGAGCGCATCATCCGTCCATCAGACCGACGCGCAGGGCCTCTTCGTAGCTGGTCAGGCCCGCTTCGAGCATCTCACGGAGTCGGTCGGAGATCGTCTTCATTCCTCGCTGTTTCATCCGCTCCCGGATCTCGTGGTCGTTGAGGCCTTGATGGATGAGCCGTTTGACTTCGTCGTCGATCACGAAGAGCTCTCCCACCGCCTGGCGCCCTTTGTATCCGGTGAAGTCGCAGGCGCTGCATCCTTGGGCTCCGTAATAGGTCCGAGACGGATCGAGATGCGCCTCGGCCATTTTTTCCGCATCGATTGTCACGGGACGTTTACACTGGGGGCAGAGTTTCCGTGCCAGGCGTTGGGCCAGAATTCCCAACAATGTGGAGGAGAGGAGGTAGCTCTCGATCCCCATGTCCATCAGACGGGTAAATGCAGAGGTGGCGTCGTTGGTGTGTAACGTCGAAAACATCAGATGCCCCGTCAATGCCGCCTGGACGGCGATCTGGGCCGTTTCGGCGTCACGGATCTCCCCCACCATCACCACGTCCGGGTCCTGACGGAGGATCGAGCGCAGACCTGACGCGAACGTCAGTCCCGCTTTTTCGTTGACCTGGATCTGGTTGATGTTGTCGGCGTTGTACTCCACCGGATCTTCGATCGTGATGATGTTGATATCGGGAGAGGCCACGTATTGCATGAATGCATGCAGCGTCGTCGATTTTCCCGATCCGGTGGGACCGGTGACGAGAATCATCCCGTGTGAATGGGTCAGGAGGCGGTAAAACGCTTGCGTGATGTCGTGCGCGAAGCCGAGCTCCTCGAGGGTGGGAATGTGCTCGCTTTGCATCAGGATCCGCATCACCACCCGCTCTCCATGATAAGTAGGCAGGACCGATACCCGAACGTCGAGCACTTTTCCGGAGATACTAATTTGGGTCCGGCCGTCTTGGGGGAGGCGTTTTTCGGAGATGTCGAGATTGGAGATCACTTTGATCCGGTTGATCACCAGGGTCGTAATCCGTCGGTCCAGGTCGATGTGTTTTTTGAGCGCTCCGTCGATCCGGAAGCGTACCTCTCCCCGCCGTTCGTGGGATTCGATATGGATGTCGCTGGCCCCTTTTTTGAGCGCCTGGAAAAAGAGGGAGTTGACCAGTTTGATGATCGGAGCGGAGGTTTCGTCCGAGAGGAGATCCTGAGCGTTCTGGATGAACTCCAGCAACTCCGATTCGGCTTCGATCAGCTCTTCGGAAGCGCTTTCGACCTCCTCAAAAGCGCTACTGCTTTGAAGCTCGAGGAACTTGTTTCGGAGCCGTTCGTAACTCTCCTCATCCACCGTGTAAACAGGGAAATCAAGCCCCAGGTGGGCCAAAAAGTTCAACCCTTCCGCGATATGCTCCGGGTGAAGGATCGCCACATGCTCTCCCTCCTCCTCGGCGAAAAGGAGAAAATGCTGCATCGCCGTTTTGTGATCGATCTCCTCACTCCAATACGGCTCCAAGTCGACCTGTTCGAGTCGGGGGATCTTCAGCATCGTCAACCTTTAGGGGTGGGATCGGAGCAGATCCAGGGCGCGGTTTCCTCTGTGCGTACCGTTTCGTCGCACCGGACGCACTCCGCTACGTGCCCCCTCTTGAGCGCTGTGACTTTGTGCTCGTGAGGGAATCCCTTTTTTCTCCCGGATGAAATCGGCGTATCGTTTGGAAATACCGTCCAATTCAGCCAAAAATTTCCGCAAACGGGTGAGATCTCGGCTGTGACGCACAATGTACGGAGTCAGGTAAATGACAAGTTCCACTTTCCGGTTGGCCTTCCCCTCGTCCTGAAAGAGCCGTCCGATGATCGGAATGTCCCCGAGGATTGGAATTTTGTTGTTGACTTTTCCGGTGATATTTTTGATCAACCCGCCCAAAATCACCGTCTGACCGTTGCGAACGATGGCGTTGGTGGTCACCTTCCGTTTATATGTCGTCGGAGTGGGACTGTTGTAGCCGCTGCTATCGTCCACGTCTTCGATGATGGCATTGATCGTCAGCGCCACTTTGTCATGGTTGGAAAGACGGGGTTTGACCTTCAGCGTCAGACCGATATCTTCCCGTTCCCAGTTGTTGCGTACCAGATCGTCTTTGTTGTTTCCGCTAGCCGAACTAGTCAGGATCGATCGGGTTTCCCCAACGAACAGTTCCGACTCTTCGTTGTTGGTACACAGGATCGACGGTTCGCTCAGGACGTGGGCCGCTCCGAGTTGTTGGTAGAGGTTGAGTTGTACCCCTAGAGAAAACAGTGCCTTAACATTTCCAAAAGAAAAAGGGCGCTGCGTCGTGGTCGTTCCGTTGCTATCGGTGCTTTGGGAGCTGATGAAACTCAGCAAATTTTGCGAAATCTGCAGGGAAGAGGTCCCGCCGAAATTCCCGCTCATGGTAAAAAGGCCGTTGGCGGTGATCGCTCCCCCCTCAAAGCCGTATTTCGCTCCCATTTCCCGGGCCATCTTGCTGTTGATCTCCACGACCCGCGCGCGGATATAGACCTGAGGCTTTTCGACGTCGATGCGCCGGATCACCTGCATAATGTTGCGATATTGTTCGCCGTTGGCCAATACGATAAGTGCGTTGCGCTCTTTGTCGGCCACGACCATCGCTTTGGACGGTCGAGTATTTTTTCCTTTTGCGCGAGAGTTGTGTATCGCCAGGTTGTTCATCTGGGAGACCAGCTGGCTGAGGATCTTTTCCATATCCTCCACATTGGAGTTCCGCAACGGAATCACATAGAGCTTCTGGCTGACGCTTTCCCCTTCCCGGTCGAGCTGGTGGATGTATTTGGCCATCTTTTCGACGTTTTGTTTTTTCCCTACGAGGATGATCGAGTTGCTTGATTCATCCTTGAACACCCCTACCTTTTCGCTGGGGATCGTCTGGGGGAAAAGCTGTTTGGCCATGCTCACGGCGTTGGCATATACGTCTTTGACCCCTGCATGTTTGAGCTTGATCACCATCGAACCTTTGTGACCGGCATTTTCGATGGCGTCGATCAGCTTTTTGATCGATCGGAGGGTTTTGGGGTAGGCGGTGACGGCGAGGACATTGTTTTCTTTGAAAGAGACCACTTTCGCGTTTCGGGTCAAAAGGGGACGGATTTTGGCACGGATGATTGCGGCGTTGGAATTTTTGAGGGGAAAGAGCACCGTTTTCATCGTTTCGCCGTTGACGTCGGTGTCGACGGGCAATCCCATGCTCGCCGCTTCGGAGGCTTTGACGACTTCCATGAAATCGCCGTGATCGATGAGCGCGTAGCCTTTGCTTGCCAAGATCGAGTTGGCCAGCGAAAAGAGAGCAGAGCGTTTGATCGGACGATTGCCGATAAAATTGATTTTACCGCGGAGCTCTCCGTTGATCAATACGTTTTTTCCCGTCAGTTTGCCGATCGTTTCGACAAACTTTTGCACCTCCATGTTGCGAATATTGAGCCGGATCGTATCGTCCGCTCCCCCTTGTGCCCATAGCAGCATTCCCCACATCAGGAACGCCGCCGCGATTTTATTGAACTTCATATTCCAGCTCCATCTCTTTTCCGTTTCGATCGACTTTGATGATGAGATCGTCGAGGGTATCGGCCGAGCGAAGCAATCGCATCGGCGTTTCGAAATTGTCCAAAGGTTCTCCGTTGACTTCCGTGATCACGTCTCCCCGCCTCAAACCCAGTTTTTCAAAATCGCTCCCCCTCCGGACAAAGCGCACTTTGAATCCGGCAAGTTTGCCGTTCTTTCTATAGGGCATCATTCCGATATTTTTCGTTATTTTACCGATGTTTTTCGAATATTCCCGAATTTTCGTCCGGGGGACCACGACCGTATCCCCCTCCTTGTGTATCGTTTGCCGATCGGACACTGCTCTCGGGATCGCCACCGACACGGCCGGGCGTGAGGTTTGCGATCTGCCAGCGGCATGTTTTTCGTCCATTTCGATACGATACTCTTTTCCGTTTCGCTCCAACACCGCCGCTTTGTCCAGGACTTCTTTTAACGTATATCCTCCGATTTTCTCCCCTTCTTGCAACACATGGGAGTGACCGCTCTTTTCGATCACCGCCAAACGGGTATCGGATCCGACATAGGTCGCCAAAAGATGATAGTCCCGTACCGTCGAACGGGGAAGCACCGGACGCTTGGGACGGATCGGGGCTTTGGGGAGCGGACGATCCGATGCGACGGTAATCCGATACGACAGCGCCGAAACGTGGCGATGTGTGGGCGGTTCGTCCCCCTCCGAAGGGAGGAGGCTCAAACGCACGACCGTCCAGATCCCTTTGGCTAGCGCGAGAAGGACAAACGCCCACAGCGCGGTACGGATCCAATAGGAGGCAGAATCAGAACGTATTTTCATAGATCCACCCCTTCTTGGAGTCGTGTTTCAGGTACCGACGGATCGGACCGATCGCTTGGGGATCGGAAAAATTCATCCGTACCGTCCGTTTTTTCAGATCCACCCGGCCGACGAAGGGCCCGATCGTTCCGTTTCCTTCCAGTGTGAGCGTAAACGGTTTCCACATTACGTACCGTACCGTCAAGCGATCGATCCGAAGCGACGCAGACAAAGGCAGTGCCGTAGAGGGCTCCACCCCTCGGGCGTGCAATGTCGTGCTTACGAGTGTCGTAGAGATCCGCACATCACCGACTTTAGCAAGTTTCAGGCCCTCATAGAAAATCCCCAAATCCCGGATATCCAGCCCGTCGAAGCTAGGCGCGATCCGCCCCTCGTGTAAAGTGATCCCCTCGTTGTCCAAACGGTGCTCCAATGCAAAATAGAGCTGCCGTTTGGGAGCGAATCCCACTACCCCGATCCATACGGCTGCAAGCAAAACCGCCGCTTTGATTACCACACGCATGCGCACTCCAACGAAAATCGATCTCCCGTTCGTCGAACATCGAGCGTACGGATACGCAACGGCAGCGATGCGATCGCGCTCAGGACTCGATTGATCTCTTTGGGGTCGAGGTTTTTCATCCGAACTTTCAAGCGATTGCCTTTTCGTTCGAAACGCTCGACTTTCGAAGCCGATACGGCCCCTTTGACCCTCATTAGTTTCTTTGCCACTCCTCGGGAATTCCAAACTTTTTGCAGTTCTTGGAGTTGACGCACTTGTGCGATCTCCTGCCGGGTTGTCCGCTCCGCCCGTTCACGCTTCGTATGGGCATATTGGTGAAAGATCCATGCGCCGACGAAGATCGAGAGCAATGCCGCCACGAGGAACTCTTTGCCATACCGCCCCATCATTTCCACTCCCCTTTCATCTCAAACCGGTTTCCGGAAACCTGCGGGGCATATCCCAAATCTTTCGCCAAATTCTGTACCTTGCTCCTCTTGGAAGGGGAGATTTCCATCTGAACCGTATATCCCTTTTCATCCACATGGAGCGTTTGCAACTTGGAATCTTTGCCGCTTAGGCGTGACAACCCTTTGAGGAGTTCCCGGATGGAGCGCTGGCGCCGATCGATCGAACGGTATTTTTCCAGGAGATTGTTGCGGGTCAGCGAACCGGACAAAACCGGATCGCCGCCGGTGGCACGCATGAACTGCGCTTCGATCGCACCGGCCCGTTTCCAGTCACTCACCCCTTCGGCGATCCACGATAGGGCGAAAATCCCTCCGGCGATCGACAGCAGTAGCAGCACCTTCGGGTCGATCCGGATCGTCGATCCCCCCGCGGCAAAGGAGAACCCTTTTGTGGGAAGCTTCACAGAAAGTGCCGAACGTATGCGGGCAAAAGGCTCTCCCTCTTCTCCCGCCAATGCGGGGGGAAGGATCGTCACCGTACCGTCCACCGTCTTCAGAGCGCTACCGTCCCCCAAACGGACCGGTTTTTCAAACGCCTCGGGGATTTGCTGGGCAAAGAAGAGTTTTCGTACTTTCCGGGGATCGAGCCCCTTTTCTTGGAGCAACTGCACGATCCGCCGGGGATCGTACGCCACAAAAACCCACGCGCCCCCTTCACGAAACACTTCGGTACGCCACCCTTCCCCGATGCCACGATCGTCCAAAACCGAAGGGGCCAGTTTTTTTGCCTGTCGGACAAAGCGAACCCCCAAGGGCTCTTTGCGCATGATGTACAGGCCCGGAGTAAGCAAGAGATCATAGGTCCCTTCCTCCGAAACGGGAGGCATCGACGCGTACAACGCGATCAACGGTGTCTCAGTCTTTTTCGACGCCAAAGTCGATGATCCTCCCTTCTACGTAATCGAAGCGGAAACGAGCGGAGCCTGCTCCGTGGGAAAAGCTCCCCTCACACTGCATCAGCGCGCGAGGCTTTTTGCCAAAGAGCCAGGCGTACTCCCGCTCGTTGACTCCGTTGTCGGAAAGAAACCGGCTCAGATCTCCGATCGTATAGCCCTCTTTCACCAGTATCGGATCGATGTCAAAAAGAATCGAAACCAATCGGGGGGAGAGAAACTCTTTGTCCAGCTGTTTCGCGGACGCGACCGCCGGATCGAAAACGAACACGTCGTCCCAGGGCGCTTCGTATGCATGGGGATCTCCGTGTTCCCAACGGTATTCATCCACAATTTCACTCCATATTTTGGAATCGATTATACCATCCTTCCCTTTAACGGGTGCGCGCAGTCCCCGTGCTTCCCCTTCCGAATCCAAACGCATCCAAATCATCCCCAGCAACTCTTGCGGATCCTGGATGCGAGCGGCATCGGCGATACGGGAAAAGACCTCCAGAGCCAGTTCGCCCCTTCTGGGGTCTTTTTCCCGAAAACGTCGGGAAAGCCACGTAACGGGTATCCGATCGAGCAAGGGGCGACATTGTGCAAAAACCGCCATTTTCCCCTTTGTGTCGCTCAATGAAAGTGGGGTGGTGTACAGAAGTTTCAATTTCCCGTTTCCCGGATGGGAACCGAGCGCTTTTTTGAATGCGCCGACGAGATTTTGTTTCAACAAATCGGCTTGAATCATGGCATTTTTGTGCCGCTGAGCACTTCGGGCACGATCGACATAGCCGAATGCCAACGCCGCCAGAGCCATCATCGCCGCTATCACCGACAAAGTGATCAACAAAGTGACCCCGCTGCGCATTCTCAACCGTTTCAAAGCTCACTTCCCATAAGATTTTGCATATTATAGTTGAATTGGAACGAAAAGGTGGACCATACTATGAAAAAAGCGTTCAGTTTATTGGAACTTCTGGTCGTTATCCTCATCCTCGGAATCCTCGCTGCGTTTGTCGCCCCCAACCTCATCGGCGCGGGGGAAAAAGCTAAACGGGATCTGGTCTGTACCCAGATGGCAAGTGTGGCACAGGCACTCAAGATGTTCAAACTCGACAACGGCACCTACCCCGAAACCGAAGAGGGGCTTCAGGCCCTTTTGCACAATCCCGATCCGGATAAGTATCCCAACTATTCTTCCCAACCCTATCTGGAAAAACTCCCCAAAGACTCGTGGCGCCAACCTTTCGTCTATCTCAAAAAAGGCGGATCTTTTGAACTGATCAGCTACGGTGCCGACCGCAAAGAGGGAGGACAAGGCGAAGACGCCGACATCTACTACAGTAAATGCCACAAATAAAGCGCCCTCTCACACAATACGGCTTCACCCTTTTGGAGCTTTTGATCGTCATTGTCTTGCTGGGGGTCATGGCGGCTCTGATCGCCACTACGATCCGCAAGCCGATCGCGCGACAAGTACACGATCCGATCCTTCAGATCCGCACATTGCTCGATCCGCCCGCTTCAAGCTGGAAAGAACTCGTCTGCATCCGACACTGCACGGAATGTTTCGTCAGCGATGCGCACGGCGCAATCCAAAAAAGCGGCGTACACTTCCCTCCGCTAGAAGCGTTTCGTTTCGATCGGCGCGGCAACACCGAAGCATACGAGTTCGGACGTTTCAAGGATCAAGCCATTTGCCTCCGCTTCCGCTACTATCCCAACGGCAGCACCAGTACGATGATTCTCAAAAGCCCGAAGGGAGTCTACTTCATCCCCAGCTATTTCGGTGCGGTTCGCCGATTCGCCACCCTGGATGATGCGCAATCGTACCTGCAGGATCGGCAAATCGATCTACATGATTCGGGAGCGTACTATTGAAACGGCCGGCATTTACACTGATCGAAATCCTCGTATCGGTGATGCTCATCGCCATCGTCGTAACGGGAATTCTCAAAATCCGCGAACAAACCCTCCATGCTGCCCGTTTCGTCACCGGCAGGATGCAAGAAGAACTCAGCAATTCCCTCTTTTTGGATAAAGAAGCACTTCGATACAGCGGGGAGCACAAAGACGCCTATACGATCCTCCACCGTTTCGGAATCAAAAACGACACTACCCGGCGCATTCTCAAAGAGATCGAGCGAGACATCCGTCTCTCCGATCCTCTCCCTATCCCCGACGTTCCGATTCCCCTTTTCTTCCGGGAGATCTCCCTCAAAGGGGCCTATTCGTCCCGATATTTCATCTTGGTTTACTAATTTGATCCGTTACGCTACAATATTTGATATATTTAGTCCGATTTATTATAGGAGATCTCGATGTTCAAAGGTTTCATCGCCCTCTTGCTCGTAGGCGGAGCATTCGCCTATTTCGTTTTCCATTTCGTCGGAGACATCCAGAATGACGACTCGTACGGAGGAGCCTCCACCTCCGTGGATACCAAGAATTTGCAGCAATATTATGTCAAAGATGCGTTAGGGGAGCCGGTTTTATCTGTCGGCACACTCCCCCTCGACAAAGCCAAGACAATCTGGCGCAACAGTCCGCTGCGCGAAGAGATGCTCGAACTCTTTCCCCACTTCGATCAAATGAAAACGTTCGTCGACAATCGAATCAATCCAAGCCCGTTCAAAGACGCACTGCGAAAGCACATCGAAACGGTCGAAGATCTCTTTTTGTCGGGGAAAATCGACTCCCAGGAAGCCCGCGCCCGTTTGGAGCGCTTTTGACCCAAACGGTGCGTTAGCCGGCACGACGGCTATTATTTTTCCCCTTTTCCCCCTCGAATTTTCTCCAGCCACTCCGCCAGCTTCGCTTCGAAACCGATCCCCGACGATTCGTAGAACTCCAGCGGTTCGGGGAGGTATTCCTGCTCCACCCACCCTCCGTAGGCATGGGGATAGCGGTAGTCCCGGGCATGGGTCTTGATGTGATCGGGGACCGGGAGGAGTTTCCCTTCCCGGATCGCCTTCTGGGCCCGGTTGATCGCCTCATAGGCGCTGTTGGATTTGGGGGAGGAGGCCAGATAGACCACCAGTTGCGCCAGGGGAATCCGCGCTTCGGGATATCCGATATGCTCGACGATCGTCAAGGTGGAGGCGGCCAAGTTGAGGGCGTTGGGGTTGGCGTTGCCGATGTCTTCGGCGGCGAGGATCGCCAGTCGCCGGGCGAGGAATTCGGGGGGCTCTCCCCCTTCGATGAACCGGGCTAGCCAGTACAGCCCCGCGTCCACGTCGCTGCCGCGGATGCTTTTGATCATGGCGGAAGCGAGATCGTAGTGGCTGTCGGCTTCGGCGGAGCCGGCCCGGATCGCCTGAGGACGCAGCGTGCGCACCGTTTGCAGCCGCACGGGCCGTTCCACGGCGGCGGCGCTCTCTAGCAGCCCCAGCATCGCCCGCAGGTCCCCGCTGCTGGAGTGGATGAGATACTCCGCCGCATCCTCTTCGATCGCGATCCCCTCCGCTTCGAGAACCCGCTCGAGCATCTTGTGCATCGCCGCCTCGTCGATCGCCTTGAGCTCGAAAAGATGGCTTCGGGAGCGGATGGCGGCGGTAAGGGCGTAGTAGGGGTTCTGGGTCGACGCGCCCACGACGAGCGCCGCTCCTTCCTCCATATAAGGCAGCAGCACCTCCTGCTGGGTTTTGCTCAGGCGGTGCACCTCGTCGATGAAGACGAGGGGTTTCTGGAGCGCGTTGGCGTATTCCCGGAACAGTTTGCGCAGATCCTCGATCCGGAGCGTGGTGGCGTTGAACTCGTGAAACGGGCGATCCAGCTTCGTCGCCAGGATCCGCGCCAGCGTCGTTTTGCCGCAGCCGGGAGGGCCGTAAAGGAGTGAATGGGGCAGCGCCTCCGCCTCGACAAGTTTGCGAAACGGGGCATCAGGAGAGAGCAGATGCTTCTGCCCCACCATCTCGTCGAGGGTTTTGGGGCGATATTTCAGCGCGAGCGAAAGCATGAACCGTGCTCTTTCAGCCCATCATGTAGATGACGGAAATTGCGGATTGGGAATGGGAAAATCGAGAAATGATGACTTTGGTATACACCATCGGAACCCCCAATACACCAATAACCAATATGCCAATACACCAAATTATTGGATCACCTGGATGATATACTCCCGTCCCTGCCTCGGGCCGTCGAATTCGCAAAAAAAGATCGCCTGCCACTCTCCCAGATAGAGCTGCCCGTCCTTGACGGGGACTACGATCCGGGGGCCGCAGAGGGTCGATTTGATGTGGGCGGGGGTGTTGTCGCCGTCGCTTTCGTAGTTCATCTCCGCAGGAGCGATCCGACTCAGCGAAGCGAGGAAATCGCGCCGCAGCTTGGGATCGGTTTTTTCAAACAGGACCACCGATGCGGTGGTATGGGGGGTAAAAACGGTACACAGCCCGTCCCGGATCCCCAGTTTCATCACCTCCTCGGCCACCGCTTCGGTGATGTCGACCATTTCGGTCTTGTAGTTCGTATCAAGCGTCAGTCGCGTCATTGGTATGCGCCTCCTTTCGGAAATTGTGGAGCCACTCGTACTCCTGTCGGGTGAAATAGCGGGTTTTGTTTTCGGGGAGGTTGTTGAGTTCGATCGGGCCGAAAGCGACCCGTTTGAGGTCGAGCACCTTCGCCCCAAAATGGCCGAAAAAGCGCCGCAACTCCCGGTTCTGCCCCTCGGTGATCGTCACCCGCAGCTTGGTATAGCGTCCGCTCTGCCCCCGCACCTTCACCTCCGCGAAGGGTTTGAAGCGCATGGAGCGCACCGCGCTTTTTTCGTGCGCACCCGGGGTGGCGTCTTCGAGCTCGAGCCCCTCCTCCATCGCTTTGCGCATCGCGTCGCTGAGGGGCTTGTCGATCTTGAGATTGTAGGTGCGGGGCAGATCGCTGCGCATAAGTAGATCGGCGAAAGTCGGATTGTCGGTAAGGAGCAACAACCCTTGGCTGGCGAAATCGAGCCGCCCCACGGGGATGAAACGGCGGAATTTCCCGGGAAGTTTGTGATAGATCGTAGGGCGCCCTCTGTCGTCCCGCCGGGTGACGAGGACCCCCCGGGGCTTGTTGTAGACTACCATTGTCACCTCCCCCGCTTTGCGGGGTTTGACGTAACGCCCCTTGACAAATACCTTGTCATTCTCTTTGACATCGTAGGCGAAATCCCGCACCACGTTCCGTCCGATGCGGACCTCCCCCGCCTCGATGAGACGGTCGGCCTCCCGCCGGGAATAGGAGGTGTTGTGGGAGATGAATTTGTTGAGTCTCATCGTTTCGCCTCCCCTTTGTCGGAGCGGATCCCCGCGCGGACGAGATCGTGGATATGGATGACACCGACAATCCGATCGTCGTCATTGAGAATGGGAAGGAACTGGATTTTCGCCTCTTCGATGAGGGCCAGTGCGTCCACCGCGAGGGTGTCGGGATTGTGCAGCGCCCGCGGCGATCGGGTGGCGTAGTCGATCACGGGGCGGGAAAGGTCGAAATCCCCTCCTCCAAGCGCCCGGCGCAGGTCTCCGTCGCTCATGTTGGCCACGAGGGATCCCCGCTCGTCGGTGACGAGGACGTTGCCCAGTTTCCCTTCGCTCATCACCGCGATCGCCTCCCGCAGCGGGGTATTCTCCCGTACCACCGGGATATTGTCGGTGCGCATCAGATCGGCCACTTTGACAAAAAGCCGCTTCCCCAGCGCCCCGCCGGGATGGAAGGAGGCGAAATCCTCCTTTTTGAAGCCCCGCTTTTTCATCAGGGCCACCGCCAGCGCATCCCCCAGCGCCATCGTCAGCGTGGTGCTCGCCGTCGGTGCCGCCCCCAGCGGACAGGCCTCCCGCTCCACCGAAATGTCCAGGATCTCCTCCGCATAGCGTCCAAGGGTCGAGTCTCGCCGGGCGCTCATCCCCCACAGCGGGATCCCGAAACGGCGGATATGAGGCAAAATGTTGGCCAGCTCTTCGCTCTCACCACTGTAGCTGATCGCCAACACTCCGTCATCCGGCCCGATCATCCCCAGATCACCGTGGAGCGCTTCGCTGGGGTGTAGAAAGAAGCTGCTGGTTCCGGTGCTGGCCATCGTGGCGGCGATTTTGGCCCCCACCAGACCCGATTTTCCGATTCCGGTGACGATCAGTTTGCCCCGGAGGCGATAGATCCCCTCCACGATCCGGTCGAACTCCTCCCCGATCCGATCGGCGGCCGCCTGAAGCGCCTGTGCTTCGATCCGGAGGGTTTCCCGGGCGCCGGGGATTGCGGAGTGTTCGTTCACGACGGTCCTTTTAGACGAGGAATACGGTGGGGATGATGATCGGGTATTTTTTGTATTTGCGGATGATATGTTTGCGCACCACCCCCCGCAGATCGTCTTCGATCACCTTGTTGTTGGCCGACTGCTCGATCTTGGAGTTGAGCAGATAGGTTTCGATCAGCTGCTCCACCTCTTTGGCGAACTGTTTATCGTCCCGGTCGGGGACGAGCCCGTAGGTGAGCACTATCGGCTTCTCGGCCATCTTCCCGGTCTGAGTCGAGATCTTGACAACGATGTTGACGATCCCCTCGGTGGAGAGCTTCTGCCGATCGTCCACCACGTCGGCGTAAATCTCGGTATTGCTCTGGTTGTCAATGTAGCGCTTGCCGCACTTGACCGTTTTGACCTTCTTGATGTACTTGGGGGTGATCTCGATCTGGTCGCCGTCGCTCATCAGCAGAATATTGCGCTCGTCCACCCCGCAGCTGATCGCCGTTTTGGCGTGGGCGGCGATGTGGTTGTACTCCCCGTGGACCGGCAGGAAGAATTTGGGCTGCACGAGGCGCAGCATGAGTTTCTGCTCCTCCTGGGAGGCGTGTCCCGAGACGTGGATGTCGCTGAATTCCTTGTAGCGGACGGTCACCCCGGCCTTAAGCAGGAGGTTCATCAGTTTGGAGACGCTCGCTTCGTTGCCGGGGATCGCGCTGGCCGAGAGGATCACCGTATCGGTAGGCTTGAGTTTGATGTGGCGATGTTCGTCGGTGGCCATCCGCGAGAGTGCGGCCATCGTCTCCCCCTGGCTCCCGGTGGTGACCACGAGGATCTCTTCATCCTTGTATTTGCCGATTTCATGGGCTTCGATGAAATGACGGTCATCGATGTCGATATATCCCAGCCGGCGGGTCGTTTCGATGTTCCGCTCCATCGAACGGCCAATGACGCAGATCTTGCGCCCGTGGCGCACTCCCCGCTCCATCGCCTGGAGTATCCGGTGGACGTTGGAACTGAACGTCGACATGATTACCCGCCCTTTGGCCTTCTCGAAAAGGGTATCGAAGGTTTTTCCCACCACCGATTCGCTCTTGGTAAAACCGGGGTTGTGGCTGTTGGTCGAATCGGAAAAGAGACACAGCACCCCTTTGCTTCCGTAGTAGGCCAGCCGGTGGAGATCGGCGGTATAGCCGTCGATGGGGGTGTGATCGATTTTGAAATCCCCCGTATGGATGATCGTCCCGATGGGGGTTTCGATCGCCAGCGAACACGCATCGACGATCGAGTGGGTCATGTGCATCCATTCGATCGTGAAGTCCCCGATTTGATAGGGCTTGCGCTTGATGACGTAACGGAAATATTTCTTGTCGGCCTGAAGCCCGTGTTCGTCGAATTTGTTCCCGATCATCGCCAGCGCCAGCGGGGTCCCGTAGATGGGGAATTTGAGCTCCTTGAACAGGTACGGAACGGCCCCGATGTGGTCTTCATGGGCGTGGGTGATCACCACCGCCTTGATCTTGTCCTTGATCGCGTGCAGGTAGCTGAAATCGGGGATGAGGATATCCACCCCGTGCATCGTTTCGTCGGGGAAGCTCATCCCCACGTCGATGACGATGGCGCTGTTTTCGGTCTCGAGGACCGCCATGTTTCCCCCGATCTCGCCGAGTCCCCCCAGGGGGGTGAAGCGTACCCGCCCTTTGAGATTGGGATCGAGCTGCCGCCAGGGGTTCATCCGGGCCTGCTGCACCTCTTCGTTTTCGATGATGGCCGCCCGCATGTCGGCGGGGACGGTGGTGTCGATCTTGGGTCTGCGTCCTCCGGAGCGGCGTCCTCCGCCCCGGGAGGAGGCGGTGCGTCCGTTCCCCGATCCGCCACGGCGGTTGGATCCGCCGTTGCGCCCGCCGCCCTGATTGCCCCGACGGCCGCTCTCGCCGCGACCTTCCCGTTTGGGGGCGTTCTCCCGCTTCTGTTCACCCGAAGCGGCGTTGCCGCTCTGGGATTCGGCGTTTCGGTTGCGATTGCGGTAGGGGTTGCTGTGGCGGCGGCGGTTATTCCCCGAACCGCCCTTTGCGGCCCCTTCGGGGGACTGGGCCGACGTTTCGTTTTTCTTGTTGTTCTCCATCGTTTGATTCCTTTTCCAATGCGTTATAGAGGCGATGATATACCGATGCGTCGACCTGATGGGGCCGCAGTGTCCTCTCCAACCCTAGCTCCGAGAAAAGGGCGTCGAGCCTGGCGCTACCAAAGCGCGTGCTCAGATTTTTTCTCAGTGTTTTGCGGGGCTGGGCGAAGGCGTCTTTGAGGAATCTCTCAAACCCGGTGTCATCCAGCGACCGCTCCTTGCGGACTCCACTACCGCGGAGGTTACCTTGGGGGCGGGCACGAACGCTTCGGGGGGGACGTCAAAAAGGAGTGTGCTCTCTCCGCAGCTGCGGACGAGCACCGCGAGGGAGGAGAAGGCTTTCTCCCCCGGCTCCGCGGCGAATTTCTCCGCTACCTCTTTTTGGACCATCGTCAATACCGATTGACAACGGTCGTCCCGCAACGCCCGGAGGACGAGATTGGTCGCGATGTAGTACGGAAGGTTCGCCACCAGTCGGTAGGGGGCCTCGTGGAGGCTCCCGTTCCGTTCCCAGTGTTCGAGGACATCGCCGCACAGGAGGCGCAGCCTCCCCTCGTCGATCTCCCGGGCGAAACGCCGCCGTAGATGATCGCACAACCGCTCGTCGACCTCATAGGCCGTCACATCGTTCCCGGCTCGAATGAGCTCTGTGGTCAAATCACCTAAGCCAGGCCCGATCTCGACGACCGGCAGGCCGTCTTCGGGCATCGCTTCGATGATCTGTTGCAGGTATCGGGCATCCTGCAAAAAATTCTGCCCGTACCGTTTCTCGGCGATTTTCGCCGCGTCAGCGCTTTTCACGATTTCGGATCCATTCTACCTGAAAATCGCCGAAATGTCCACCCGGCCGCTCCCCTCCCCCGCCGTCGGGTTTTTGGATATAATCCCTCCAACCTGATACGGAGGATCGCAGCCGCCATGGAGTATTTCGCCAAACGGATTATACCATGCCTCGACGTGGATGCCGGACGGGTCGTCAAGGGGGTCAATTTCGTCAACCTTCGGGATGCCGGAGACCCGGTGGAGGTGGCCAAACGGTACAACGAAGAAGGGGCCGACGAGCTGACCTTTCTCGATATCACCGCCACCCACGAGGGGCGCGGCACCATCGTCGACGTGGTGCGCCGGGTCGCCCGGGAGGTCTTTATCCCCCTGACGGTGGGGGGCGGGATCCGGGAGCTCTCCGACATCTACCGTCTGCTCGAGGCCGGCTGCGACAAGGTGAGCATCAACTCGGCCGCGATCAAACGGCCCGCCTTCGTCGAAGAGGCGGCCAAGCGCTTCGGTTCCCAGTGCATCGTCGTCGCCATCGACGCCAAACGGGTCGGACCGGACAAATGGCATGTCTTCACCCACGGGGGGCGCAACGACACCGGGATCGACGCGATCGAATGGGCGAAGGAGGCTTACGACCGGGGGGCGGGCGAGCTGCTGGTCACCTCGATGGACGCCGACGGGACCAAAGCGGGCTACGACAACGAACTCAACCGGCGCATCGGCGAGGTGGCCCCGATCCCGATCGTCGCCAGCGGCGGCGCGGGGACGATGGAGGATTTCGCGGAGGCTTTCACCCGGGGCAAGGCCGATGCCGCTCTGGCCGCCAGCGTCTTCCATTTCCGGCAGATCGACATCATGGATCTCAAGCGCTATCTGCGCGAGCGCGGGATCCCCGTGAGGAGCTGAAATGATCGTCTGCGCGGGCAACGGCGAAGAGTTCGATTTCGCCCTCCCCATCGGAGTGGGGCTCGTCCAGTCGGCGATCCACCTCACCCGACTGGCGACGATGGAAGCCCCCGAATTTCTCCTCTTTGTCGGCACGGCGGGGAGCTACGGAAAATACGGGATCTTCGATATCGTCCACTCCAAAACCGCCGCCAACGTGGAGCAGGGATTCCTCATCGGAAGCGCCTACACCCCGATCGACAATGTCGTCTCGGCCGCGGAGGATGTTTCACGTGAAACGATCGTCAACTCCTCCAACTACATCACCACCGATCCCGAAATGGCCAAACGGTACCGCAGCAAACGGCTGGAGCTGGAAAACATGGAGTTTTTTTCGGTCCTCTCGGTGGCCAAAACCTTCGGAATCCCGGCGGGAGGGGTGTTTTGCGTCACCAACTACTGCGACGAAAACGCCCACGCCGATTTCCTCAAAAACCGCGAAGAGGCGATGCGGCGGCTGGAAGATCATCTGCGTGAGAAAGGGCTGCTAAAATGAGCGACACATCGATGTCGAATCCGACGAAGAAAGCGATCATCCACGACTTCACCAAAGAGGAGCTGGGGCAGATGGTCCAGCCCCCTTTCCGGGCCAAACAGATCTACAACTGGGTCTACCACAAGCACGTCGATATGTTCCACGAGATGGCCAATCTCCCGAAATCCCTCCGGGCCGAACTGGAGGAGCGTTTCGAACTCCACCCCCTGCGGACCGTCTCCCGACAGGAGAGCCGGGACGGAAGCGTCAAGTATCTTTTCGCCCTCCCCGACGGCCATACGGTGGAGGCGGTGTTGCTCCTGATGAAAGAGGCCCAGTACCACGAAGACGGAACCCTCAAGCACCACCGCCGCTACACCGTCTGCATCTCCTCCCAAGTGGGATGCAAAGTCGGTTGCGCCTTCTGTCTCACCGCGAAAGGGGGATTCGTACGAAACTTGAGCGCCGGAGAGATCGTCGCCCAGGTACTGGAGATCTACAAGGACCGGGGGATCCCTTCCAACCATCGCGTCAACCTGGTCTACATGGGGATGGGGGAGCCGCTGGATAATCTGGACAACGTGGCCAAAGCGGTCCGGATCTTCGCCGACATGGACGGGATGAGCATCTCCCCCAACCGGCAGACCATCTCCACTTCGGGGCTGAGCGCCAAAATCGAACGGCTCGGGAAAATGGATCTCGGGGTCAACCTGGCCATCAGCCTCCACGCGGTGGACGACGCGCTTCGCGAACGGCTCATGCCCATCAACAAAGCCTACAATATCGCCTCGATCATGGAGGCGGTCCGCAACTTCCCCGTCAACCAGCGTAAGAAGGTCCTCTTCGAATACCTTGTCATCAAAGATGTCAACGACGATCTCGATTCGGCCCGGAAACTGGTCAAGCTCCTCAACGGCATCAAGGCCAAAGTGAATCTCATCTATTTCAACCCCTACCCCGGGACCGAGTTCCGGCGTCCCGAGCCCGAAGCGATGCGCCGCTTCCAGGAGTACCTCCTGGGCAAAGGGATCCTGTGTACGATCCGGGAATCCAAAGGGCTCGACATCTCCGCCGCCTGCGGCCAGCTCAGAGAACAGCAACTCCAAGCCTCCGAAGGAGCCTCCCGATGACCCCCGTCGAAATCGCCCAGTACACCCTCATCGCCGGCGTGGTTCTCGCCGCCGTGATCGGATTCATCGTCGTCGTCTGGAAACGTTAGGGGCGCTCCGTCCCTTTCCATCCGCCGCTCACCGGCGCACGCAGTTGCGGCGGACAGATCTCACACGCCGCGTCCACGAAATCGTCCCGACTCACGATGTAATAGGGGTTTTTGTAGACAAACTCCAGCGAATAGGCGTGGAGCATCAGCCGGTTGGCCCCGGTCTTTCTCCACCGTTCTTCGGGTTCGAGTCGCTTCTCCAGGTAGGCTTCCGCGGTGGCGTAGTCGGGACCGTAGATCGGATCGCCCAGGATGGGATGTTTCACGTGAAACAAATGGATCCGGATCTGGTGGGTCCGGCCGGTATAGAGGCGGCATTCCAGCAAGGTGGCGTCCCGGACCGGATCGTAGAGGATCGGGAAAAAGTCGGTCTGGGCCCCCTTCCCCGCCGAATCGATGAAAACTTTGTGTTTGGTGGGGCCGTAGTCGTCGTTCTGGATGATGGGGGCCGAGACTCCGAAGGGGTGTTCGATCCGCCCCCGCACCCAGGCTCTGTAGCGTTTGGCGATCGCCTTGCGCTCGAATGCCCCTTTGAGGAAACGCTCCGCCTCCTTGTGGCGGCTGGCCAGGAGCAGCCCCGAGGTCTCCTTGTCGATCCGGTGGACCGCGTTGGCCTTTCGCCCTCCGTAGTGACGCACTTCATCCAGCATCGAGTAGGGACTGGTCATTTTCTTGGGGTGAACCAGGACGCCGCTGGGTTTGTCGAAGACGTAGAAATCGGGAGTCGTCAGGATCGGGGCGCGCCCCCGGGAGGCGGGCTGGAAGTAGACCACCTCCACCCTCCCTTTGATTTTGGCAGCCTTGTCGGGAAGACGCTCCCCTTCGCAGAGCAGCCGTCCCCGGTCGATCACCCGCTGCGCCTCCCCCTGGGAGAGGCGGAAGCGGCGCATCAGCCACAGAAAGGCCGGAATCTCGTTTTCGACGAAATACTCTTTTTTGACGAAGGGCAATCAGTCCCCTTTCACACGCTTTTGAGTAGAATGGTAACCAAAAAATCCCGACCCGGGGAGGCGCCCCCGGGTCCGCTTCAAAGGAATACGATGGTTGAACGATACGCCCGAAAAGAGATGAAGGGAAAATGGACCCAGGAGGCCCGCTACGCCGCCTGGCTCGAAGTCGAAAAGGCGGTGGTCAAAGCCTGGAACAAACTGGGGCTCATCCCCGACGAAGACGCCGAAAAGATCATCAAAAACGCCGCCTTTTCGGTGGAGCGGATCGACGAGATCGAGGCGGAGACCCGGCATGACCTCATCGCCTTCACCACCAGCGTCGCGGAGAGCCTCGGGGAGGAGAGCCGCTGGTTCCACTACGGCATGACCAGTTCCGACACGATCGACACTGCCGTGGCGCTACAGATGCGCGATTCGCTCCGACTCATCATCGAGGATGTGAAGATGGTGATGGAGTCGGTCAAAAAACGGGCCATGGAACACAAGTACACCCTGATGGTGGGGCGCAGCCACGGGATCCACGGCGAGCCGATCACCTTCGGCCTGGTCCTGGCGGTCTGGTACGACGAGCTGCGACGCCACCTGGAGAACCTGGAACAGACCATGGAGGTGATCGCCGTGGGAAAAATCAGTGGCGCCATGGGGAACTTCGCCCACGCCCCTCTGGAACTGGAAGAGATCGCCTGCGAAGAGCTGGGGCTCAAGCCGGCTCCGGTGAGCAATCAGGTGATCCAGCGGGACCGCTACGCCCGGCTGGCTTCCGCCCTGGCCCTGCTGGCCAGCTCCATCGAAAAATTCGCCGTCCAGGTGCGCCACTGGCAGCGGACCGAGGTCTACGAAGCGGAGGAGTATTTCGCCAAGGGGCAGAAGGGCTCCTCGGCCATGCCCCACAAACGTAACCCCATCCTCACGGAGAACCTCACGGGGCTGGCCCGGATCATCCGCGCCTACGTCATCCCGGCGATGGAAAACGTGGCCCTCTGGCACGAGCGGGACATCTCCCACAGCTCCACCGAGCGCTTCTGGCTCCCCGACGCGTTCGTCACGAGCGACTTCATGCTCCATCGCTTCAACAGTGTCATCGCCAACCTCACGGTGATGCCCGAAAACATGCTCAAAAACCTCAACCGTACCGGCGGACTGGTCTTCAGCCAGCGAATCCTCCTCGAACTCCCCAAAGCGGGAGTGAGCCGGGAAGACGCCTACAGGATCGTCCAGCGCAACGCCATGAAGGTCTGGGAGGCGCTCCAGCAAGGCAAGCCCCCCGTCAACGAAAAAGGAGAAAGCCTCTTTTTGCAGTATCTCCTGGCCGACGAAGACCTCCGAAGCAGACTCAGCGAAGAGCAGATCCGGGAAGCGTTCAACTACGACTATTACACCAAAAACGTCGACCGGATTTTTGCGCGAGTTTTCGGAACCGAAGGGGTATGAGCCCCTATAGACAGATAACTTTAAGTTATGACACCGCCGCTTTACACAGCTTTCTTCCTTAACAAAACAATCAGGTAACTTTGAGTAGAATCTATCCACTTTTTTACCACATACTACACTACAGACTCTCGCACGAAAAGCTGCCCCTTCCCCCTCCGGAGGGGCGGAACGCCGTCCGCTTCTTCGTACGGCTGCCGAATGCGAAGATCCTACCGAGGAGAGGGAATGATCCGTGTCGTCAAACGTAACGGTCGCGTCGAACCGCTGGATGTGAGCAAGATCCAGAAATACACCTCCGCAGCCGTCAAAGGGCTCGAGGGGGTTAGCCAGAGCGAACTGGAGGTCGATGCCAAGCTCCAGTTCCAAGACATGATGAAGACCGAAGAGATCCAAAAGGCCCTAATCCAGACCGCCGTGGACAAAATCGACGTGGACCGCCCCAACTGGACCTTCGTCGCCGCGCGACTTTTCCTCTACGATCTCTATCACAAGGTTTCGGGCTTTACCGGATACATCCATCTGCGGGAATACTTCGAACGGGGGGAAAAAGAAGGGCGCATCCTCCTCGGTCTCAAAGAGAAATACGACCTGGACGATCTGAACGACTACATCGAGCCCGAACGGGACCTGCAGTTTACCTACTTGGGGATCCGCACCCTCTACGACCGATATCTCCTCAAAGACCGGGAAGGAAATCCCATCGAACTGCCCCAGCATCTGTTTATGGCCGTGGCGATGTTTCTGGCCCAAAACGAACTTGACTGCCAAAGCTGGGCGAAGCGTTTCTACGACATCCTGAGCAAGTTCGAAGTGATGGCGGCCACCCCCACCCTCTCCAACGCCCGGACCACCCGTCACCAGCTCAGCTCCTGCTATATCGGCTCCACGCCCGACAATATCGAGGGAATCTTCGACGGATACAAA
>JALWKO010000020.1 GCA_027081405.1 Campylobacteraceae bacterium | reverse complement strand
CACCGATAGGGTGCACCTGTGTTTTGGCCAAACACCTCTACCACCGAGCATCGACACATCTGATGTACTTGCTACTGCACGATTTGGGTAAAAAACGAAACGAAGCAAAGAAAAAGAAAACGCGAGGTACTGGCGTCTGGGTGGAGATGCCAAACGTGGTTGAAGTGGATATGAGGAACGAGGAGTGAGGAACGAGGAATTTTGGAGCGCCGTGATACGGCGCGGTTTGATGTTGGATTTTGGATTTTGGATGTTTGATGTTGGATGTTGGATTCCGGTGCGACGCGTAGCGGCGCATTTCTTAGCACTTAGCACTTAGCACTTAGCACTAGATCCCCGAATGACGTTGCCGAAGGCGACACTACCGTCATTCCGGCGGAAGCCGGAATCCAGGGGGTTGGTCGTTTTGAGCGTTTTGCAAGGCTGTATCCTTGGATCCCGGATCGGATCTTTGGTGACGTCAAAGGTGCAAATCGGCCTTGCAATGATACTTCCAGTCGCAATCTAAACGCGAGTTGTCTGCCGGTGAGGTTTTCACTCGTAGATGTTTTTTCGGTGTCCGATTTTGATCACTTCGACGGTGACGATCTCTTCGTGGATCGTGTAGATGATCCGGTAATTTCCGACTCGAATCCTCCAAAAAGGGGAGAGGTCCCCTACGAGTTTTTTCCCGCTATAGGGATTTTCACACAATGTCGTTTTGATTTTTTGCAAGATCCGCTGCTGCCACGTCCTATCGATCTTTTTGAGATCCTTAATTACCTTTGCGTCAATCTTCAGTCGATACGTCAAGGGCTCTCTCCAGCTCTTCGATACTGATGAGGTTGCGCTCTTTGTCGTTTTGCCGTTTGAGCGCTTCGTAATAGTCTTCCATATCTTCCAGATAACTGGCGAGCGCTTCACGGACAAAAAAGCTTTTGGGGCGGCGGGTGGCTTTGGCCAATTCCTCGATCCGTGCTTCCATCTCTTTGGGCAAACGAACGGAAATCATGGTTTCACCTCTCGGAATGTATGATATGTCATACAAGTATAACACAAATATTCCAGAGTTGTTTTCCTTGATGGATACAAAACGGTGAATGATTTTGTAGTGATAACGAAGTAGCGGTTTTGCAGGCAATGCCCCGAAGGGGCGTTTCTCAGAGCTTCCCGTCGAGGTGGTCGGCCAGGCGCTGGAGTTTGGTTTTGTAGGCTTCGAGGTCGAAATCCTTGACCCGCGCCACGCCGTCCTCCACCGCGGCCTGGGCGACGGCGGAGGCGACATAGACCAGGACCCGCCGATCGAAGGGGGAGGGGATGATGTATTCGGGTCCGAACTCCATATTCTCCCGTCCGTGGGCCTTTTTGACGTGCTCGGGGACGGGCTCCTTGGCCAGGGCGGCCAGGGCGCGGGAAGCGGCCATTTTCATGTTTTCAGTGATCTTGGTGGCCCGTACGTCCAGGGCGCCGCGGAAGATCTGGGGGAAGCCCAGGACGTTGTTGACCTGGTTGGGGTAGTCGCTGCGTCCGGTGCCGATGATCACGTCGGGGCGTGCCTCTTTGGCCAGAGGGGGTTTGATTTCGGGATTGGGGTTGGCGCAGGCGAAGATGATGGGGCGTTCAGCCGTCATCGTCTTGACCCACTCGGGCTTGATGAGATCGGGTCCGGAGAGACCCAGGACCATATCGGCCCCTTTCATGGCGTCTTCGAGGGTGCGGTCTTCGGTGTCGAGGGCGAATTCTTGCTTGTATTTGTTGAGATCGGTCCGGCCGCTGTGGATTACCCCTTTGGAGTCGAGCATGGTGATGTTTTTGACCCCCAGCTGCTTGTACATTTTGGCACAGGCGATCCCCGAGGCACCGGCGCCGATGACGACCACCTTGAGGTCCTCGGGCTTCTTGCCGGTCATCTCCAGGACGTTGATCAGCCCGGCGGTGGTGATGACGGCGGTTCCGTGCTGGTCGTCGTGGAAGACGGGGACGTTGCAGATCTCTTTGAGGCGGTCTTCGATCTCGAAGCATTTGGGCGCTTTGATGTCCTCGAGGTTGATCCCCCCGAAAGTGTCGGCGATCCGGGCGACCGTCTCGATGATCTCGTCGGTGTCTTTGGTGTTGATCTCGATGTCGACGGCGTCGACGTTGGCGAAGGTTTTGAATAGGACCGCTTTTCCTTCCATTACGGGCTTGCCGGCCAGGTGGCCGATGTCCCCAAGTCCCAGGACGGCGGTACCGTCGCTGATGACGGCGACGAGGTTGCCTTTGTTGGTGTATTCGTAGGCCGCCTCCTCGTCTTTTTCGATCTCGAGGCAGGGGTAGGCGACGCCGGGGCTGTAGGCCATGGCGAGCTCTTTTTCGGTATCGCAGGGCTTGGTGATCAGGGTTCCGATCTTTCCGTTGGTGTCGAATTCGTTGCGGGCTTTGTGGTACTGCAGAGACTCTTCGCGGAATTTGTCGTTGCTCATGGCTTCTCCTGTATTAGTGTGAAATCGAAGATATACAATTGTATCGCCCCTCCCTTGAGGATCGGAAGGGATCGTTTCGGATCGGATGAAAAAGAAAGCGGAGTGTAACGAATCGGATCGTCAGCCGATCAGATCGGCGCAGAGGCGGAAGCGGTTGTGGGTCATGAGATGGACTTTGGGGTGTAGGGCCATGATCGAATCAAAGATCGATTTGGAGAGGGCGAATCCCACTTTCCGCTCTTTTTCCGGGCCGTCCATCGCCGCCAGGTTCATCTCGTCGATGATCGATTTGGGGACGGTAATCCCGGGGACCCGGTCGGCGATGAAGGTGGCGGTCTTGGCCCGGATCACCGGGAACTGCCCTAGGATTAGCACCGCATCCTTGGCCGTTTCCCGGATGCTTTTGGTCCGGGCTTCTTCGAAAATCTCCAGGAGGGTTTTGGCGTTTTGGATGTCGAACACCGGCTGGGTGATGATCGCCCGCGCCCCGTAGTCGAGCTTCCGAACCATCCGTTTCATCAGGTGTTTCATATCTTTGGCGTAGGCGTTGCTCACCGCGAAGGGGTAGATCGGTTTGGGTTTGGGATCGAGCTCCTGCCCCGAATAGTCGAAGCCGTTGTTGAGGCGGTAGATGATGCTCAGTAGCAGGGTGCTGTCCCGCTCCAGGACCCCTTTGACCTCGGGCTGGTCCGAGAGTTTGGCCGGGTCGCCCGTGAGGGCCAGGATGATCCGGATATCGAAATCATTGGCCCCCAGCAGCGAAGACTGGAGCGAGAGTTTGTTGCGGTCGCGCATACTCATCGTGGCGATCACCGGCTTGCCGAAGCGCTGCTGGAGGCGGATGGCGCTGAGGATCGAGGACATCTTGAGTCGGGCCAGGGGGTTGTCGGTCACCGAAAATCCGGTCACTTTGTCGGCGAGCCCCGCCTCTTCGATCGCGGCGAGCACCGGATCCATCGAGGCGCCGTGGGGCGGGGTCACTTCGACGGTGATGAAAGGTCCGTCTCCCTGGAGGGTCTGGCAGAATCGTTCAAACATAAGGCTCACTTTACGGGGGATGCGATTGGCTATAATTCTACCAAATTCATTCGACCCGAAATTTGCATTCGCCATCCGGCAAAGAACCGTACTTCATTACTGCAAATTTCGGCTTCAAAGGGACCCGATGGAGAAACTGGCCGTATTCGACTTCGACTCGACCCTGATGGACGGAGAGACGATCGATTTTCTCGCCGCGGAGCTGGGGCTGGAGAAGGAAGTCGCCGCCATCACCGAGCAGGCAATGGAGGGGAAACTCGATTTTTTCAAATCGCTCCAGGCTAGAGTCGCGCTGCTGGAGGGGCTCGAGACGGAACGGGTCGACGCGATTTGCCGGGCCCTTCCGATGATGCCGGGGGCCGCCGAGACGGTCGCGGAGCTCAAGGTGATGGGGTACCGGGTGGTCTGTTTCTCGGGCGGGTTCCGCAACGCCACCCGTCCGGCCGCTCAACGGCTGGGAATCGACGCCGATTTCGCCAACATCCTCCACGACGACGAGGGGATCCTCACCGGGAAGGTGGGGGGAGAGATGATGTTTGGGGAGTCCAAAGGGTGGATGCTCACGCGACTGCAGTCGCTGCTTGGGATCGACCGCCGTGCGACCCTCGTGGTCGGAGACGGGGCCAACGACCTGAGCATGTTCGCCCACGCCGATACCCGGGTGGCGTTCTGCGCCAAGGAGGTGCTGCGCCGGGCGGCCACCCACACGATCACCCGGCGGGACCTGCGGGAGGTGATCCCGATCGCCCGGAGCCTTTGAGGATCCCGGCGTGTCTTCCAACCGCTGCCGCATCGCCGATCTGCTCCGCAGCGCCCTGGGATACCGGGGGGCGCTGATCCGGGGGAACCTGGCGGCGTTGGCCGCCACGGCGTTGACGGTGCTGATTCCCCTCATCATCCCGATCCTAGTCGATGAGCTGCTCCTGCACAAAAGTCACGCTCTCACCGACTGGGTGGCCCGCCACATTGCCCCGATGAGTACCGCGGGATACGTCTTTTTCTTCCTCGGGGTGGCGATCGCCCTGCGGGTGGCGGGATTTTTCCTCAACGTCTATCAGGTCAAAACCTTCCTCGGAATCTCCAAGGACATCGCCTTCCGTCTCCGCAAAGAAGCGGTGGAACATCTGGAGCGGGTTTCGCTCAAGGAATACGAGCTGGCCTCCCCCGGAGGGATCGCTTCCCGGCTGGTGAGCGACGTGGATACGGTCGACGGATTCATCGGCACCACCGTCAGCAAGCTGATCATCTCGATCCTGACCCTTCTTCTGACGGCGGGGGTACTCCTGCTCATCGAGTGGAAGCTGGCCCTGTTCATCCTCCTGACCAATCCGATCGTGGTCTTTTTCACCGCCCGACTGGCCCGCAGGGTGGGGAAACTCAAACGGGAGGAGAATCGGGCGATCGAAGGGTTCCAGTCGAGTCTGACCGATACGCTGGAGCTCATCCACCAGATCCGGGCGGCCAACAAGGATCGGCTCTTTTTCGGGCGGATCGTCGATCAGGCACGTGCGCTGCGGGAGCGATCCGTGGCGTTCGGCTACCGGAGCGACCGAGCGATGCGGCTGTCGTTTCTGGTCTTCCTGAGCGGTTACGAGCTGTTCCGTTCGGTGAGCATCCTCGTGGTGGCCTACGGAGATCTGAGCGTCGGGCTGATGCTAGCGGTGTTCGGCTATCTGTGGATCATGATGACGCCGACGCAGGACGTGATCAATTTCCAGTACGCCCTGGCCTCCGCCCGGGCCGCCTGCCGCCGGATCGACGGAATCTTCGCCAAGGAGACCGAACCCCGCCGAGGCGGGGAGGACCCCTTCGAAGGGAAATCGGCGGTCTCCGTCGCGACCGAGAATCTGAGCTTTTCGTACCGTCCCCACAAGCCGGTGCTCCGATCGGTGACGCTCGAGATCCCCGCCGGGGCCAAGGTGGCGCTGGTGGGCCCCAGCGGGAGCGGCAAGACCACGCTGGCCAACATTCTCGTGGGCTTCTACCCCCCGGACGGCGGGACGCTCCGATACGACGGGGTGGACGCCGCCCGGATCGATCTGGGGACGATCCGCCGCCACGTCCATCTGGTCCTGCAGCACCCCAAGCTCTTTAATGATACAATGCGGTTCAATCTCACCCTCGGGCGCGACTACCCCCCCGAAACGATCCGCAAAGCGATCGAGATGGCTCAGCTCCGGGAGGTAGTCGACGGGCTCGAACAGGGTCTCGACACCCCCGTGGGGCGCGACGGGGTGAGACTGAGCGGCGGACAGCGGCAGCGCGTGGCCCTGGCGCGGATGATCCTCATCGATCCCGAAGTGGTGATCCTGGACGAATCGACATCAGCGCTGGACGTTCATACCGAGGCGCGGCTCTTCGCGGCGTTGGAGTCCTTTTTCCGTCCCAAAACGGTTGTGACGATCGCCCATCGACTCAGCACCATCGAGAAGGCCGAATACGTCTTCGTCCTCGAAGAGGGGCGTCTGGTCGATCAGGGGCGGCCCGAGGAGCTGATGGCCAAGGAAGAGGGGTATTTTGCCCGAATGATCTAGATCATTCGGGCGAGTGAGGAGTGAGGAGTGAAGAATTGTGGTGCGCCGCGTGGCGGCGCGAAATGAGTGAAGAGTGAGGAGTGAAGAATGTAGAATTGTGGTGCGCCGCGTGGCGACGCGAAATGATGATGGATTTTGGATGTTGGATTGTGGGGCGTTGCTTCGCAACGCTTCCAATTATGAATGATGTCGCCGAAGGCGACATTTCTAGCGACTTGCGACATGAGGCCCGAAGGGCCGAGCTTGCGACTTGATATGAGGGCATAGCCCCGTTTAAACGAGAAACGACTAGGGGACACAATGGACTACATTCAAGCAATCATCATCGGCATCATCGAAGGGTTCACCGAGTTTTTGCCCATCTCTTCGACCGGGCATATGATCGTGGCGGAGCACTATCTGGGGATCGCCCAGACCGATCTGACCAAAGCCTACGACGTGATCATCCAGTTTGCGGCGATCCTGGCGGTGGTGCTGATCTATCGGGAGAAACTCAGCTTCAAAAAGATCGTTTTGTGGGAGAAACTCCTGCTGGCGTTCCTCCCCCTGGGAGTGATCGGCTTTTTGCTGCGCCATCAGATCAAAGCGCTTTTTAGCGTGCAGATCGTGGCGTGGATGTTCATCATCGGCGGGGTGGTCTTTTTGATCGTGGAGTATTTTTACAAAGAAGAGGCCAAAGAACGGGTCCACGACGTGGAGGAGGTGAGCTGGATGCAGGCGGTGGCGGTGGGGTTCGCCCAGGTCTTTTCGCTGATCCCCGGAACCTCCCGGGCCGGGGCGACCATCATCGGAGGGTTGCTCGCCGGGCTTGATCGCAAAACCTCGGCGGAGTTTTCGTTTCTCCTGGCGATCCCGGTGATGGCGGCGGTGAGCGGCTACGACCTGCTCAAACACTACGACGCCTTCGCCCATGCCCAGTGGGGCCCCTATCTGGTGGGCTTCGTGGTGGCGTTTGGGGTAGCCTGGCTGACGATCAAGCTCTTTTTGGCATTCCTCTCCCGCTTCACCTTCGTCCCGTTCGGGGTCTATCGGATCCTCTTTGGGGCGTTTCTGCTCTGGAGCAACATGTGAAAATGAGGAATTAGGAATGAGGAATGAGGAACCGAAATTTAGTGAAGAGTGAGGAGTGAGGAGTTTTGGGGCGTTACTTTGTAACGCGTCTTTATGGAGGCGGGACTTCAGTCCCGCATGAAGGGCTCAAGCCCTGCCTCCCAATGACCAGTGACAAAAAACGTTGACCCTTTTGAGCTCCCTTCGGGGGATTGAGAAGGTTCAAAATTTCCGATCCGCGTTTTTGGGGATCCAATAGAGAGTTTTGAACGAGTTTTCGGGGAGCGTTTCCCCGTCTGTGTAAAGGTATGCCAATGACATTCCGAGATTTCGACCTGCATCCCGAGGTGGCCAAAGGGGTCCGCATCGCCGGATTCAAAGAGCCCAGCCCGATTCAGAAAGAAGCGATTCCCGTTATCCTCGAAGGGAGAGATCTGGTGGGTCAGGCCCACACGGGGACCGGGAAAACCGCCGCTTTTGGTCTGCCGATCCTCGATCGGATCGCACGGGGGGAGATCGAGCGGGCGCTGGTGATCACCCCCACCCGGGAGCTGGCCACCCAGGTCAGCGACGAGCTCTATCATCTGGGGCGCTTCGCCGGGATCCGAACCCTGGCGGTCTACGGCGGCGTGGGCTACGGCCGGCAGATCGCCCTGATCCATCGGGGGGTCCAGATCGTGGTGGCCACTCCCGGGCGTTTGAAAGATCTCTATCAGAAAGGGAAGATCGACGTCTTCAACCCTGAAATCGTGGTCCTGGACGAAGCCGACGAGATGCTCGACATGGGATTCCTCGACGATGTGCGGGAGATTTTCGAGTATATCCCCCAAAACCGCCAGACGCTGCTTTTTTCGGCCACGATGCCCGAGCCGATCAAGGAGCTGGCCGATACGCTTCTCTACGATCCAGAGTTCGTCTCGGTCGTGGGGGAGGAGACCGCCAAAAATGTCGACATCGAGCAACTCTACTACGTCATCAACGAAAATCAGCGGGACGAAGCGATCGTGCGGCTGCTGGAGACCGAAAACTACAACAAAGCCCTCGTCTTCTGCCGGATGAAGCGGGAGGTGGACCGGCTCGCGGAGCACCTGCAGGCCCTGGGGTTCAACGCCGCGGGACTGCACGGCGACATCGACCAGATGGAGCGGGACGCCATCGTCAAATCCTACCGCCGGGGGGAGATCCGGATCCTCATCGCCACCGACGTGGCGGCCCGGGGACTGGATATCAAAAACGTCACCCACGTCTTCAACTACCATATCCCTTTCGATCCCCAGAGCTACGTCCACCGGATCGGACGGACCGGCCGGGCGGGCAAGCGCGGGCGGGCCATCACCCTGGTCTCCACCGAGGAGTTCCGGGAACTTCAGCGGATCCGCAAGGAGGTTGGAGCGCAGATGAAACTCGCTATCCTGCGGATCGAAGGGGGCGCCATCGGCGAAGAACAGCTCGAACTGCTGGCCCAGAAAATCGACGAAACCTCGATCCAGCCCCTGGCCGAGCAGCTCGTGGAGCGGATCGCCCCGGAGAACCGGGAGGCCTTTTTGACCAAAGCGATCAGCTACATCCTCGACCGGGAGGATTTCGCCACCTACGAGCGGATCGGATACGACGAGGAGGAGCTCGAGCGGATGCTCCGGGAGTACGAGGAGGAACAGCGCAAAGCCCAGAGCGGGAAAAAACGGCGAAGACGCCGATAACGCGTTCTTTTTAAGAACGTCCAAAGGAATCTATCCTACAATAGCCCTACGAACCAACCAGAAGGGGCCAGGATGGAACTCCATCTCGTCGCCGAAAGCCTCAAATTCATGATCCTCGGGATGGGGATCGTCTTCGTTTTCCTCTATCTCTTGGTACTGTTGATGCGTCTGCAGGCCTATCTGATCGGCCGCTACTTCCCCGGTGAGCCGCCCGCCGCCCCGAAACATCGTGACGGGGACGAGGCGGCCCGCGTCGCCGCGATCGTCGCCGCCGTGGCCGAGCACCGCCGCAAGCGGACGAGGAGGTAGCCGTGGCCAAACGGTATATCGACGTGATGGATACCAGTTTCCGGGACGGCTTTCAGTCGGTTTTCGGGGGACGGGTGCTGATGGAGGATTTCTTCCCTGCGGTGGAGGCGGCGCTGGAGGCGGGGATCACCCACTTCGAGTTCGGCGGCGGGGCCCGTTTCCAGAGCCTCTTTTTCTATCTTCGGGAAAATGCCTTCGAGATGATGGACCGCTTCCGCCAGATGGTGGGGCCCAAAGTCAACCTCCAGGTTCTCGCCCGGGGGATCAACACCGTGATGCTCGATACGGGCAGTCGGGAGACGATCGATCTCTTTGCCCGCTTGTTCGCCCGACACGGCACCACGACGGTGCGCAATTTCGACGCCCTCAACGACGTGCGCAACCTCCGCTACAGCGCCGATCGGATCGTCCACTATGGGATGAAGCACGAGGTGGTGGTGACGATGATGGATCTCCCCCCCGGCTGCCATGGAGCCCACGACGTGTCCTTTTACGAGAAGGTGCTCCGTTCGATCCTCGACGGCGGGATCCCCTTCGATTCGGTCGCTTTCAAGGACGCCAGCGGCACCTCCCACCCCGACAAGGTCTTCGAAACCTTCCGGATGGCCCGCAGACTCCTGGGGGAGGGGGTCCATCTCCGGCTCCATACCCACGAGACGGCGGGGGTGAGCGTGGCCTGCTACCTGGCGGCCCTGGAGGGGGGAGCCAACGGGATCGACCTGGCGGCGGCCCCGGTGAGCGGGGGGACCTCCCAGCCCGACATCCTGACGATGATGCACGCCCTCAAAGGGACCGACTACGATCTGGGGGGGCTCGATCTGCACAAGGTCCGCAAATACGAAAAGCGCTTCAAAGAGTGCCTCCGGGAGTATTTCCTCCCCCCCGAGGCGACCCGGGTCAATCCGATCATCCCCTTCGCCCCCATGCCCGGCGGAGCGCTGACGGCCAACACCCAGATGATGCGGGACAACGGCGATCTGGACAAGTTCGACGACGTGATCGAAGCGATGACCGAAGTGGTGGAGAAGGGGGGATACGGCACCTCGGTAACCCCGGTGAGCCAGTTTTATTGGCAGCAGGCTTACGCCAACACGGTTTTCGGCCCCTGGAAGCGGATCACGCCGGGATACGGCCGGATGGTGCTGGGGTATTTCGGCCGCACCCCCGTCCCCCCCGATCCCGAGATCGTCCGGCTGGCATCCGAATCGCTGGGGCTGGAACCCACCGAAGAAGATCCCCTCGACATCGCCGACCGGGACGAACGCAAGTCGATCGCCCATTTCGAGGAGATGCTCCGGGCCGAAGGGCTCGAGACCAGTGAGGAGAACCTCTTCATCGTCGCTGCCTGCGGGGAGAAAGGGATCGCCTATCTCAAAGGGGAATCTCCCCTGATGGTCCGAAAAGGGGAATCGGAGCAACAAACCGCCAAAGGAGGAGAACCCATGTCGGGGAAATATACCGTCGTCGTCGACGGGAAACGGTACGAGGTCGAAGTGATCGAAGAGGGGGGCGCCGAACGGGTCTGTGCCCGACCCGCTCCGGAACGCTACGAAGCGCGGGCCGATCGGAAGGAGTCCGAAGCCCCGGGGGCGGTTCCCATCCACGCCCAGACGCCCGGCAAGGTGTGGAAGATCCTCAAATCCCCCGGCGACACGGTCGAGGCGGGGGAGACGGTGATGATCCTCGAAGCGATGAAGATGGAGATCGAAGTGGCCGCTCCGGTACAGGGGCGCATCGCCTCGATCGAGGTGAAAGAGGGAGATCAGGTGGAGGAGGGGGGACTCCTTGCGACGCTGGAGTGAGATGAAGATCGCCGCCATGATCGTCGGGATCCTTCTGGCCCTGGCGGTACCGTCGACCCTGTGGGGCACTCAGGCCACCGCCGCCCCGTCGATACAGGCGCAACCCGTATCCATCGTCGGGACGGGAGAGCCGGAAAAAGAGTATGCTTCCAAACCGCTCACCCGATTGCTGGCCGATTTCCTCAAAACCACGGGGGTCTACGCCCTGGCTCATCCCGAAAGTGAAGGGAAAGCCGACCGTTTCGAGCGCTTCGCCCGCAGCTGGGGGCGGCTGATCATGTTCGGGGTAGTCTTCGTGCTCTTCTATCTGGCGATCGTCAAGAAGTTCGAGCCGCTGCTGTTGCTGCCGATCGGATTCGGCGGACTGTTGGCCAACATCCCGGTGGTGCACATGACCGGGCCGGACGGCTTGCTGGGGATCATCTACAATATGGGGATCGCCAACGAATTTTTCCCCTTGCTGATCTTCATGGGGGTGGGGGCGATGACCGATTTCGGCCCGCTGCTCTCCAACCCCAAGACGGCCCTTCTGGGGGCGGCGGCGCAGTTTGGGATCTTCGGTTCGCTGGTGGGGGCGGCAGCTTTGTCGCAATATACGGGGCTGGTCGATTTCACCCTCAAGCAGTGCGCCGCCATCAGCATCATCGGCGGGGCCGACGGACCCACCTCCATCTTCATCGCCACCGCCCTCTCGCCGGAACTGCTGGGGGCCATCGCCGTGGCGGCCTACTCCTACATGGCCCTGGTGCCGGTGATCCAGCCCCCCATCATGAAAGCGCTCACCACCGAAGAGGAGCGCCGGATCGTCATGCCCCGGCTTCGCACCGTCAACAAACGGGAAAAACTCATCTTCCCGCTCCTCATCGTCATGCTCTCGGCCCTGCTGCTGCCCGAATCCACCCCGCTCATCGGGGCGTTCGCCTTCGGGAACTTCGCCAAAGAATCGGGCGTGGTGGAGCGGCTCAGCCACGAGATGCAGCATGCGCTGATCAACATCACGACCATCTTCCTGGGGCTGGGGGTCGGCTCCAAACTCCAGGCCGACAAATTCCTGGTCCTCGATACCCTGGGGATTCTGGTCATCGGTCTGGTCGCCTTCGCCGTCGGTACGGCGGCGGGGGTCCTGCTGGCGAAACTGATGAACCGATTCAGTACTCAGCCGATCAATCCCCTCATCGGCGCCGCCGGCGTTTCGGCGGTCCCGATGGCGGCCCGGGTGGTCAACGTCGTCGGTGCCGAGGCGCGTCCCGGAAACGTGCTGCTGATGCACGCCATGGGACCCAACGTCGCCGGGGTGATCGGGTCGGCGGTGGCGGCGGGCGTTTTGCTGTCCATTTTTAATTAGGATTCGGCATAATTGCACATCCCAACCGAGGAGAGAAACCGAAAATGCAACCCAAAGGTCTGGAAAAGCTGGGTGTCCGGAACATCGGCAAGGTGATCTACAATCCCGATTACGCCACCCTTGCGGAAGACGAGAAGGTCCGTGGAGAGTGCCGCTTCAGCGACAACGGTACGGCCATGGTGGACACCGGGGAGTTCACCGGTCGCAGTCCCAAGGACAAATACTTCGTCGATCAGCCCCCTTCCAATGAGCATATCGCCTGGGGGAGCGTCAACCAGCCCATCACCCCGGAGGTCTACGAAGAGCTCCGCCAGATCGCGATGGAGCAGCTCTCGGGCAAAGACCTCTACATCATCGACGCCTTCGCGGGTGCAAGCCCCTCCAGCCGCAAAGCGATCCGTTTCGTCACCGAGATCGCCTGGCAGGCCCACTTCATCGAAAACATGTTCATCATGCCCACCGAAGAGGAGCTAGAACACTTCGAGCCCGATTTCGTCCTCTACAACGCCTGCAAGGCGACCAACCCCAAATTCAAAGAACACGGCCTCAACTCCGAAGTCTTCGTCGCCTTCAACATCGAGAAAAACGAAGCGATCATCGGGGGGACCTGGTACGGCGGGGAGATCAAAAAAGGGATCTTCACGATGATGAACTACTGGCTTCCTCTGGAGGGCAAGCTCTCGATGCACTGCTCCGCCAATATCGGCAAAGAGGGGGACGTCTGCCTCTTTTTCGGACTCTCCGGTACCGGCAAGACCACCCTCTCGACCGATCCCAACCGGCGCCTCATCGGGGACGACGAGCATGGATGGGACGACGAAGGGGTCTTCAATTTCGAAGGGGGCTGCTACGCCAAGGTGATCAACCTCGACGCCGAGAGCGAACCCGAGATCTACAACGCCATCCGCCCCGGCGCACTGCTGGAGAACGTGGTCGCCGACGAGGCGGGCCGGGTCGATTACAGCGACGCCTCCAAGACCGAAAACACCCGCGTAAGCTATCCCATCGAGCACATCGACAACCACGAATGCACCCTCATGGGGGGCCATCCCAAAAACATCATCTTCCTCACCGCCGACGCGTTCGGTGTGCTCCCTCCGGTGAGCAAACTGACCAAAGAGCAGGCGATGTACTATTTCCTCAGCGGCTACACCGCCAAAGTGGCCGGAACCGAACGGGGGATCACCGAGCCGGTGGCGACATTCAGCGCCTGTTTCGGCGAAGCTTTCCTCCCCTTGCATCCCACCGTTTACGCCGAACTGCTGGGGAAAAAGATCGAAGAGCACGACGTCAACGTCTATCTGGTCAACACCGGATGGACCGGCGGGCCCTACGGCGTGGGAAAGCGGATGAGCATCAAGGACACCCGCGCCTGCATCAACGGGATCCTCAACGGCTCCATCAACGACGCCGAGTTCGAAACCCTGCCGGTATTCAACCTCCAGATCCCCAAGACCCTGGAAGGGGTCGCCGACAATACGGTCCTCAACCCCCGCAACACCTGGGAGGACAAAGTGGCCTACGACGAGCAGCTCCGCAAGCTCGCGGCCATGTTCATCGAAAATTTCCGCCGCTACACCGAAGGGAGCGACCGGTTCGACTACTCCGCCGCAGGCCCCCGTCTCTGATCCCGTTTTCGGGATCGCTTCATCCACTCCTTTGAACGCCGTACGAGGCAAGGCACTCTGTTTCCGAGAATAAGACACGTCGCCGTATTTGGAACCGGTTCGGAAGATTCCCGTTGGGAAATGCGAAGAGTGTCGGTGAATATCAGATCAATCCGGATTCGGCAAAACTGAAATAGCCCTCTGGGCTCAAGATTACGTGATCCAGCAGTTCGATGCCCACCAGATTCCCCACGTCCCGGAGTCTCTCGGTGACGGTCCGATCGGCCCGGCTGGGCTCCAGAGTGCCGCTGGGGTGGTTGTGAGCCACGACGATCCCCGCGGCACGATCGGCGATGGCGTCGGCAAAAACCTCTCTGGGGTGGACCAGAGACTGGGTGAGGGTGCCGATGGAGACGACGCGGGTTTCGACGATCCGCGACGCTCCGTCGAGGGTGATGCTCAGAAAATGCTCCTGGGCTCTGGTGGCATAGGGGCGCAGCTCGGCGTACACGTCAGCGGCCGAGAGGATCCTGCGCCGATCTTCGAGGAGGAATCGTCGGGAGAGTTCGATCGCGGCGAGGATCTGGGAAGCCTTGGCGATGCCCAGGCCGTGGATTCGGGTGAGCCGTTCCAGATCCAGCCCCTCGAAATCCCGCTTCATCATCGCCGCGATCTCACGTGCCAGCTTGCGCACGTCCTTGCCGGGGATCCCCGATCCCAGAAGCACCGCCAGCAATTCGTCGTTTTTGAGTGCCTGTGGCCCCCGGGAAGCCAGTTTCTCTCTCGGTTTGTCCGCAGGGTGCATCCTCTGTATCGCCGTCATGGTCCACTCCCGAAGCGTTTTTTTGCCACTTTAGCGCAATGTTTTTCTCCGTGCAGTTTTTTTGGCAGATTGAAAGATCACTCCCCCGTACGACTCCACAACCGATCCACTTTTTGGGTTTACAGTGGCGATACATCAAGACTCAAGGAGGTCGAAATGAAACGGAACATCCTTTTTCTGGCTACGGTATGGTTTTCGATCGGAGCGTTTGGCGGTTCGTTCAGCTGGAGCGAGAGCGTGCGAGTCAGCCGTAGTATTCCCATCTACAAGACGGTAACGATCCGACGACCCTACGAAGTGTGCTCCGACCGTCAGGTGCCGGTCTATCAAAACGACGGTTCGGCCCAGCCGGTGGCGACGCTGATCGGCGGCTTGGCGGGAGGGGTGCTGGGGCATCAGATCGGACGGGGGCACGGTCGGGACGCGGCGACCATCGGCGGTGCGGTCGTGGGGGCCCTGATCGGGGCCAACATGGCCGAGAACTCCCGCCCATGCCGCGTTCGGTACCGGACCCGCCAGGTCTGTGAAACCCGGTACGAGACCCACCGGGAGCGGCGGCTGGTGCGTTACAAAAACATCGCTTGGTACAAAGGCCACAAAATCGTCCGATACAGCCGCAGGCCTCTGCGCTGGATCGACGTGACGGTACGGGTGAGTTATTAGAGTGAAGAGTGAAGAGTGAGGAGTGAGGAGTGAGGAGTGGGGAATTTCGGGGCGGTGCCGGGCGATGCGAATCGAGGAGATCCGATTCGTCGGGAGGGGGTCAGCTTTTCAGCTCCTTCAGCGGGACGACCCTTTCGCTTTTTTCTTCCAGATCCTTGATCCAGATCGTACCGTTTTGCAGCTCATCCTCCCCCAGGACGGCACAGTAGCGGGCTCCGGCTCTGTCGGCCCCTTTGAGAAGCCCTTTGAGCCCCCTGGGTTGGTATTCGACAAGGGCCGTATCCCCTTTTTTGCGTAGTTCGTGGGTCAGGTCGAGTACCGTCTCGATCCCTTCGGGAACCATCGTGCCTAGATACCATCCCCGGCGCGTCTTTTGGGGCATCTGCACCAGCTCCATGATCCGTTCGATCCCGATGGCGAATCCGATTCCGGGAGTCGGACGGCCGCCGAGGAACTCCACGAGGCGGTCGTAGCGGCCTCCGCCTGCAATGGCGCTTTGGGCACCGATCTCGTCGCTGACGAATTCAAAGGCGGTTCCGGTGTAGTAATCGAGTCCCCTTACCAGGTTGGGATCGACCTCATGGGAGATGCCGCCGTCGGAAAGGAGCTTTTTGAGCCGGTCGAAGTCCCGGTCGCAGGATTCGCAGAGATTGTCGGTGATCCGGGGAGCTTCCCGGAGTAGATTTTGGCAGCTTTTGTTTTTGCAGTCCAGCACCCGGATGGGGTTGGTGGCGATGCGACGGCGGCAGTCTTCGCAGAGGCCGTCTTCGATGTCCCGGAGATGGGCGACGAGGCTTTCCCGATACGGAGGGCGGCACGCCTCGCACCCCAGGGAGTTGATTTTGACGGTGTAGCGGATCCCCAGCGCATCGAAAATGTCAGCAAGCATCCGGATGAGGGTGAAATCCTCCTCCACCGCCGCTTCGCCGAAGCTTTCGACGCCGAACTGATGAAACTGGCGCAGACGCCCTTTCTGGGGCCGTTCGTATCGGAACATCGGTCCGAAATAGTAGAAACGGTATTTCTGTCCCTGTTGCCGATCGAGTTTGGCCTGGACGAAGGCCCGCACCACTCCGGCGGTCCCTTCGGGACGGAGGCAGACGTCGTTGCCCCCTTTGTCGGTGAACTGGTACATCTCCTTGCCCACGATATCGGAACTCTCTCCCACCGAACGTTTGAAGAGGCGGGTCTCTTCGAGGATCGGGGTTTCGATGTATCCGAAGCCGTACCGCTCGGCGATCCGGGCCGCCGTTTCGGTGATGTAGCGGTACCGCTCGGCCTCGTCGAAAAGGAGGTCTTTCATCCCGCGCAGTGCATTGATCATACGTTTGCCTTCTTTGTTTTTCTATAGTCGAGTGTTGAAAGCTTCCCAAATCCTGTCATTCCGGACTCGATCCGGAATCCAGGACTTCAAAGCCTAATAGAATTATGGATCCTGAATCAAGTTCAGGATGACCTAATTCACGTCGAAAGTCTGTCCGCGATTATAGCCCGAGATAGGTTACGATCGTTTGATGGATCGCCTCGACGGGCAACCGGGCGTCGACGATCCGATAGTCGATCCCGAGACGGGGGAGGGCCCGTTTCATCTCCTCTTGCACCTGCAGCAGATAGGCGATCCCCCGCTCTTCGATCCCGTCGGCCTCTTTGCCTTCCAGACGGGCACGCAGCGTCGCCTCGTCGGTTTCGAAAAAGACGATTTTCTCGGGCCAGTCCCCCTGCAGCGCGAATCCGTTGAGTGCGATCAGCTCCTCCAGGGATGCGGTATTGTTCGCCAGGGCGTAGCCGATCCCCGAGAGAAATCCCCGGTCGGAGACGATCAGTCTGCGGCGGTTGGGGCGGATCACCTCTTCGTAATGTTCGGCCCGGTCGGCGAGAAAGAGGAGCAGTTCGGCCCGTTTGGAGCGGATCGCCCCGCCAAGGAGGATTTCCCGGGCTTTCTCGCCGAACGGGGTCCCCCCGGGCTCCCGCGTGACCAGGATCTCGGGGTGTTCTCGCTTGAGCAGTTCGATCTGGGTGCTTTTGCCGCAGGTGTCGATCCCTTCGAATAGGACGTACATCACGCCCCTTTGCCGCGGATCATTTCGTAGACTTTCGGCGGGAGGAGATGGTCGACTTTCCCCCCGAAGCGCAGGATCGTCCGCACCACCGAGGAGCTGACGAAGGCGTGTTCGAGATTGGGCATCAGATAGATGGTCTCCAGGTCGGGCTTGAGCGATGCGTTGGCGTAGCCCATCTGCAGCTCGTACTCGAAATCGCTCACCGCCCGCAAGCCCCGGATGATGATCGATGCATCGAGCTCCTCGGCGAGATTGACCAGGAGGTTTTCGAAACCGATCACCCGGACTTGCGGGAACTGCGCCGTCGCCGCCTTGGCGAAAGCGATCCGCTCTTCGTGAGTGAACATCGGCCGTTTGCTTTTGGACTCGGCCACGGCGACGACGATCTCATCGAAGATCGTACAGGCCCGCCGGACGATGTCCACGTGTCCGACGGTGATGGGATCGAAGGTCCCGGGGTAGATCGCGCGTTTCATTCCATTCCTTCACCCTGACGCGAAACGAAATTGCGCAGGTTCCAAACAGATTCAAAAACGGGAGTATCCATGCTTTTGTACGCAAAGTATATCCCGAAGCCCCTTGTGGGAGTCTGTTTTATTTTTCCTTAAAGAAATAATATATACGATTTACAAAAGGAAGGAGGTCGAAATGCGAAAAAAAATTTTTTTTATGCGGATTTTGAGCTTATGGTTGGCACTGACAGCGTGGAGTGGGGCCGCGTGCCATGTGGAGATCGTCCGGGGACTCAATCCGTTTGGAGACAATTATCTGGCAGTACGGAGCGGACCCGGGTCAGGCTATTATATGAAGGAGGCGCTACACAACGGAGATCGGGTTTTCGTCTGTGGATACAACGGACGCTGGAAATCGATCGTGTACGGGCGGGGATGTACGTTGTCGTACGGGAGTCCTTCGGGGTATTGTCGCAGTGGATGGGCCTATGGAAAATATCTCGTCCCCGCCGGATACGGTGGGGGCTATGGCGGAGGATACGGCAGCGCACCCGCCTCGGGAGCGGTCTATACTCCTCCGACGCCTCCGGTCGTAGCGGGGCGCTGCACGCAGCCCGTGCGTGGGATCTATTATGCACGGCTTTCCGAGATGGACCATTACAATTCCCGCGGGATGCGTCTGGATAGCGTCGCGGCAATTTTGCGTCAGGATCGGGCAAATTTCTACAAATATTATCGGCGGGATCCCGACGACACCGGATGTGGCTTTTTTGCTTCCAAATACAACCGTTCGATCTTCGAGCGGATCATCGAGAACAGCTATATCCCCCCTGCGGTACGCAATGCGATCCTGTACGATCACCCTTATATCCGGGTGACGGTGCATGAAGGGTATTGCGTAGAGATCCAGCTGCTTTGAATCAATCGCCCCAGCGGGTGTAAAGCTCGTTGGGGATCCCCAACAGATCGTACCATTTCCCGATCCAGAACCGCTCCATCGCTTCCAGGGAGTCGTGGTCGCTGTAATACCCCGGTACGGGGGGAGCGATGTGCACTCCGAGGCGAGAGAGTTTGAGCATGTTCTCCAGGGCGATGGGGGAGAAGGGCATTTCCCGGGGGGCCAGGAGGAGGGGTTTGCGCTCTTTGAGCGCCACGGCGGCGGCCCGGGTGGTGAGGGTGTCGGCGATGCCGCAGGCGATCTTGGCCAGGGTGTTCATGGAGCAGGGGATCACGGCGGTGGCATCCACGCCGAAGGACCCGCTGGCGATCGATGCGGCGATGTCGTCGTCGCTGTGGATGATCGTCTTTCCCCCCTCGTGTCTCAGGACGGTTCGGGCGTTTTCGGAGAGGATCACGTGGGCTTCGATCCCCTCCGGAAGGTATCGGACGAACTTCTCCCCCAGCTCCACGCCGCTGGCTCCGGAGACGGCGACGGCAATTTTCATCGCGAAAGCTCCGCTTTCGAGTGAAGAGTGAAGAGTGAAGAGTGAGGAGTGAGGAACTGGGAGTTTGAAACTAGTAACGAGTAACTAGTAACTAGAAACCGAGTTTTGATGGAGAATGGAGAATGGAGAATGGAGAATTTCGGTTGGCGTTGCTTTGGAACGCTCCCACTAACTAATAACCAATAACCAATAACCAATAACCAATACACCATATCATGCCAGATTGGTATAGACCACCTGGACGTCGTCGTCCTCTTCGAGTTTGTCCACGAGTGTGGTGACGTCGTCCATTTGCTCTTCGTTCAGTTCCAGCGGTGTGTTGGGGATCCGCTGGAGCTGAGCCTTGCTCACTTCGATCCCCCGCTCTTCGAGGGCCTTGGAGAGGCTTCCGAAATCCTTGTAATCCCCGTAGACCCGGATGATCTCCTTGTCTTTGCCGTTTTCCTGGGGGATTTTGTCCTCTTCGATCTCTTCGAGGCCGTAGTCGATCAGATCGAGTTCGAGCTCCTCCAGATCGATGTCGTCGCATTTGTCGAACTCGAAGACCGCCTTTCGGCTGAACATGAAGTCGAGCGATCCGCTGGTGAGTAGTTCGCCCCCGTTGCGCACGAGGGTGGCTTTGACGTTGGCGACGGTGCGGGTGGGGTTGTCGGTGGCGCACTCGATATACATCAGCGTCCCGTGGGGCCCTTTGGCCTCGTAGGCGATCTCCTTGATATCGGCGGCGTTTTTCTCAAATGCCCGTTTGATCGCCGCTTCGATGTTCTCTTTGGGCATATTCTGGGCTTTGGCGTTGGCGATGGCGGTGCGGAGCTTGGCGTTCATCTCCGGGTCGGGGCTGCCCCCTTCCTTGGCGGCGATGGTAATCATCCGGCCCAGTTTTGGAAAGAGGCGGGACATCTGTCCCCACCGCTTGAGTTTGGCCGCTTTTCGGTATTCAAACGCGCGTCCCATCGGATTTCCTTCGGAAAAATTTTTCGCAATTATACCCAATCAGCGAAGCTTGCGCAGACGTTTGCGCCCCAGGCGGTAGATCCGGGAAGGGGTGCCGTCCCCCCGGACGGGAAGGACGGTCACGTCGGCGTTTGCGGCGGCGAAATCGGGATCGAAAGGGGCGCCGGCAGGATTGGCCGAGGTGGTGTAAGCCCAGCCGAGGCGTTCGATGAGCAGGAGGTGGCGCCGGTGGCGGATCACCCGGAACGATCGTCGTGAAGGGGCGACGAAGGTGGTTTGCCGCGCTCTGCGCACCAGGGAGCGCCAACGGGGCGGAATCCGTTCGAAGGTTCGGAGTGCGCACAAAGTGGGGAGTGCCCGGATATAGGGTTTCACAGGCGACCGTCCCTTGATCCGATCGAGCTGTTTGCGGTTTTGGCTGACAAAACCGGGGACGGTATCGGTATCGGTGAAAAAAACCTGCGATTCGATCATCGTGAATCTTCCAACGTTAGTCTTTGGCACCGAATCCGGGAGGATTCAGCCCTGGAGATAGTCTTGGAGCGCACGCGGCTCGATTCCCGCTTGCTCCGCAAGTTCCCGGATCGCTTGTGCGGCGGCCCGGGCGGCGGCGATGGTGGTGAAGTAGGCCACCTGATTGGCCAGAACCGACTGGCGGATTTTCCGGGCGTCGGCTTTGGCGGCTTTGTTGTCGGAGGTATTGATCGCCAGGGCGATCTCCTGATTGCGGATCATGTCGTCGATGTTGGGGCGCCCTTCGCTGATCTTGAGCACCTTGGTGCTGGGGACCCCGGCTGCCTCCAACGCCGCGTGGGTTCCGGCGGTGGCGACGATCTCGAATCCCAGATCGACGAACATCCGGCCGATCTCCCCCGCATGGGGCTTGTCGATCTCGGTCAGGGAGAGGAAGACCTTCCCTTTGAGGGGGATCCTGTTTTTGGAAGCGAACTGGCTTTTGGCGAAGCTCATCCCGAAGGTGTGGCTGATTCCCATCACCTCTCCCGTCGATTTCATCTCGGGCCCTAGGATCAGGTCGGAGCCGGGGAGTTTGTTGAACGGGAAGACCGCTTCCTTGACGGCGATGTGGTGTTTGAGATTGGGTTCCATGGGGACCGCGTCGTAGTTGACCACCTTGAAGGTATCGTAGAATTCCAGCGCTTCGCGCAGGTCGCCCCGGACCATCACCCGGGTGGCCACTTTGGCGAGGGGGACGCCGGTGGCTTTGGAGACGAAGGGGACGGTCCGGGAGGCGCGGGGGTTGACCTCGATCAGGTAGATCTCCCCTTTGTGGATGGCGTACTGGATGTTGAGCAGCCCCACGACTCCCAGCCCCAGGGCGATCTCCATCGTCTGGCGCTTCACTTCGGCCAGCAGGGCCGGCTCCACCGAGACCGGAGGGAGCGAACAGGCACTGTCGCCCGAGTGGATCCCCGCCTCTTCGATATGCTGCATTACCGCCCCGATGTAGACCTCTTTGCCGTCGCTGATGGCGTCCACGTCCAGCTCCACGGCGTTGTCGAGGAATTTGTCGATGAGTACGGGAGAATCGTTGGAGACCTGAACCGCCTCGTCCATGTATTCGCGCAGCTCGGCGTCGTTGTAGACGGTACGCATCGCCCGTCCCCCCAGGACGAAGCTGGGGCGCACCAGTACCGGGTAGCCGATGCGGTTGGCGATGGCGATCGCCTCCTCTTTGGTGACGGCGGTTCCGTTGGCCGGCTGTTTGAGTCCGAGCCGGTGGATGAACTCGGCGAATTTCTCCCGGTCTTCGGCCATGTCGATCACCCGGGCGGGGGTGCCGATGATCTTCGCGCCGATGGCGGTGAGGTTCTTGGCCAGTTTCAGGGGGGTCTGGCCGCCGAAGTGGACGATCACACCGTCGGGGTTCTCCAGCTCGACGACGTTGCGGACGTGTTCGAAATCGATCGGTTCGAAGTAGAGCACGTCGCTGGTGTCGTAGTCGGTGGAGACCGTTTCGGGGTTGCAGTTGTACATCAACGAATCGATCCCCATGTCCTTGAGGGCAAACGCGGCGTGGACGCAGCAGTAGTCGAATTCGATCCCCTGGCCGATCCGGTTGGGGCCGCCGCCGATGACGAGGACTTTTCGTTTTCCGGTTTCGGGTTTGCGGCCTCCGTCGAGTCCCGGGGTGATCGAGGTGGTACTGTAAAGATAGGGGGTGAGGGCCTTGAATTCGGCCGCGCAGGTGTCCACTTCGTTGAATTGCTGTTCGATCCCGAGTTTCTTGCGGGCGGTGTAGATGTCGTTCTCGGTCAGGTGGAGCCCCTCCCGATTGTTGAGGATCCGGGCGATCATCGCGTCGCTGAAGCCTTCGCTTTTGAGCCGGCGCAACCGGTCCGCGTCGTGGAGGGTCTCGAGGGTGATCGTGCGCTCCGAGGCGGCCAGTTCCTCGAACTGGTAGAGGAACCACCGGTCGATCCGGCACAGCTCGTGGACCTCCTCCACGCCCATGCCGCGCCGGAATGCTTCGAAGACATAGCGGATCCGATCGGCGTTGGGGCGGCGGATCTCCCGGCGGAGGGTCTCCTCGTCACAGGGGATCGGATCGAAGCCCACGAGGCCCGTCTCCAGAGAGACGAGGGCCTTTTGGAACGATTCTTTGAACGTGCGGCCGATGCTCATCACTTCCCCCACCGATTTCATGGCGGTGGTGAGGGTGCTCTCGGCCTGGGGGAACTTCTCGAAGGTGAAGCGGGGGATCTTGGTGACGATGTAGTCGATCACCGGTTCGAAGCTGGCCGGAGTCCCAGTGATGTCGTTGGTGATCTCGTCCAGGGTGAAGCCCACCGCCAGCATCGTCGCCACCTTGGCGATGGGATAGCCGGTGGCTTTGGACGCCAGCGCCGAGGAGCGGGAGACCCGGGGGTTCATCTCGATGACGATCATCCGTCCCGTTTCGGGATGGACGGCGAACTGGACGTTGGAACCCCCCGTATCGACGCCGATCTCCCGCAAGATGGCGAAACTGGCGTCCCGCATCCGCTGATACTCTTTGTCCGTGAGGGTCAGGGCGGGGGCGATGGTGATCGAGTCACCGGTGTGGACCCCCATGGGATCGAGGTTTTCGATGGAACAGACGATGATGCAGTTGTCCTCCCGGTCCCGGATCACCTCCATCTCGTACTCTTTCCATCCCAGGAGCGACTCCTCGATGAGGATTTCGCTGATGGGGCTCGCTTCCAAGCCCCCTTTGGCGATCTCTTCGAATTCGTCCATGTTATACGCGACCCCGGAGCCGCCCCCGGCGAGGGTGTAGGAGGCCCGGATGATGAGGGGGAAGCCGATCTCCTTGGCCGCTGCCCGGGCCTCCTCCATCGAATAGGCGTATTTCGATTGGGGCAGATCCATCCCGATCCGGAGCATCGCCTCCTTGAACGCCTGGCGGTCTTCTCCCTTTTTGATCGCTTCGGGGTCGGCACCGAGAAATTCGATCCCTTCGAGCATCCCCCGCTCGTACATCTCCATCGCCACGTTGAGGGCGGTCTGTCCCCCCATCGTGGGGAGGATCGCGTCGACCTTTTCTTGGCGGATGATTTTGGCGATCACGTCGGGTTCGATCGGTTCGATGTAGGTTCGGTCGGCGAACTCGGGATCGGTCATGATCGTCGCGGGGTTGGAGTTGATGAGGACCACCCGGTAGCCGAGTTCTTTGAGGGTTTTGGCCGCCTGGGTGCCGGAGTAGTCGAATTCGCAGGCCTGGCCGATGACGATGGGGCCGGATCCGATGAGCAAAACGGTGTGGATGTCGTCGCGTTTGGGCATGGGGGGAACACCTTCGTTTTTAGTTCGACATTATAGCAGAAGGCCCCTCAAAAGGGGGGTTAGAAACGGGGTTCCCGAAGAATGTCAAAGGGGGAGGGGTGGACGTTTTGGCGGGGTTTGTGTTTGACGTTATCGTTTGGTTTGGTATCGGCTTTTTTCGCCCCGTTTTGGGGG
>JALWKO010000019.1 GCA_027081405.1 Campylobacteraceae bacterium | reverse complement strand
GCAAACCCGCCATCAGATCGGCGTAGGAGATCCAGAAGTTCTGACGCTCCTGCTCGTTGCGGTCCCGGCGGAACATCACCCCTCCCCGTCCCCATCCCCGGGTTCGCGGCGCTCCATGCGGCTTCGGGCGTCGATGAGCTCGACCATCCTGCCGAGCCGCTCGATCGCCGCAGCCAGTTCGAAGTCGATTTTTTCCAGACTCCGCTCCACGCTACCGTCGAAACGCTCCAGCCCGTCCCGCAGTTCGGCCGCCGTTTCGGCGAATCGGTGCATATCTTCCCGCAGCGCCGCTTCGGCTTTGAGCGCCTCTTCGCGCCCCCCGAGGCGTCGGAGCGTTTCGCGCAATTCCTGCGAAGCGTTTTCCATCCGTTCGGCCATCTGGCCGAAGGCGTGCGTCGTCTCCTCGACGATGGAGCGGTAATGTTTGAGATACTGGGAATTCATCTCCTTGATGAAATCGAGGTTGAAAGTATCCCGGAGCGCTTCGACGATCTTCTGGTCCTTCATTTCGCTTTGCATGTGTTCGTGTTTGACCAGTTCGCTTGGGGTCCAGATCTTCGATCCGTAGAGGTCCTCCAGATCGACCACCTGCCGCTCGATCCGCGCCAGCCCCCGTCGCTCGAAAAAGATCCACCACAGCGAAAGGAAGATCCCGTAGATCGAAGCGTAAAAAGCGGTCCCCACGCCGGAGAGGAGGATCGAGATCTGCCGGTCGAGCTTTTCGCTGCTCTCGACGGTGAAATCGGGCATCGCGACGGCGATGGCGACGAAGGTCCCCAGGATCCCAAGCATCGGGAAGACCGAGGCGGCGACCCGGGCGAAATTGTCGTCGCGGATGTCTTTGAAATATTCGTCCATGAAATCCCGCACCCGTAGCGTCGATTTGGTCTTCCCCATGATGGTCAGGGCGTTGCGTTTGAGGGCGTCCTGCAGATCCTGCTCCATCTCCTCGAAATTGCCCCGGATCCGGCAGGCGGCGAACGAGGCGTTGTGGGGGACGAAGAAAAGGTAGACGACGAAAATCGCCACGACGATAACGAGAGTATGGACACTCACGTCCAGGGGCAGATACCCCAGGTACCCCGCTCCCAATGCCGCGACGAAAAGCAGCGGCAGCGAAACCATCGCCAGGAACAATCCTGGGCAACTCCCTTTGCCTCGGTCGAATCGTCGATGCATGCGATCTCCTGCGTCAAATCGGTTCGGTCCATTATAACAAAGCCCCGTCGATCGGGAAAAAGTATCGTTATAATGACGAAAAAATTTCCAAAAAGGGTCGCGCAAATGCTTCCGGATATCCTCGTCAAACGATCCGTCACAAAAAGTGGAAAGAAAGTCACCCACCTACGCTGGTGGGTTTCCCTGATCCTCTCGATGGCGCTGGCCATCGGCACTTGGAATCCCACGGGGCATCATTTCATCCACTATCTGAGCTCCGGCAATCCGTTGGAGGGATTCAAGCCGTTTTATATCCTGGTGATGTTCGCCCTATGGCTTCTGGCCCTCAAGGCAATCCTCCAGAGCCTCAAATGGTACGGGGCTCTCATCGCGGCGGCGGTGATCGTCGCTTTCGTCTACGGCATCGCCCAATACGGTTGGCTCGATCTCTCGGATTGGGAGAGCCTCGGATGGATCGCCACGATCGCTTTGGGGCTGATCATCTGGCTGGGAATGAACGCTTCGATCATCTGGAAAACCGCCACGGGGGTCTACACCACCGACGCGACCGACGAAGACTGAGAGGGCCCGCGTGCGACGACGCACTCTCGCCGCCCTGATCGTCGCTATCTCGTTCGTCGCGGCGTTACTGCTCAAGCGATATTTCCCCGAGAGCCGCGATTGGCTCATGGGGTTTTTCCTCGCGGCGGCCCTATCCCTCAAAGGGGCGCTCGTTTCGTTCTACACCGCTTCCAAACTCAAGCTTCTGGCCTTTTTCAAAGGACTCACTTTTTTGCAAGGAAGCCTCTTGCTGGCCAAACGGTGGTTTCTGGATAACGTCTTCTCCCGCTGGCTCCGGCGGAATGTCCTTACCCCGCTAAGCGTGGCGTTCCGGGAGGCCAAAGAGTACTATCTGGGGCTCGATTTTCGCCGTAAAATGCGCAACGTTTTCATGGCGCTCGTGATGGCGGCCCTTTCCCTCTGGCTTCTGTACTGGAGCGGATACCTCCAGCATCTTTTCCTCTTTACCGAACTCAAGGTGATCGTCATCAGCGTCTCCAAAACGCTGCTGTTGGTATTGGGAAAGATCTTCGGAGTTGTGTTCAACTCCTGGCTCACCCCGATCCTGGAGGTTTTCGCCTTCAGCTGGCTTTTTAGCTGGCTGGAGCGAACCCTGGGACCCGAGCATCCGATCAACCGCTTTCTCGATGCCCTAGGGCGATTTTTCGGGAAATTTTTCGCCTGGGGGGTGATCTTGGTGCGCAAATACCTCGATCCCCTCCTCAACCGCCGGATCCGGGAACGGACCCGGGCACTCGCCAGGGAGGCCCGCCGCTACATCGAAGATAGGAAAATCGCCTACGAACTCGAAGAGTTCGAACGGATGGAGCAAATCCTGATGGAGGCACACATCGACGCCTATTTCGATTTCAAGGGGCTCGAGGAGATCCGGGACAAGCGGATCCTCTATGGGCTGCTCAACCGCCGCAACCGCAGCGGTGTACGGATCGTCGCCTTCGTTTCCCGAAACGAAAAAGGGGATCTCCTTCCCGAGGAGTTCGAGGACGATTTCTACCACGACGTGTTTTTGCTCGAAGGGCTTGCCAGCTCCCAGAAACGGGGAGTCAAACGGGAGATCTCCGACCGCCCCGACTACAGCGACTTCTGGGTCCTCAACACCTCCCTCTACCCTGCCGAGCTCCGCTCCCACTCCGGGATCGTCCCCCCTACCGAACTCGATCCCGAGAGTCTACGGCATATCTCCTGCGACCGCCTCCCCGACTATCGCTCCGGCGATCTCTATCTGGAGTTTCGGGGCCGTACCGAAGCGTTCGTCCCCGTCGACGGATAGAAAATCGGCGAATTTCGGGCAAATATCCCAAAAGCCTTGCCTTTGGGATCGCATACGGCTATAATGACCCCGAAGAAAGATGAGGATCGAGTTCATCTTTGGTGTTACGTGTCACTTCTGCGCAAGACCCGAAAGACTCCCCCAATCTGAATTCCGCTCACTGAGTGTTACATCAAAACAAGGCTAGACAATGGCAGAACTTCTCCATGGAACCGTCAAATGGTTCAACGACGAAAAAGGGTACGGATTCATTCAGCAGGACAACGGCGGAAACGACGTCTTCGTCCATTTCCGGCAGGTCAACAACCCCACCGGGGGCCGTGTCTCCCTCTACGAAGGGCAGAAAGTGACCTTCGAAATCGGCGAAGGGCTCAAAGGGCCCCAGGCCGAAAACGTCACCCCTCTCTAACCGTGTTCGCCCGCAAGGGCGAGCGATTCCTATTTTTTTTCCTTCCATCGTATTTCCATCACCTGAAATCCTCGCATTTCCTACGGGAAGTTTCGCACTTTTTTGCACACATTTCAGTACGTTTTGATCTCAAAAATTAAGAGAGTTACTAGAAACGGTGTTCATCCTTACAAAATATCCATTGCTTCGGTACGACATTCGTGTCATTTTGAATTGAAATTAAAAAATATAAAATGCGATCTCTCCCATGCCGACTCGAAATGCATTTCTACTTAAAATGGAGACGAAGTGAAAACGTCGAAGAATCGCGCGTTGGGAAGTGGCGGAGAGAGGGGGATTCGAACCCCCGGTCCGGTAGACCCGGACAACGGCTTTCGAAGCCGCCGCATTCGACCACTCTGCCATCTCTCCGAAGAAGCGTCGGCATTATAGCAAATCTCCCCTCGTCTACTCTTAGTCCGTAATAGATCTCTAAGGGATTTGCCCCTACACTACTTGCAGTAAACGAAGGAGTGTGAATGAATACGCAAAAAGTGATTTCGGGATTTTTCTTCATCCTGGCGATGACGGTAAACTTCGGTTTTTTCTACGGTGATCCGGCCAACCTGGAGTACCATAGCGCCTACGAACTTTTCGCCGCGATCGTGATCAACCTGATCGCAACGATCCTCAAACTCGGCGACAAGACCCAGCTGGGCTCGGTCCTGCTGGCCACCAGCCTCGTGGCCGACATCCAATTGATCGCATCGGCCAGCGTCTGGGCGTTTGCCGAGTATGTCACCAAACATATCGGGTTGGAGGAGACCGTAGCGATCATTTCCCTCTCGGGTGGGGCCCTGATCGCCAACATCGTCTCGGTGACCCTCTTCGTCGGGGACACCCTCAAATCGAAACGCTGATCGTCGATGGATAGCAGCAACACCGCTTGGATCATCATCCGCCGGATGCGGATCCCGCTGTTAGTGATCATCATTACCTTCTCGATCTCGATCCTTGGAATGACCCTCATCCCGGGCGTCGACGATCAGGGGCATCCTTATAAGATGTCCTTTTTCGACGCCTTTTATTTCGTCAGCTACATGGCTTCGACGATCGGCTTCGGCGAAGCTCCCTATACCTTCACCTATCCCCAGCGGATGTGGGTTTCGGCCTGCATCTACCTGACGGTGATCGGCTGGTTCTACGGGATCGGAAGCATCGTCGCGCTGATCCAGGACAAGCAGCTCGCCCGGGAGCTGGACATCGCCCGCTTCCGAAACAAAATCCGCGCCCTCAAAGAACCCTTCACCATCATCTTGGGGTACAACAACATCACCCACCGGATCATCGATTGGCTAAACGACGAAGGGATCCGAGTCGTGGTGGTCGACCGGGACGAGAGCAAGATCGCCGCCCTCGATCTGGAAAACTTCATCCCCGAGGTCCCTTCCATCGCCGCCGACGTCACCCACCCCGACACCCTCAAGCTCGCCGGGATCCACAAACGCAACTGCGAAGCGGTGGTTTCTCTCTTCGACGACGACATGAAAAACACCAAAGTGGCGCTGCTAGCCAAGCTCCTCAACAAACGGGTCAAACTGGTGATCAAATCGACCACCCGGACCCAGAGCGAGCACCTCCACAATCTGGGGGTACGCTACATCGAAGACCCGTTCCAGTTCATCTCCAACCGCCTCTACCTCGCCCTCACCTCTCCCAACCTCTGGCTGCTGGAGATGTGGATCTTCGGCCACATCCTTCGGATCCGGGACAGAGAAACCCTCCCCCGGGGCAAATACATTATCTGCGGATACGGCCGGATGGGACACGCATTGGAAAAGGCGCTCAAAAAAGCCCAAATCCCCTACACCTACATCGACCTCAAATCGGAACAGTACAAACGGGAAAAATCGAGTGCCGTCTACGGCGACGCGGAGGATTACCGAGAACTCCTCGATGCGGGTGTCAAGGAGGCCGCCGCCATCATCGCCGCGACCAAAGACGATCTGATCAACCTCACGATCCTCTCCACCGCCAAAAAACTCAACCCCAAAATCTACACCATCGGGCGGGAAAACACCCTGGATGATGTGACGATCTTCAAATCGGCGCGGATCAACCGGGTCTACATCCTCGAGCTGATCCTCGCCCAGTTCACCTACCTCTTCATCGCCCGACCGCTTGCCTACCGCTTCGTCCGACTCCTGCACACCAAAGACGATGCCTGGGGGGCACGGGTGGTGGAGGCGCTCCACACCCTTCTGGGGGAGAATCCGATCCATTTCGAAATCACCGTGGACGAGGAACACGCATATGCGCTTAGCCGGGAAGTGCGCAAAGGGCGCACCGTCACCCTCGGGGAGATCCGCCGCAGCCGGGCCGACCGGACGCAGCCGGAGAAGATCTACTTCCTCCTGACCAAAAGCGCCGAGGGGGAGGTCACGCTCGTTCCAGACGACGATACCCCCGTCACCGAAGGGATGCGACTCCTCGTAGCCGCCACGGAAGAGAGCCGCACCGATTTCGAATACGTGATCAACAACTACTACGAACTCGAATACGTCCTCACCGGGGAGGGATGATCCCTCTGCGGCGCAACGCCTCCTCGAGACGGTCGACGAGAGGCTCCTGATAAGCGGCCAGCACCTCTCGGGCACGCTCCAGATCGAACCAGGCCGCCCGATCGGCTTCGGGGAAGGTGGCCTGCCGCCCGCTTCCTGGTGGCCATTCGATCGTGAACGTGTTGGAGGCGATCCGGGTGGAAGGTTCGGCCCGTACCGCCCAGACCCTCAGGATCTTGCCGGAGCCTTTGATCTCCCCCAGATCGATGAGTTCTCCCTCGACGCTTTGCCCCGTCTCTTCGTGAAATTCCCGCCGTGCGGCCGCGAACAGATCCTCCCCCTCTTCGATCTCCCCTTTGACCACGCTCCAGGACCGCTCTTTGTTTTTCCAGTAGGGTCCCCCCATATGGATGAGATAGACCTCCGGCGTACCGTTGCGGATCCGAAACGGCACAATCCCGGCAGAACGCTTCATTTCACCCTCCCAATGCGACCTGGTTTGCTTAAGCCTCCAACCATTTGATCCTATAATATATCCAAAAGCCAAAGGAGCGAAAGATGGATGTAACCCTGCATATCGAAGCCGATGCCGCGAAAACCTCGATCTATCGTGTATCGACGGTAGAAATGGATCCCGACGCCGTGGACTGGGAAGACAAAGAAGAGCTCGAACGGACGATCGAAACCCTCCACGCACTGAGCGAGAGCGGGGAGCTCGATCTGGCCGGAGAGAATACCCACCTCTTCTCGGTCGATCCCGAAGGGATCCGGGAGATCCTTTTCATGGACGAACTGGGACGCCAAGAACGCCTCGATCTCGATACGATCACCCTCTACAACGAAGATCCCGACGATTTCGCCCGGATTTTGCAGAACGCACGGGAGGGGGAGATTTTCTATCTCCGCAGCGAACGGGGCGAAGGGTACTGGGATTTGCGGATCGAAAGCGACGAAACGGAATCCGATCCGACCAAGCTCTCGATGGCCTACCTAGAATGCAGTACCGGGAAAGACACCTACGACGTACTCCGGGAGAGTTACTATGCCTATCTCTGCGACGGGGTCGATCCGTCCCGCATCCGCTACGACGGCAAGCCAATGGAGATCGTCGAAGCGGTGTTCCGTCCCACCCTCATCACCGGGGCTCTCTATCGCACCGTCTGGGAACCCCATAGCCAAACTCTCGTCCTCGAACGGCTGCCGGTGGAGCCGCGGGTCTTCCTCGACGAACTCGATACGATGGACTCCTAATCGTTCTTGCCTTCTCCGTCAGGGAGCAGATCCCTGGGGAGGGTTTTGGAAGTTTGCGCCCCCAGTTCCCGGAGCATCTCCACCTGACGGACGAGGTTTCCCTTGCCGGTGTGGAGTTTGGTTTTGATCCCCTCGAACGTGCCGCTGAGGGTACGGATCTGTTTTTCCAGCTTTTGCAGGTCGTCGACGAAGCCGACGAATTTGTCGTACAGGGCTCCGGCCCGACGGGCGATTTCGAGGGCGTTGCGGTTTTGCCGTTCCCGTCTCCAGGTGCTCTCGATCGCTTTGAGGGCCACCAGCAGCGTGGTGGGGCTCACGAGGACTACCCGGCGGGAAAACGCCCATTCAAAGAGCCCCGGATCGGCGTCCAAAGCACTGAGCAGTGCCCCCTCGATCGGGACGAAAAGAAGGACGAAATCGAGACTTTCGATCCCCTCGAGACGTTCGTACCCTTTGGCGGAGAGCTCCTCCACGTGGTGCCGGATCGCCGCCAGATGTCCTCTGGCGTGGAGCGTCCGTTGGGCTTCGTCGGAGGCGTTGACCATCCGTTCGTATTCCAGCAGCGGCGTTTTGGCGTCGATGACCACCTCCCGTCCCCCCGGTAGCCGGACGATCACGTCGGGACGGTAGCGCTCCCCTTCGTTGCGGAGCGTCGCCTCCCGCAGATACTCCTCCCCTTCGCGCAAACCCGAGGCCTCCAGAACCCTTTCGAGCACCATCTCCCCCCAGATTCCCCGGGTTTTGCTCTGGGATCGGAGGGCCCGGCTGAGCCGTGCCGCCTCTTCATTGATCGTTTCGTTGAGCTCCCGCAGCCTTTTGAGCTCCTGCATCAACGCCCCCGCGCTGCGGGCTTCGGCGGCGTGCACCTCCTCGATCCGCCGCCGGAAGTTGCGTACCTCTTCCCCCAGGGGTTTGAGGACCGCTTCGACCCCCTCCTTGGAAATTTTGGAAAAGCGCCCGGCGTTCTCCTCGAGGATCGCACCGGCCAGGAGTCGGAATTCCTTTTGCATCGACTCCCGCATCCGGGTCAGTTCGTCGAGTTTGCGCTCATGCTCTTCCTCTTTGAGCCGCTGGATGTCGCGGAGCCGCTCCAGCTCCCCCTCCAGACGGTGGCGCGTTTCACGCAGCCGTGCGATCTCCTCTTCGTAACGGGGGATCCGCTCCAGCTCCTTGCCCAGATCTTCGATCCGCGCCGTGAGCGCGGCGTTGGCGACGCGGGCCTTTTCGAGCTCCGTTTCGAGCGTTTCGACCCGCTCCCCGGCTACCCGGAGCCTCGTGTTGTCCTCGGCGATACGCCGATGCGCCTCATCGAGCCGCTGGGTCAGCCCTTCGCTCCGTTCCCGGAAACGGACCGCTTCCATCCCCAGCCGCTCCCGCTCTCCGACGAGCCGGGTACGCTCCGTTTCGAGCGCTCCGTTTTCCCTCTCCAGTCGCCCGACTTGCGTACGCAACGCCCGGATCTTCCGGGCGGCGAAGGCCGCTGTAACGCCCCATCCTAGGAAGACTCCCAAAGCCAAAATCACCGCGAAAGCTTCCGGCGGAATGCTTTTGAGTGTTTGGAGCAGTTCCACGATCCTCCTTTTGTATCGATTTCGCCCATTATAACGCCCCCATCGTTACAGCGCGAACAAGATGGCAGATCGTCATGTGATAAGATAATCTCCAAAAAAACGGGAGCTTTGATGCGCGTCGCCCTTTTTGTCCCCTGCTATGTCGACCAGTTCTACCCCGAAGCGGCGATGGCGACGCTGGAGGTGCTTCAGGCGCACGGCTGCACGGTGGAGTATCCCCGGGGGCAGACCTGCTGCGGACAGCCGTTTTTCAACAACGGTCTCCTCGACGAGGCGTACGAACTGGCCGAACGCTTCGTCGCTCTCTTTGAGGGCTACGACGCGATCGTGGCCCCCTCCAGCAGCTGCGTCGCCACCGTCCGGCACCGCTACGGTACGCTCTCCGACGCCGAGCGTTTCGCCCATATCTGCTCCCATACCTACGAACTGTGCGAATTTCTCCACGACGTGATCGGCCCGGAGCGGCTCCGTTTCGAGCGTCCTTTTCCCCTGCGGGTTGGGCTGCACAACAGCTGCCACGCGATCCGGGAACTTCACGAAGCCCGTTCCAGCGAGGAGATGACCGATCCCTTCGACAAAATCGCCGCGGTTCTGGCGAAGGTTCCCGATATCGAAGTGGTTCCGCCCGGTCGGGACGAATGCTGCGGTTTCGGAGGGAGTTTCAGCGTCATGGAGCCGGAGGTTTCGGCGGCGATGGGGTTGGATCGGATCGCGGATCACCGGAGCAACGGGGTCGATCTCATCGCGGGGGCCGATCGCAGCTGTCTGATGCACATGGAGGGATTGGCCCGGAAACGGGGGATTCCCATCGGTTTCGCCCACGTGGCCGAGATCCTGGCGGGAAGGATCGATCCGAAGGAGTGCAAAAAATGATCGACCATGCCGGAGCCGCCGCCGAGTTTTTGGGTGATCGCACGCGGGCCAAACGGCACGATGAAGCGCTCTGGTTCGTCCGCCAAAAACGCGACGCCGCGGCGGGGAGCCTCCCCGAATGGGAGGCGCTGCGTAGCCATGCGCAGCGGATCAAGGAGCATACCCTCGCCCACCTGGGATACTATCTCGAACGCTTCGAAACAAACGCCCGGGCCAACGGGATCGAGGTCTACTGGGCCCGGGACGCCGCCGAGTGCAACGCGATCGTCGAGAGGCTTCTGGCCGAGGAAGGGGCCCGCAGCATCGTCAAGAGCAAATCGATGCTCACCGAGGAGTGCGGCCTCAATCCTTATCTCGAGGCCCGGGGATACGAGGTGACCGACACCGATCTGGGAGAGCGGATCATCCAGCTGGCCGGTGATCGTCCCAGCCACATCGTCCTGCCCGCGATCCACCTAAGCAAGGAGGAAGTGGGGACGGTCTTCCACGAGACGATGGGGACCCCCGAAGGGCTCAGTGATCCCGAAGCCCTCACCCGGGCGGCCCGCCGGGATCTGCGAGGACGGTTCCTCTGTGCCGACGCCGCGATCACGGGGGTCAACTTCGCCCTTGCCGAAGAAGGGGGGATCGTCGTCTGCACCAACGAAGGCAACGCCGACCTGGGGTGTGCGATCGCCCCGCTGCACATCGCCTGCATGGGGATCGAGAAGGTGATCCCCTCGGCAAGGGAGCTCGGGGTCTTCACCCGGCTGCTGGCCCGCAGCGCCACCGGGCAGGCGATCACCGCCTATACGAGCCATTTTCATGCCCCCCGCCCCGGCGGTCGGCTGGCGGTGGTGATCGTCGACAACGGCAGGAGCGAACGACTCCGGAACGAATCGGAGCTGCTGCGCTGTATCCGCTGCGGCGCGTGCATGAACACCTGCCCCGTCTACCGCCGCAGCGGCGGGCACTCCTACGGCAGCGTCACTCCGGGGCCCGTCGGTTCGGCCCTGAGGGCGTCGGCCGATCCTGCGGATGCGGGATCGCTGGCGTTCGCGTGCACCCTCTGCGGATCGTGCGACGCGGTCTGCCCGGTGCGGATCCCCTTGCACGAGCGGCTCCGGATCGCCCGAGAGGCGGCCCTCGCCGCCCCGACCTACGCCCCCAAACGACGCATCCTCAAACTGGCCGCCTGGGTGGTCCGCGACCCACGGCGGCTGGAATGGACGGCATGGCTGTGGCGCCTGGCCGACCGGATCCTCCCCGGATGGATCCTGGAGCGCCTCGGCGGTCCCTGGAGCCGGGAGCGGACCTTCCCCCGCCCCGCACCCAGGCGCTTCAGCGAAATGATGGAGGAGCGCAATGGCTAACGCAAAATCGCAGATCCTGGCCCATCTGGGTACGACGCCCCCGCCGGAGCCGCTGCCGGAACCGGACTACACCCCCCTCGCCTTCGACGATCCCCTATCCGCGTTCGCCCGGGCTCTGGAGGCCGCGGGAGGGGAGCTGCGCCGGGAAAAGGTGGATGAGATATTAACAAATATCAATCCCAAGGGGAGCGTGATCGACATCCGAAAATCCTTCGATCCCGAGGCCGATCCCCCTGCCGTGCTGATCCTCGCGGCCCGGCTGGGGGTGGCCGAAAACGGTGCGGTCTGGATCGACCCCCAGGAGCGCTATCCCCGCCGTTGGATCCCGCTGGCCGAGATGATCCTCATCGCCCTCGATCCCGCCGCGATCGTCGCTACGATGCACGAGGCGTACGCCGCGATCGAAACCGATCGGATCCGCTACGGCGTGTTTCTGAGCGGTCCGTCCAAAACCGCCGATATCGAGCAATCACTGGTGCTGGGGGCCCATGGTGCCGGGACGTTGATCGTCGGTTTACGCTAGGCTGCTACGATCGTAACGGATACATCGCGTTCACGGAGGGTTCCGTGGGAAAAGTTCTTATCGTCACCGGTTTGATCCTGATCGTCGCGGGGATCGCGGTGCACTACGGACTCTTCGACTGGTTCGGACGCCTCCCCGGAGACATCCGATACGAAGGGGAAAACGTCCGTTTCTACGCTCCGATCACGTCGATGCTGATCCTCTCGTTGATCCTTTCGTTTCTCCTGTGGTGGTGGCATTCATGAAAATTCTCTGGCACGTTCTGCTGCTGACCGCCCTGCTCGGGGCCTGGGAATACCGGCTCGTGCCGGGCAAACGCCCCCGCAGCGTCATCGACCGCCTCCCTTTCCATACCGTGCGGGATATGCGCACGATCCCCCAGAACCCCGCCTATTACGCCCGGCAGCTCGATCCCATTCCCCGCTCGCGGCAATTGCGCTACGACCGGGAGTACAACCGCCGCTACTTCGCCCCCTGGTCCCAGACCCGGTTACTCGAGCCCGAAAACGAGCGTCTCTGGATGCTCCGTTTCGTCGCCCGCAAGGTCCTCTACGACGCCAAGGGGCATCGGATCCCCGCTTCGCTGATCCGCCGATGGATCGCCGATTCGGCCTGGGATCGGGCCGACACCCTCCGGGCCCACGCCATCAGCGTCCGGCCGACGAATCTGCGGGCTTTCCCCACCCGCCATCCGGCCTACCGGGATCCGTGGAAAAACACCGAGGGTTTCCCGTTCGATTATTTTCAGCACAGCGAACTGCACGTCAACGTCCCCCTATACGTCTCCCACTACTCCCGGGATCGGAAATGGGCCTACGTGGAGGCGGCCCATGCGGCGGGATGGGTCCCGGTCCGGGACATCGCACTGGTCGATCGGGACTTCATGCGCCGCTTCCGGACCGGACGATACTACGTCACGATCCGGGACGACCTGTGGCTCCTGCGGGGCAAGCGCCGGGTCGGACTCATCAAACTCTCGACGATCTTCCCCCTCGCAAAAGACCGCAACGCCCTCCTCGTCGCGGTCCGCGACCGGCACGGAAAGGCCCGCATCGGCCGGATGCGCCTCCCTTCCCCGCGACTCGCCGCCCCCAAACCGCTGGCTTTCACTCCCCGCAACGTCGCCGCGATCGCCAAAGAGTTCTACGGCGAACCCTACGGCTGGGGCGGGGTGAAACAGACCCGGGACTGTTCGGCCACCACCCGGGACTTTTTCGGCGTATTCGGGATTTTCCTCAAGCGCAATTCGGCCAAACAGGCCCAAGAAGGCCGATCGGTCGTTTCGATCCGAAGCCTCAAAGGAAAGAAGAAAAAAGAAGCCATCCTCCGGTATGCCAAACCGTTTCGCTCCCTCCTCTATGTCCCGGGTCACATCGCCCTCTATCTGGGGTGTTGGCACGACGAACCGGTGATCATGCACACCTACTGGGGGGTACGGCTCAAAAACTGGAACAAATACCCGCTGTGCCGCACCATCATCACCACCACCGAACCGGGGAAAGAGCTACCCGATCTGCGCCGGGAGAGCATGATGTCCAATACTCTGCAAAAAATCGTCACTTTCTGAATTCTCTCTCGACGAATTGGAAAAATTCTGCTACCATTGCGCCAAAATATCCTTTAGGAGCTTTTTGATTTTGGACTCGTCCCACCCTCCGTCATCCTCCGACAACCGTTTCAGGCACAATATTTTCCACACGTTGTATGAATACTCCGACATTATCCTCGGTTCAATCTTCGGTGTATTGGCGTGGTATTTCCATGTGGGATCCCACCCCTACCTCTCTGTACTCAGTGCCGCAATCGCCATCGGCGCCTTTTCGCTCACCGTTTCCGAAATCGCGGAGATCCTCGCCGAACGGCTCGAAGAGCCCTACGCCAGTTTCGTATTGACCTTCTCCGCGGTGGCGGTGGAGATCATCTTGTTGTTTATGATCGTCCGTGAAGCGGTTCATACCCCTACCGCACTCGAGACGGTCAAGGGGGGGATCATCTCCGCAGTGATCGTCGACATGAACGTCTTGCTGGGGCTGGCGGTTTTCATCGGGGGACTCAGCTATAAAGAACAAGAACACAACGAAGATACCTCCAGCACCTATACCACTATTTTACTGGTCGCATCCTCCGCCCTCCTCGTCCCCAGTATCCTCAACTACACCAACGACAGCCACACCCTATTTGAAGCGTCGGTGATGATCGCGCTGATGCTCCTGCTCTTTTACGTGGCGATCTTCATTTTCCAGACCCGTACCCATTCGCATTTTTTCAAAGCCACAGCCAAAAGCCGCCTGTTTCGGATCAAAAAACGGCTTGGAGAAGAGGAGGACGAAGAGGAAGAGAACTACCTCTTCGACCGTCTTGGAAACGTTTGGAATTTTTTGGCGATTTTCACATTGATCTTCGTTATAGGAATGTTGGCGGAACTTTTCGCCGCTGATGGAATGCCCATCGCCAAGGAAATGGGGATCTCCACCGGTCTGGCGGGATTGATCATCGCGATCATCGCCGTAGCTCCCGAGATCATGACGGCGATCAAAGCGGCCCGGGACGACGAGATCCAACGGGTGATCAATATCGCCATGGGAGCTTCGACCGTCTCGATCATGCTCACGGTCCCCATCCTCATGGGGCTGGCCTATCTCAACGGAATCCACCTCACGCTCAACTTCAACGCCTTCCAGATCGGCGCGCTGATCCTGACGATCATCCTAGCCTGGAAAACCACCGATGATGGAGAGACCAACTACTTCGAGGGGATCAGCCATCTGATGTTCTTCGTCGGATACGCGATCATCGCGACCCTCTATCACTGAGAAGGGGCCGTATTCCGTGATTCCCCAGATGTGTCACCCATGCCATCGATGATCGATGCAAATGGTATGCTATTCAACGCATATTTTGGGTTCAATTCCTGCTACCATAAGCTCCAAGTTAATGAAACGCGTTGTGAAGCAAAGCGTTCCAAAATTTCTCATTTCTCATTACGTATTTCGCATTTGCGAACGAAAGTGAGCACACCATGCGCTGGACGATCGACAAATCCTTTGACTTCTGCTACGGGCACCGGGTCTGGTCCCAGCAGCTCGACAAACGCTACGCACTGGACGAATGTCTGATGTGCCGTCATCTCCACGGCCATCAGGGGAAGATCAGAATCTTCCTCTCTGCTACGGAGCTCGTCGACGGGATGGTGACCGATTTCAAACATCTGAATTGGTTCAAGGCCTGGCTCGACGCGACGCTGGACCACAAGTTCATCCTCGACCGCCACGATCCCCTCTTCGGCGATCTGATGTCCCACTACGCAAACGACGACGGCTTGATGGACGAGGAGCGTTTCCGGCACCATCCCGAAGGGTACTGGACTCCCCGGCTCGAAATTCTGGACGGTCCCTCCGCACTCGTGGAAAAGTACGAGGGGATGGTGATCGTCGATTTCGTCCCCACCAGCGAAAACCTCACCGCCTGGCTTCTGGAGATCGTCGCGAACCGGATGGAGGGGCTGGGGGTCCGCGTGGAGGCGCTGGAGTTCTGGGAGACGCCCAAATCCCACTGCCGCGTCGAAGCCTGAGCCTCTCCGGCCATTCCCCATTTGGGTATAATGGCGCCGATTTTATCACGAAAAGGAACTGCCCTATGGGTCTTGGAATCGGTCTGGTGGGGCTCCCCAACGTCGGGAAGTCGACCACCTTCAACGCACTCACGAAAGCCCAGAACGCCGAAAGCGCCAACTATCCCTTCTGTACCATCGAACCCAACAAAGCGGTGGTCCCCGTCCCCGATCCCCGTCTGGACGAGCTGGCCCGGATCGTCAATCCCCAACGGATCCAGTACTCCACCCTCGATTTCGTCGACATCGCCGGATTGGTCAAAGGGGCCAGCAAAGGGGAGGGACTGGGAAACAAATTCCTTTCCAACATCCGTGAAACGGCACTGATCCTCCAGATTGTGCGCTGTTTCGAAGACGAAAACATCACCCACGTCGAAGGCTCCATCGATCCGGTTCGGGACATCCGGATCATCGAGACCGAACTGCTCCTGGCCGACATGGAGAGTCTGGAGAAGCGGATCGCCGCCCTGGAGCGCCGTGCCAAGGGGAACGACCGGGAGGCCAAAGCCCAACTGGAGGTGGCCAGGAGCCTGATGGAGCATTTCGAAGCCGAACTCCCCGCCTCCACCTTCCCCGGGCGGGAAGAGGAAGCATACCAAACCCTCGAGCGGGATCTGCGCTTCCTCACCGCCAAGGAGATCATGTACGGAGCCAACGTGGACGAAGAGGGGCTCGCCGAAGACAACGCCTACGTCCGGGCCCTGCGCGACTACGCCGCCGAACGGGACCGGGAGGTGATCAAGCTCTGCGCCAAGATCGAAGAGGAGATGGTCGATTTCGACGACGAGGAAAAGAAAGAGATGCTCGCATCCCTCGGCGTCGAGGAGTCGGGTCTCGATCAGATCATCCGCAAAGGGTTCGAAAAGCTGGGGCTGATGAGCTACTTCACCGCCGGGGTCAAAGAGGTGCGTGCCTGGACCATCCGCCGGGGGACCCCCGCCCCCAAAGCGGCGGCGGTGATCCACAACGATTTCGAAAAAGGGTTCATCCGCGCCGAAGTGATCTCCTACGAGGATTTCGTCCGATACGGCGGCGAAGCGGGAGCCAAAGAGGCGGGAAAAATGCGCCTGGAAGGGAAAGACTACATCGTCCAGGACGGCGACGTGATCCATTTCCGCTTCAATGTCTGACGATCGGAAAGAACGATGAAACGAAGCATCACAGCGATTTTGAGCACTGGGGCACTGATACTCGGAGGCTGCTCGGGAACCCCTTCCGAGCGGGGAGTCTTCCTCAAAGAGTTCGTCAGCGACTACAACCTGAGTGAAACGGCCCGCCGTTTCGTAGGTGCGCTCTCGAACAAAAACTATCATCAGGTCGCCGTCGTCGATCACGAGGCGGCTGCGACGAAGCTCAAGCTCTACCTCCGCCCCAATCTCACCGTGGAACTGGACAACCCAAAAATCTCCTCCAAACTCCTCTCGTGCAACCCCACGATGGCCACCGATCTGCCGCTACGGATCGGGGTCTACCGGGAACTCAACGGGACGGTCCGCCTGGTCTACACCAATCCCGAATACTGGTCGCTCAAACACAATATCAAAGACGCCACCTGCATTCAGCTGATCAACCTCCTCGCCCGGGATTTCGATGCGGCGAGCGACGCGATCCGGAAAGGCCGATGAAACCCTCCGTAGCGCTTCACCGGATCAAGGAGGCCCTGGGGCTCGACCGGGCCGCCGTACGAAAAATCTACGAACTGGAAGCGTACCCCATCGACGAAGCCCGCCTCGACGCAATCCTGAGAAACCCCTCCTCCCAGCGGGGCAAAGGGGCCGACTACGAAGAACTGGGGGTCTTCCTCGACGGGCTGATCCACCTGCTGCGCGGCGAGGTGCGCCGCCGTCCGGCCGAAGATGCCGAGATCGTCCTGGACAACAACCTGATCCTCAAGAAACTCCGCGTGGCGCTGCAGCTTCGGGAAATGGACGTGGAGACGATCTTCGAGCTGGCCGACGCCCCGATGAGCCCGGCGAAAATCCGCGATCTTTTCCGCGCCCCCGGACATCCCAAATTCCTCCCCTGCACCGACGGGACACTGGAGCGTTTCTTCGAAGGGCTGGCCGAATACTGCCACGATCTGCCCAGTTTGAAACAACTCTCTTGATTGCATTATAATGGCACCAAAAAATCGCTGGAGATTCCATCTGTGAATACCCTGCCCCTCGTGGAGGATTTCCGTTCCATCGTCACCGAGGCCCACCCTCTGATCGATCTGCGCGCACCCGTGGAGTTCGAGCGCGGCTCTTTCCCCGATACGGTCAACCTCCCGCTGCTCACCGACGAGGAGCGCGCGGCGGTGGGGACCACCTACAAACAACAGGGCAACGAAGCGGCCGTGGCGCTGGGACACCGGATCGTCAGCGGCGCGGTCAAAGAGGCGCGGATCGCCGCCTGGATCGACTTCGTCCGGGAGCATCCCGACGCCTACCTTTTCTGCTGGCGGGGCGGACAGCGCTCCCGGATCGTCCAGGAGTGGCTGGCCGAGCGTGGGATCGTCGTCCCCCGCCTCAAAGGAGGATACAAAGCCTTCCGACGCTACCTGATGGAAGAGAGCCTCCGTCTGGCCCAAGCCAAAGAGATCTTCGTCATCGGCGGACGCACCGGCAGCGGCAAGACCCTGCTGCTGAAAAAAATCCCCGAATCGATCGACCTGGAGGCGCTGGCCCACCACCGGGGATCGGCCTTCGGGCGCTACGCCGCCCCCCAACCTCCCCAGATCGCTTTCGAAAACGCCCTGGCCTACGCCCAGATCCGCCACGACGAAGCGGCCCATCGCCGCCTGGTGATCGAAGACGAAAGCCGCAACATCGGGCAGCGCTACATCCCTCCCGAAATTTTCGCCGAGTTTCAAAAAGGCAGAGTGATCCTCCTGGAGACGCCCCTGGAAGAGCGGATCGAGATCACCTACGAGGATTACATCCTTTTTGCCCAGCGGGAATACGGCGAAGCCCATGCCCGAGGCGAAGCCCCCTACGACTGGTACGAGACGATGCAGCACAACTTTCGCCGGATCCGCAAACGGCTGGGAGACGAGCGCTACCGTCGCTTCAGCGCCATACTCGCGTCCGCCTGGGAGGAGCAGCGCCGCACTGGCAACCCCGAAGGGCACAAAGCCTGGATCCGGGCCCTCCTGGAGGAGTACTACGATCCGATGTACGACTGGCAGATCGAACGCAAAAAAGAGCGGATCGTATTTCGCGGCGACCGGAAAGCGGTGCTGGAGTACCTCGCTTCGCTGCGAAAAGAGTCGTAAGTCGCAAGAAATGTCGCCTTCGGCGACGTCATTGGTCATTGGGGACTGGGCTTCAGCCCTGCAGTGCGGGACTGAAGTCCCGCCTCCAAAGATATGCGTTGCATCGCGACGCACCGAAATTCAGCATCCAAAATCCAACATCCACTATCACCGAAACCGTTCCGCGATCTCTCTCGGGATCCGCCGGGGCCGTAGGGTTTCGGCATCGACCCAGATCCACTCGCTCTCCCCTTCGCAGATCTTCGCACCGTCGCTTTTGCGCAGAATCTCGTAGCGGCGTATGGCCCGCACCCCCCGCGCCTCTTCGATCCAGCTTCGAAGCTCCAGCTCGTCTCCGGCAAAGGCGGGATGCAGATAGCCGAATTTGTGGGTTCGGGCAACCCATGTGGCACCATATTTGGAGATACAGCGCTCCATCGGCCAGCCTGTCGCTTCGGAATGCTCTTGTGCTGCGGCCAGCATCCATTCGATATAGCGGAGGTTGTTGACGTGGCCGTTGAAATCGATGGCCGATTCGAGCACGGTGAAGAGTTTGCGGTAGATTGGCTGCGGCTTCATGAGACGATCAGTGCCTGTTCGCCGGCGGGGAGCACCTCTCCCACGATGCCTGCATATTCATACCCTTCGTTTCGCAGCCGATCGAGCAGCGCCTGGGCGTCCTTTTCAGCTACGGCGATCAGCAACCCGCCGCTGGTCTGGGCGTCGTAGAAGAGGATGTCGTCATCCGTCTCGATCTCCCAGCGGGTCTCGGACTCCAGATCGCTTCGGTTGTTGTAAGTGCCGGCGGGGATGATCCCCATCGCCGCCATCTGACGGGCTTCGGGGAGGATCGGAAGGCGCTCGAAGAAAAAGCGCAGACTCACCCGCCCTTTGCCGCTCATTTCGTAGGCGTGCCCCGCCAATCCGAATCCGGTGACGTCGGTGCAAGCACTCACGTCGAAGCTGCGCATCGCCAGGGAGGCGCGATAGTTGAGCTGTGCTAGGATTTCGGCCACCCGGATCACCGTGTTTCGCTCCAGTAGATCGGCTTTGATGGCGGTGGTGAGCACCCCCATCCCCAGGGGTTTGCCCAGGATCAGCAGATCCCCGACTCTGGGGGTGTCGTTGCGGTATATCCGCTTAGGATGGGCCAGCCCCGTGACACTGAGACCGTAGGTCATCTCCGGCGCTTCGATCGTGTGGCCCCCCACCACCAGTCCGCCGCATTCGCGCACCTTGGCCGCCCCGCCGGCCAGGATTTCGGCTAGCACCTCTTTGGGGTGGTTGCAGGCATCGAAGCCTACGATGTTCATGGCCGTCGTCACATCCGCCCCCATGGCGAAGACGTCGCTGAGGCTGTTGGCGGCGGCGATCTGTCCGTAGAAATAGGGATCGTCCACCACCGGGGTGATCACGTCCAGCGTCTGCACCAGCGCCCGCTCGTCGTCGAGGCGGTAGACCGCCGCGTCTTCGCTGCTGCCGATACCGATAATGAGGCGTTCGTCGTCGCTTGCCAGATCCGCCAAAAGATGTGAGAGGTCCCCCGGACCCAGTTTGGCGGCTCAACCGGCGGCTTTGACGAACTTGGTCAGCCTGGCGCTGTCGTCGTATTCGCGCATCGTACCTCCTGTTATTTATAGACATCTCCACGGCTATCGATTTTGAGAATTTTGATTGTTTCATTTTCCCTATGAAAGAGAATCCGATATTTCGAGATTCTCAATCGATAGATCGGGGGAATGTGATTTCCACTCAAACGCTTTACATCCCCTTCGGGCAACGACTCGATCGTACGGTATATTTTTTCTTGAAGTTTACGGTCGTATTTTGCGAATTTTTTGACAAATGTTTTGGAAAAATAGATTTTCATAGACCGAACATGCGTTTGAACTCATCATCCGATACAAAAGTATCATTGTCCAAAATATCCAAAATCTCTTTTTCATCATCAGCCTCCAGGATCAATTCAGTTTTTCCCCGGAGTTTTTCGTTTTTGGACAAATATTCCTGCAGACTCTCCCGTACGATTTGCGAAATGGATTTTTTTTCGATAAAGCTGGCTGCTCGAGCCCGTTCATAAAGGTTTTCATCGATCGTCAGATTGATTCGATGCATCGACACTCCTTATGCGTAATGATGTATTGATGTATTATACCACTTCCTTACGCGGAACGTTTCCTGTACAAATCTCAACATTTCCTGCAAAAGGTTCTATGTTACAATTCCACCGAGACATCGCCCGCGGGTCGGGTAGACATAAGATGCCAGCCTCTCCGACTGACATGCTTATCCCTTTGTGACCATATACTGATACAAAAATCTACGCAAAGGATCATGCCATGCAACGACGCGATTTTCTCAAAACCCTCTCCGTCGCAGCCGCGGCCGGACTCGCCGGCGGAACCGCCCCGCTCTTTGCCGTCGAATCGGTCTATGAGAGCGAAGCGAAAATCTCCCGGGAAAAACGGCGCTTCCGGGTCGTTTACGATTTCGACATCCAAAACCCCGAGGGCAAAGGGCCCTATCCCGCCCGGCTCTGGAACCCCATGCCCTACAAGGCCCCCTGGCAGAACGTGCGGATCCTCCGATTCGAGGGCAACTACGATCGCTGGAATCTCAACGACGACAACCCCTACGACGTCGATATCCTCTATGCCGAGTGGGCCAAATCGGACAAAGCTAAAAAACTTCACATCGAAATGGAGATCGAGACCCGCTACCGCAGCGTACCTATAGAGGCGATCGAAACGGCCAGCAAGCGCAATCTCCCCATCCCCGCCGAAGTACGACGCTTCCTGCAGCCCACCCCCCACATCCCCACCGACGGCAAGATCAAAGCCAAAGCCGACGAACTGACCCGTGGGGTCAGCGACCGCTTCGAGAAAGTCAAACGGATCTACGACTGGGTGACCAAGGTGACCTTCCGCGATCCCAAGGTGATCGGCTGCGGCAAAGGGGACGCGGGCAAAATGATCGAATCGGGGTATTTCGGAGGCAAATGCACCGACATCAGCTCCCTTTTTGTCGCCCTGCTCCGGGCAGCGGGGATCCCCGCCCGGGAGGTTTTCGGGATCCGACTGGGGCTTTCGCACTACTCCAAAGCCCTGGGCAAAGCCGACGCGAAAGGATTCGCCGACATCACCACCTGGCAGCACTGCCGGGCCGAATACTACATCCCCGGCATCGGGTGGATCCCCAGCGATCCGGCCGACATCACCAAGCTGGAGCTGGTCGAAAGCCGCAAATACGACGATCCCAAAGTCCAGGAGCTCAAACGGCGCTATCTGCATAGCTGGGAGATGAACTGGGTCGGCTTCAACTGGGGGCGCGACTTCATTCTCAGCCCCAAGCCCGAGCAGTATCCGATCAACATGCTGGGCTACCCCTACGCCGAAGTGGAGGATGAACCGCTCGATTACTACATCCCCAGCGCCTTCAAATATCGGATCACCTCCCAAGAGATCGAAGCGAAGTGAAACTCGACTGCCGCGATCTCGACTGCCCCGTCCCGGTGCTGCGCACCAAAGAGGCCCTGGAGTCGATCGACGAGGGGATCCTCGACGTGGAGCTCAACACCCTCTCCTCGATCGAGAACGTCAAACGCTTCCTCCGCTCCCAGGGGCTCTACTTCGAGGAGAAAAAGCTCGGTCCGCGCCACGTGATCCTAAGCGTGGTCAAAGGCTACGAATGCGCACTCGCACCCGACGAGGCGGTGGAAGCCGAAGACGACAAAGCGACCGTGCCCTCGCAGGGGGGCGGAGCGGAAGCCATCCAGGAGGCAATGCGAGCGCGGCAGATCGCCCAGGCGGCGCAGGCGGCCCGGGAGGATCGCAAGATCTATGCGCTGCTTTTTGGCGGGATTGTCTCGGCGATCCTGGCCAGCACCTGCTGCCTGGGGCCGCTGCTCTTTTTGCTCTTTGGCATCGGAGCGGGGTCGCTCTCCTTTTTCAAAATCTTCGCCCCCTATCACGATCTCTTCGTCATCGCGGCCCTGATCGTGGTAGGATATCTCTGGATGGACTATTTCCGTAAACGGCGCGACAAAGTCGCCTGCGCCACCTCGCTGTGCAAAAACTATCTGCTCTATCTGATCCTGGGAACCGCTTTCGTCGCGGTGATGCTCAGCTACCCCTGGTGGATGGGGTGGCTGATGATGGAAGATTGAAGATGGAAGATGGAAGATGAAAAATGAGAATGATGGAGGATCATGGATGAGAACGTTTTGGATGTTCGTTTGCTCGATCGGGGTGCTTTTCGCCGGGGAAAAAATCGCCGTCATCGACGTCAGCGGGATGACCTGCCCGCTGTGCACCGTGGCGGTCAAACGGTCGTTGAAAAAAACTCCGGGGGTGATCAAAGCCAAAGTGAAGCTCAACACCCACAAAGCCACCGTCCGTTTCCGGGATGATCTCAATACCACCCGGCTGCTCGAGGCGATCAAAAAAGCGGGCTACGAGGGGAAGATCCTCTCCGTCACCCCCGCCGACAAGCCCTGATTCACAGGTTCGGCCTCCATGGAACGCGCCCTCTTTTTCCCCGGCGTCACCGACTCCCCGACGGTGGGGAAAAAACTGGGACGGCTGGGGTTGCGCCCCAGCGACCTCAAACGGCTCCTTTTCGGCAACGGTGGCGCCCTGGCGGTACTGAAAAAGCGGGTGCGCGTCAAACTCCCCGAAGCGCTCCTGGCCGATGAACATCTGATCGAAGAGATCCATACCGTCGACCGTTTCGTCCGCCGTCAACAGGAGCTGATCGAATACGAGCGAAAAGCCGAAATCGAACGGCAGATTAGCGAGATCAAAGGCTTCAGCGGCAAAGAGCGCGAACTCTTCGGCCGAGCGATCCTCGATCTGCGGGGACGCCGGGAGGGGGAGCGGTTCGGTCTGTCGTTCGTCCGTTTCGGCCGGGATCGGGAGATCCGTACCGAGATCGCCTCGGGTGACGTGGTTCTCGTCAGCCGCGGCGACCCGCTCAAAAGCGATCTCGTCGGAACCGTCTCGGAGGTTCGCCGCCGCTACATCGTCGTCGCCTTCGACGCCCCTCCCCCCAAATGGGCTCTCAGAGACGGCGTCCGCATCGACCTGTACGTCAACGACGTCACCTTCAAACGGATGGTCGAAAATCTCGAAACCCTCCGCCATATCCAGGGCCCTTCCCGCGATCTGCGCAATATCGCCCTGGGGCTCGCTTCCCCCCGGACGCCCGAAACGGTTCCTCTCAAACCGATCGGTCCGACGCTCAACGAATCCCAAAACGAAGCGGTCTCCCTCGCCCTGGGATCGGCAGAGTGCTTTCTGGTCCATGGCCCTCCGGGTACCGGCAAGACCAGCACCCTGACCGAACTGATCCTCCAGCTCGTCCGCCAGGGCTACAAAGTCCTCGCCACCGCCGATTCCAACACCGCCGTGGACAACCTGCTGCTGCGCCTCTCCCGCTTCGATCTGGATCTGGTACGGGTGGGGCATCCGGCGCGGATCCTGGACGATCTGCACCGCTTCAGCCTCCCCGCCCGGCTCGAAGCCCACCCGGGATTCCAGGCAGTCCGCAAAGGCTGGGAGGATTTCGCCCTCCTCGTCCGGGAGCGGGACCGCTTCAGCAAACCCACCCCCGCCCGGACCCGGGGGATGAGCCGGGAGAGGATCCGTCGTCTGGCCGAAGAGGGGCGAGGGATGCGGGGGGTCGGAGCCGATACGATCCGCTCGATGGCCGAATGGATCCGGCGGGACGAAACGGTGGAGGCCGAAGCCCAGCGGCTGCGCGCGAACGAGCGGGAACTGATCGACGGGATCGTCAAGGGGGCCGACGTGGTGCTAGCGACCAACGCGATGGTCCTCTCGGATGCCCTGCGCGACCGACGCTTCGACATCGCCGTCATCGACGAAGGGAGCCAGCAGGTGATCCCCTCCACCCTGATCCCGCTGATGCACGCCGACCGCTTCGTCATCGCCGGCGACCACCGCCAGCTCCCCCC
>JALWKO010000018.1 GCA_027081405.1 Campylobacteraceae bacterium | reverse complement strand
ACGCCGTGGTGATCCCCGTCTACAGTCATACGACCGATTATCGCCGATGGACCGTCACCTTCCACGAACCGCTGCCGATGCCCCGCAGCGACGACCCCGAAGCCGACATCCTCGAACATGTCCGTCTCCAGGCCGCCGTCACCGAACGAGTCATCCGCCAAAAACCGGACGAATGGCTCTGGCTCCATCGGAGGTGGAAAAATCAGTACGAGGAGCTCTACAAAAGGGACAAACGATGAGAGTCTTGCAAACTGAGTGGATGCAAGCCAAGGGGGGACAAACCTTCCGCGTCCTGGAAGAGCTCCGGATCATCCGCGATGCCGGTTGGGACGTCTGTCTGGCCACATCCCCCCAAGGGTGGCTTCACGAAGCGGCGACTCGGGAAGGATTTCGGGTTTTTCCGATCGAATTTCACGGACCGATCGATCTGAAAGCGACCCGATCGCTCTACCGGATCATTCGAGACGAAGGGGTCGAACTCGTCCATTGCCACAGCTCCAAAGACGGCTATCCGGCTCTGTATGCCGCCAAACTCGCCCGTATCCCGTGCGTACGCTCCAAACACATCGGATTGACCAAAAAACCTTCCGTTACCTACAACTTCTATGACGGGATCGTCACAACCGGATCGCGCATCATCGACGAAATGCGTGAAGCGGGTATCCAAAACCGCTTCGTCTCCATCCCTTCCTTCCCCGATGCCTCCCGTTTCTATCCCGATCCTTCACTCCGGGCATCGTTTCGTTCCCGATACGGTATTGAAGCATCGACACTTCTCGTCGGTACGCTCTCCGGGACCAACGAGCGCAAACGCCCCCATTTCCTCGTCGAATTCGCGCGACGTCGACCCGACGTCACTGTCTTCATCGCCGGCCAACGATACGACGACGATTATTCCCGAAAACTCCTAGAATCGATCGAAACGCTCTCCAACGTCCGTTTCATCGATTTCCAAGATCCGCAGGAGTTTCTCAACGGAATCGACCTTTTCGTCTGCCCTTCGTCAAACGAATCGACGACTCAGACGATACCCCAAGCGATGCATTGCCAAAAACCGGCAGTCGCCATGAACGTAGGAAGCATAAGTGATCTCAACGTCGAGGAGAATCTGCCGCTGGTCGATACAAAAGAGGAGCTCTTCACGATACTCAATCGACTGATCGATGCCCCACAGTTGCGTGAAATGCTTGCGCAAAAGAACCGCCGAATCGCACAAGAACGCTTCCACAAAGAGATCTTGCAACGCGACCTGCTCGATTTCTATCGTCACGTTCATTCCCTGGCCCACTCCCCCGAAGGAGAGGAACAATGCCGATAACTTCCGCTACAGGCAACCGCAACGCGATCTCCAGCGTATCGGTTACCGTCTTGACCAAAAACTCCGCATCGACGATTCGTGCATGTCTCGAATCGCTCCGAGTGTTTACGGAAGTGATCGTTTTGGACAACGGTTCCGAAGACCGGACACTCGAAATCGCCCAAACCTTTCCCAACGTCCGGATCTTCGAACACCCGTTTATCGGCTTCGGTCCGATGAAAAATCTCGCCGCCCAGAAAGCCACTTACGATTGGATCCTCTCGATCGACAGCGACGAAGTTCTCTCGCCCGAACTGCAAACCTCCCTCGCGCGTCTCGATCTGCACGATCCTCAAGTCGTCTATGCTCTCGAGCGGCTCAACCATTATCGCGGCCGTCCGATTCGCTGCTGCGGGTGGTATCCTGACCGGGTGCTCAGACTCTACAACCGTCGTGTCACCGGATTCACCGACGCGCCGGTACACGAAAGCCTAAGGCGCCCCCTTTCCATACGTACTCTCACAGTGGAGGGGGAACTACTACACTACCCCTTCAACGATGTGGCATCATTGATCGACAAAATGCAACGCTACTCCGATTTATGGGTCAAAATGGAGGGCGACGCTACCCCCGCAAAAGCGTTTTTCCATGCGGTTTTCGCTTTTGTCAAACACTACGTTTTCCAGCGGGGGTTTCTCTGCGGCTATCCGGGGCTGCTCATCAGCGTCTCCAACGCCAACGGGGTCTTTTACAAATACATGAAGCGCTACGAAAAACGACTCGAAAAGGAGACCCCGTGATCGTCTCCGTCATCATCACCACGTACAATTGGCCCGCAGCGCTCAACCTCACGCTTCAAAGCCTGCTGCATCAAAGTCGAATGCCCGACGAGGTGATCGTGGCGGACGACGGTTCAGGAAGTGAAACGGCCCGGCTTGTCGCCGAATTTGCCGCGAACGCCCCATTCCCCACCCGGCACTCCTGGCAAGAAGACCGGGGATTCCGCCTTGCCATGTCCCGAAACCGAGCCATCGCACGAAGCGAAGGGGAATATATCATCGTCATCGACGGTGATTTGATTTTGCACCCACACTTTATCCGCGACCATCTCACCAACGCACGAAAAAAGCGTTTTCTTCAAGGCGGAAGGGTCTTGTTGGGAGAAACGATTAGCCAAGAGATCCTGACGGGCAAGAAGGATCCGAATACTCTCTGCATATGGAGTCACGATATCCGCAATCGCAAAAACGCTCTGCGCAACCCTCTCCTATCCCGGCTGTTTTCCCTGCCGACACGGACACTCAAAGGGATCAAGGGGTGTAACTTTTCCCTTTTCAAAGAAGACATTCTCACCGTCAACGGCTTTGACAATCGATTTGTCGGATGGGGAAGAGAAGATAGCGAATTCGTCGCCAGGCTCTATCACAACGGCGTACAAAGAAAAAATCTCAAATTCGCGGCGGTGGCCTACCACCTCTACCATCCCGAAAGTGAACGATCGGCCTTGAGTGACAACGACCGACGACTCTCCGAAACGTTGACAAAGCGGACGATCCGGTGTGAAGACGGTGTGAACACCTTCCTTCACGGTATCGAACAGGCGAAAAAGGGCGAAGGATGAAAACCGTTTATTTCCTCCGCCGCAGCTATACCCCTTTTGGCGGATCGGAGCGGGATTTCCTCGATTTGTACGACACGATACGGGAGAACTCCGAATTCCCCATCGCCATGATCGATTTTCGCCAACCCTCCTGGCTCCCCGGATGGCTTCGATTGCTTCTGTACGATCGCCAGGCGTACCGTTTCCGCAAGCACCATACGGGGATCCTTTTTTCCAGCGATCGGCTGGGGTGTCTGGACATACACAAGGCCGGAGGCGGTACGCACAAAAGCTTTTTGCGTACAAAAGGCTTCAGCCTCAACCCTCTCCATCCCACCTACCTGTGGCTGGAGAAGCGCACATTGCGCAATGCCCGAAAAATCATTGCCGTCTCCAAACTCGTCAAAGACGACATCATCCACGACTACCGCATCCCCGCCGAGAAAATCGAAGTGATCTACAACGGCATCCGTCTCGACCCGATCGACGACGCGACGATCGCTCAAAACAGCACGGCGATTCGCCGGGAATTTTCCCTCCCCGACGGGGTACCGATCATCCTTTTTGTCGGGAGCGGCTTCCGACGCAAAGGGGTCCGCGAATTCCTCGAACTTCTCCATGCGCTTCGAAGCGATTTTCGGGCACTGGTAGTAGGCAAAGAAAAACGCCTCGCACACTATCGCGCGCTCGCTCGGAAACTCGGGTTGGACAAACGGGTGATCTTCACCGGACCCCGGACGGATGTACGAAAATTCTATTGCGCTTCGGAAATTTTCCTTTTTCCCACCCATTACGAACCGTTTGGCAATGTGGTACTCGAAGCGATGCAATACGGAAACGCCGTCATTACGACTCGTCAATGCGGTGCGGGGGAACTCCTCGGCGAAGAACCCCGCATGGCCGACCCCGCTGATCGCACGATCCTCCCTTTTCTCGAAAATCTGCTCCAGGATCCCGACAAACGCCGGGCGATTGCCGCTGCCAACCGTGAACGGGTCAAACAGCACGACATCCGGCACAACGCCCGTGCGCTACGGCGCATCATCCGCGAACTGGAGGACGCATGAAAATCCTCGTTTGCAAATTCATGCATATCGGCGATGTGTTGCTGATCACCCCTTTGCTGGAAAATCTCAAACTCCATTTCCCAGACGCGCATATCGACGTGGCGCTCAACGAAGGGACCGAAGCGATGATCACCGACAACCCGCACGTCCGTACAATCCACGCCTATCCCCGATCCCGGATCAAGGCCCTTCCAATCCACCGCCGGATCCTTGCCGAATGGCGCTACGCCCGTACGATCCGCAACGAGAGATACGACATCCTCATCAACCTCAACTCCACCGACAGAGGGCTCCTCATCGCCGCCGTCTCGAAAGCCAAAACGGTTCTGAGTCACCCTTCTGCAAAAAACCGTTGGCTCAACCGTTTCATCGATCATCCGCTGCCGAAAATCGACCGCAAACACTGGGTGGATATCCATCTCGATCCCTTGCGCGTACTGGGGATCGAACCGATGCACAAACGGGTGTCGATCTACTGGGATGCGTCGGTAGATCAAGCAATCCACCGTCGAATGGAGCACCTCCGACTCAAATCCGGAGGCTTCATCCATTTCCACCCCGTTTCCCGCTGGTTTTTCAAATGTATCGACGACCGCCTCAGCGCACGGATCATCGATTTTTGTCAGGAGGAGATGAAGCTCCCGGTGGTACTGACCGCGGCGCCCGATGAAAGGGAGAAGGAAAAAATCCGTGCAATTTTGCGCCATACACGCACGCGTCCCATCGATCTGAGCGGTCAACTCACCCTCAAAGAAACCGCCGCTTTAAACAAACATGCCCGCGCCTATATCGGCGTCGATACGGCCATCATGCACATCAGCGCGGCAAACGACACCCCCGTTCTAGCCTTTTTCGGCCCCAGCATCCCCTACGCATGGGGACCGTGGGACAACGGGTGTATTCACAGCGGCTATACGTCTCTGCGGGGAAATCAGCGCATGGGGAAACATCGTATTCTCCAAAAAGACTGGGATTGTGTCGCATGTGACGACCGGGGATGTGCGAATCAAGGGATCAGCGCGTGTCTGTACCAGTGGGACGAAGCGGAAATCTACCAGGCGATACGGGAGATGATCCGATGAAGGCCTTATCCGACATTTCCGCCGCATCTGCAAAGTTACTGCTTCAGACCCTGTCGCACCGGATTCTTCTGACCCTTTTGTACCTCTATGCGGCGCTGCTTCCGTTTTCCAGCGCATTCGTCACCCACACCGCACCGTATGTCCTATCCGTTTTTTGGTTGCTGGAGGGCTCTTTCCGGGAGAAAGCAGCGCGTATACTCGAAGAAAAACCGATCGTCTGGTTCGGAATATTCGTATGTTGGATGGCATTGTCTTTGCTGTGGAGTTCCAACCTCGGCGTCGGATTGCATACATTCAAATACCACCTCTCGATGCTGTTGATCTTCATCATCGTGCGCACTTCGGTATCACGCACACATGCCGCAAGGCTGCTGAGCCTCTTTTTGACGGCGATGTTTGTCAGCGAGTTCCTCTCTTATGGGATCTTTTTCCGTTGGTGGCAGATCGGTCGGGGAACACCGAGCGATCCCAGCCCCTTCATGCACCATATCAAATACAGCGTCTTTCTGGCGACGACGGTATTGATCTTGCTCTGGAAGTTGTTCACCCAACGGCAACGAACGCCTTGGATCGTCGCCGAAAGCCTCTTTTTGCTCTCGACGACCGCCAATTTGTTCATCAACGGCGGACGAACCGGTCAACTGGGGCTCGTCGTCGGTATCATCGCACTGCTGTTTTTCCTCTTTCCCGGCAGACGTCGGTGGCTCACCCTCGGGGCTGGAATTTTGATGTTGGCAACGGTGTTTTTCGCCGCATATCGCCTCTCTCCCAACTTCCACCGTCGCGCCGACCTCAGTATCCATAGCCTCCAGCGGATCCTCCATGGAGACTTCCGTTCCTCCTGGGGATTGCGCATCGTCATGAAAGAACTGACTTGGAGACTGGTCCGTCAACACCCCCTCATCGGCGTAGGGATCGGCGACGCAGTCGATGAAATCGAGCGCTCCCTCTCTCCCGAAACGGCGAAACGGTATCCGTTTTTGCGCCACCTTCCACATGTACACGATCAGTTCGCACAATTCACCCTACAACTGGGCTCTATCGGTTTAGGGTTGTATCTGATCTTTCTTTTCTCGATCATTGCTCGCCCCTATCGAGATCGGAAGGTACGGGCGTTTGTCTATGCGTTCTTGAGCCTTTACATCTTCGCCTCGTTCGGTGAAGTCTTGTTTATGAATTTCACTTCGGTGTTGTTTACGTTCCTTCTCGGCCTCTTTTTTATCCTGGACAATTCCTTCTTGCAGCAAGAACACTCCAAAGAGGTCTCCCCATGAAGATCCTCATCGAGCTCCCCACCTGGCTGGGCGACGCCGTCATGGCCACGCCGGCGCTGGAAAATCTCTACGCCGCCTATCCCGATGCCGAGATCACTCTGGTGGGATCCTATGTCGCCACCGAAGCGCTCAAAGCCCATCCGAGAGTCAACCGGGTAGTCGTTGATCAAAGTAAAAAAAACGGATTCCGGCCCCTCAATATCTACCGCCTGGCCAGAGTACTCGGCCCCCACGACCTGGCATTAAGCTTCCGCAGTCACCTCTACTCGAAACTCCTGCTCACCCTCACTGGCTCAAAACGCCACCATCTATACAAAAAAAACAATACTACCTCTCAATCCAAAACCCAAAATCCAAAATCCAAAATCCAAAATTCCACCCTCCATCAGGTCGAAAAATACGCCGCCTTCATCAACGCCGTCACCGGCCGAGAGGATCGCCCCGGCCCCCTGCGCCTCGACTGGCCTGCCCGCACCTATCC
>JALWKO010000017.1 GCA_027081405.1 Campylobacteraceae bacterium | reverse complement strand
GTCCCAGAGTTTCCCTGCGGCGCATCACTTCGATCATCGGTTTCATCGCCTTGCGTTTGGGGATCATCCGAACCCCGAACTGCTCCCGGGTGGCGGTGAGGATCCGGTTGGCCCAGTCCCAGTCCAGCGGGCGCCCGACCACCGAGAGGGGGAGGTGGAATTTCGCGGCGATGGCCAGGGTCCCCAGCTCCCAGTTGCCGTAATGGGCGGTGACGAAGATGATCGGTCTGCCGCTTTGGATCGCTTCCTCGAGGATCGCTTCGTTTTCGAAACGGACTTTGGAGAGGATCTGCTCTTTACTCGCTCCCTGGTTGAGGATCGTATCGAGGGCGACCACCATGAGGTTTTCGTAGCTTCGGCGGACGATCCGCGCCTTTTCGCTTTCGTCCAGGGTGTCGCCGAATGCCAGATCGAGATTGACCCGGGCGACGTGGGTATGACGGCGATCGATCCGCACGGCGGCCCGTGCCAACAGTCCGATCATCCGCAGATGCACTCTATAGGGGATGGCGCGCAAAATACCCTGCAAAAGGCGGAATCCAAGAGGCAAAGGAGTGCGCGGTCGGTCGTTCATACTCACCCGATTTTTTCCGCGATTATACCATCGAGGAGCTCTTCGGCGCTTTGGACGATTCTCTGGGGATCGATCGTGGCGATGCTGCGGTCGCTTTTGTCGAAGCGGCAAGGGTGGACCGCCGCACCGGAGGTGAGGGCACGGTTTCGGGGGGTTTCGAACATCATCGTCCGGGGGGTGGAGCCAAAGAGCAAAAGCGAAGGGCGGTTCATCGCCCAGGCGAGATGGCTGGGGCCCGTGTCCCCTCCCAGGAGCAGATCGCAGCGGGAGACGGCGTATTTGAGTTCGTCCAGATCCATCGGGGGCAAAAGCCGCGCCTCGGTGGCCTCGGCGATCTTTCGTGCCTCCTGCCGTTCGGCCTCACTGCCGGCGATCAGGAGGACGTTGGCGCCCCCCAGCCCTCGGATCACTTCGATCCACCCTTGAGGAGGATAGGTTTTGGAGGGGTTGCTCGCCCCCGTGACGACGAGGACGTTGAGGCGATCGGCTGTGAAATACTCCTCGAGTCCGCCGTGATCGCGCTCCGGATCGAAAAAAAGATACGGCGCTTTGGCCTCCATCATCTCCCGGGTGATCGTGATCCCCAGTGCCTGGGCGATGAGCGCGGCGAAACGCATCGGGGCGATACCGGCACAGTCGACCCGGTAGCGGCGGCGATAGAGCATCGAGGCGATCCCCTCCCGGGCCGAGGCGCGATCCAGCCCGGCCACTTCCGATCCGGCCAGGCGGGAAACGACGGCTGACTTGATCAGCCCCTGCACGTCGATGACGAGATCGAAAGGACCGGCCGCTTTGATTTGGCGGCGGATGGAAGCGATTTTGCCGAGAGAATGGTTCCGTTTTAGACCGTGTAGATCGAGGGGGACGATGGTGTCGACGTGGGGATTGTGGGCAAGAATCGGGGCGAATTTTTCCTCTACGAACCAGGTGAGTCGGGTATCGGGGAGAGCCGCTTTGACGAACTGGAGACTCGCGGCGGTGTGGATGACGTCGCCGAGGGCGGTGAGGCGGACGAGGGCGATACGCATCTATGACACCCTTGTGCCGTAGATACGAGTGAGGAGTGAGGAGTGAGGAGTGAGGAGTTTAGGTTTTCGTCGTTTGTCGTTTATCGTTTGAGAGAGGTCTGTGGTCGGTAGTCGGCAGTCGGCAGTGAAGGAGTCTCTAGCCGCTAGTCGATAGTCGATAGTCATGTCGCCTCCGACGATGGTGTTGGGGATTGGACATTGGAGGCGGGGGGTCAGCCTTGCACTGCGGGACTGAAGTCCCACCTCCATAAATACGCGTTGCAAAGCAACGCCCCAAAACTCCTCGCTCCTCACTCCCCACTCCTCACTCGCCGCCCCTGGCGGCGCTACGCTTTTTTCAGAAATTCGGTCTTGAGGTAGATGCTCACGCCGTTGACTTTGCCCTGGATATGGGTGGGATCGTCGGGGACGAGACGGATGTTGCTCACTTTGGTCCCTTGCTTGGCGGTGAAGCCGGCTCCCTTGACGGGGAGGTCCTTGAGGATCACGACGCTGTCGCCGTCGGAGAGCGGGTTGCCGTGGGCGTCCCGCACTTCGGGGGCCGCTTCGCCGCCCTGGCCCTCTTCGGCCCAGGCCTGTACTTCGGGTTCGAGATAGAGCATCTCCAGCAGATCCCGGGGCCATCCTTCGGCGGCGATGGCATTGAGGATCCGCCAGGCGGTCACCTGGACGGCAGGGACGGGGCTCCACATGCTCTCGTTGAGGCAGCGCCAGTGGTTGGGGTTGGCTTCGGGATTGTCGATGAGGTTGTCGCAGGTTTCGCAGACCAGGATCGCCCGATCGGCACTTCCGTCTGCAGGGGAGACTTCCCGGACTTTGAGGTTTTCGGTCGCGCCGCAGAGTTCGCATTTGTCTTCGGCACGTTCCCGGAGTTGGGCTTCGAGACTCATGAGTATCCTTTGGAGAAAAATGTGGCGTCATTATACACCCTGCGCAAAACGATTTCGCTGCGCGTGCGTCCTTATCACCGCACCAAGTGACCCCTCACTTTTTGAGAGAGCGAGAGGTGGTGCGATGTGTGCAAAAAAGTGCGAAGGACTCCCCGTAAGGAATTCGAGCACTTTGTTTGCGCACAGATCGCCGCGTATCGCTCTCCCCGAAGGGTGCGGCACTTTTGCCCATATGCTGCGTTGGATTTTCTTGCATTAGCCTCCGGCTAGTCCTGCAAAAATCCGCCTTGCCTATGAACTAAATCGCCGCATCAAACGTTTGGGGGAGTTATTTGGTGCGGTGATACTTTGGGATCAATTCGCTACAATTGATCCATGTTTGTCGCCGACGAGAAGTACCGCCGCTACGGTCGGACACCGCAGCGGTCGATCGAAGAGCTCAGAACGTGCCTGAACGATGCGCAGCTTGACGGGGTACTTTATGTCGTGCTTTTCGGCTCCCGTGTCGCTGGAGAGGCGAGCGCCCGGAGCGATTATGATCTGGCCGTTTATGCCGTCGGGGAATTCCCCTGGGGGGTTCAGAGTGTCGTTTGGGATGTGATGACCAGGCGCTGCGGTTTTAGCGACTGCGATCTGGATGTGGTGGATCTGAAGAATGCCGATAACGCGCTATTGGGAAGCGTCGCCAAGGCCTATGTGGTGCTCAAAGGAGACGAAGATGGATTTTCACGACTACTTGCGCAGTTGCAAAGAGATCGCCGAGAGGGAAGGGCGGCTTCTGGGTGAACTGGCCGAGGCGACCGAACTGACTCTGTTGCAGCGCAGAGCCGCTCGCAGTTCGCTACAGATCCTTATCGAAAACAGTATCGGAAAATCCCGAAGAATTCTCAAACACTACAACTGTCCCATCGTCCCAAAAAGCGGCCGGGATGCGGTGAATTTCCTCTATGAATGCGGACTGCTGGAGGATCCGCTCTATCGGGAGTTGACGGCGGCGATCGGATTTCGCAACGCCATGATCCACGACTATATGAATTTTTCCGAAAAGGTTTTGGAAGCGATGCTTAGAACGCGCCGTTGGCAGCGACTCGTCGAGTATCTTCTCTGGGAACCGAAACCGACGGCTACCCAAATCCATCGGATCGAACATTTTCTTTTGTAACGGAGTCTTAAAATTATGAAAACCATTACGATCATCGATACCTTCGCATTCTTTTTCCGGGCCTATTTCGCCCTGCCGCCGCTGAAAAACTCCGCGGGCTTCCCTACGGGGCTGCTGACCGGATTCGTCAATTTCATCCATCAGCTCCAGCGGGAGCACGCCACCGACTATATCGTCTTCGCTCTGGACAGCGAAGGGCCCAGTTTCCGCAAGGAGATCTACCCCGAGTACAAGGCCAACCGCCCCGCTCCCCCCGAAGATCTGATGCGTCAGCTCCCGGTGGCGATCGAATGGGTGGAGAAGATGGGATTTGCTAACCTGAGTAAAACCCGCTACGAAGCCGACGATGTGATCGCCACGCTGAGCAAATGTTCCAAAGAGCAGGGGATCGTCGCCAAGATCGTCAGCTCCGACAAAGACCTCTACCAGCTCCTGGACGACGACCAGGTCTACATCTACGACTGGGTCAAAAAAACCTCCGTCAACGAGCAGGGATGTATCGAAAAGTTCGGCGTCCCCCCCCGCTATTTCGTCGATTTCCAGGCGCTCATCGGCGATAGCAGCGACAATGTCCCCGGGGTCCCCGGCATCGGTCCCAAGACCGCCTCCAAACTGATCAACGAATACCACACCCTGGAGAATCTCTACGCCCATCTGGACGAAGCGGGGACTCCGCGGATTCGCAAACTCCTGGCCGAGCACGAGGAGCAGGCGTTCCTCTCCCGGGAATTGGTGCGCCTCGTGGACGATGTGTTTGACAGCTGTATCCTGGACGGATACGCCTTTGAGGATCGCAACTACCTGGCCGAGCTGGTCGACGAATTCGAAAAGTACGAAATGCGCCAGGCGCTCCGCTGGGCGGAAGGGGAACGCACCGCGTCCAAAACGGGCGCCGCCGGAGCCGAATCCTCCGAAAATTCCCGCTCTCTTTTCGAAGCGGTGACCCTCGATACGGAAGAGAAGCTCTTCGAAGTCCTCGATCGGATCCCCTCCGACGCGATCGTGGCGTTCGATACCGAAACGACCGGGCTCGATACCCGCAAAGCCGCCATGGTGGGATTCTCCTTTGCTTTCGAGGAGGAGCGGGCCTATTACGTTCCGGTGGCCCACAGCTATCTGGGGGTGGGGCCCCAGATCGCTCCCGAAGCGGCCAAAAAGGCGATCGAGCGGCTGATGGGACACCGGATCGTGGGGCAGAACCTCAAATTCGACCTTTCGCTCCTGTACAACCGCCTGGGGCTGGGCCCCTACGAACCTGAAGCCGACACGATGATCCTGGCCTGGCTTCTTGATCCCGGTAGCCGGGTGGGGCTGGACGCGCTGATGCAAAAGCTCCTGGGTTACACGATGAAGTCCTACAAGGAGACGGTCAAGAAAGGGGAGGACTTTTCCAGCGTCCCGATCGAGGAGGCGACCTTCTACGCCGCCGAGGACGCCTGGGCGACCCGGGCACTCTATTTCCGGCTCCTCGATCTGTTCGAAAAAGGGGGGCTGGAGGGGCTGCTCAAGGAGGCGCGGGAGGTGGAGTTTCCGTTCATCAACGTCCTCATCGCGATGGAGACGCTGGGGATCCGGGTCGACCGGGAGTATCTGCAATCGCTTGGAGAGGAGCTCTCCGCCGAGCTGGAGCGGCTCACCCGGGAGATCCATGCGCTGGCGGGTTGTGAATTCAACATCAAATCGACCCAGCAGCTCGGCACGGTCCTCTTCGGCACCCTCGGCCTCAAAGGGGGCAAAAAGACCAAGACCGGCTACAGCACCAACGAGTCGGTTCTTCGGGGGTTGATCGACGAACACCCCATCGTTCCTTTGATTTTGCAGTACCGAGAGCGGCAGAAGATGTTCAGCACCTATGTCGAGCCTTTGCGCAAACTGGCCCTCTCCGATCCCGGATCCCGGGTCCATACCACCTTCATCCAGGCCGGGACCGCCACCGGGCGGCTCGCCTCCAAGGACCCCAACTTGCAGAATATCCCCGTCCGTACCGAGCTGGGGCGGCGGGTTCGGGGGGCGTTCGTGGCCGAAGAGGGACATCGGCTGGTTTCGATCGACTATTCCCAGATCGAGCTGCGCCTGCTGGCCCATTTCAGCGGCGACGCTGCATTGCGGGAGGCGTTCGAGCGGGACGAAGACATCCACATGGCCACGGCGATCAAACTCTTCGGCCCCGAGGAGGCGGCCGCCAAGCGGAATTTCGCCAAATCGATCAACTTCGGACTCCTCTACGGGATGGGGTCGCGCAAACTGGCCGACGAACTGGGGATCGGCACCAAAGAGGCCAAAGAGATCATCGAAGCCTATTTCGCCGCCTTCCCCACCGTGCGCAGCTATCTGGAGCAGATCCAGGAACGGGCCAAAACCCTGGGCTACGTGGAGACGCTGCTGGGACGGCGGCGGGTCTTCGACTACGAGGGGGCCAGTGGGATGCAGAAATCGGCGATCCTGCGTGAAGCGGTCAATACGGTCTTCCAGGGCAGCGCGGCCGATCTGATCAAACTGGCGATGCTCGACATCGACACGATGATCCGGGAGGAGGAGCTGCCGGCGCGGATGCTGCTACAGATCCACGACGAACTCCTCTTCGAGATCGAAGCCGAAGCGGCCCCTTCGATCGCCCGGCGTTTCGCGTATGCGATGGAGCGGATCTATCCCCTCGACGTACCGCTCAAATGCTCCGTGAGCATCGGGGATCGCTGGAGCGAACTCAAGTAGCGCAGAGCAGTATGCAGGATCGTTACACACAGCGTTAAGGGGATCACGCTATAATCGGACAAAAATTCTCTCGATTACCGGAGCGTTGAATGTTGAAGAAAATCTTTTCCATGAAAGTGGCGGTGGCGTTGATGCTGATCTTCGCCGTCGCCATCGGGACGGCCACCTTTATCGAAAACGACTACGGGACCGAAACGGCCCGCGCGCTGGTCTACAACGCCCGGTGGTTCGAGATTCTGCTGGGGTATTTCACCGCCACGGTGATCTACAACATCTTCCGTTTCCGGATGTGGCAGCGCAAAAAATGGGGCCAGCTCACCCTCCACCTGGGGCTGGTCGTCGTGGCGATCGGGGCCTTTACGACCCGTTATTTCGGCTATGAGGGGATCCTGCACCTGCGCAACGGCCAGACGAGCGACCGGATGATCAGCGACGTGATGATGCTGGGAGTCGAGTTGAGCGAGGGGAACGAAACGGCCCTTTCCTATACGCCGCTGTATCTCTCTTCGATGGGGGGCAACCGTTTCCATCGGACCTACCGTATCGGGGACAAGACGGTGCAGATCGCTTTGGAGCGCTACATTCCGGCGGCGCAGGAACGGGTCGTCCCCGATCCCCAGGGCAAGCCGATCGCGCTCCTCAAGATCGCCGCCGGCGGATCGGGGACGGAGCACCCTCTGGCGAAGGGGGAACGACTCGATCTGGGGAGTGTGGTACTCGCCTTCGACGCGCCGGCCGAAGGGGAAAAACCCACCATCCAAATCCACGAAGAAAACGGCACGCTCACGCTGCACAGTCCGTTCCCACTCACCACGCTTTCGATGGCGACCCGCCAAAGCAGCACCCTCCCGCCGGGCACACACCCTCTGCAAAAGCGGATGCTCTATACGGCGGGGGGCGTTTCGTTCGTCCTGCGCTCCTTCACCCCCAAAGGGCGGGTGGAGCTCGCTTCGGCGGCCATCAAACCCGACAACCGCCATCCCCGTACTCTGATCCTGCGCATCCGTCACGGCGATAAGGAGGAGCGGGTCCGGGTCGACGGATTCCGTTCGGCCCCCGGGAAGCCGGCGGTTGTCGATTTCGGCGATCTGCATGTGCGGGTCAACTACGGCCCCAAAACGATCCGACTTCCCTTCGCCATCCGGCTGGATCGTTTCGAGCTGCAGCGCTATCCGGGTTCGATGAGCCCCGCGTCCTATTCGAGCTACGTGACGATCGTCGATCGGGAGCGCAACGCCACCTTCCCCTACCACATCTACATGAACCACGTCCTGGATTACCGGGGATTCCGCTTCTTCCAGTCCTCCTACGACACCGACGAGCAGGGAAGCGTCCTGTCGGTGAATCACGATCCGGGGACGCCGATCAGCTATCTGGGTTATCTTCTTTTGGCGATCGGCTTCGTCTGGAGCTACCTCTCGCCGGCGGGGCGTTTCATGCAGCTGCGCCGGAAACTCCGCACCCTCCGGGCGGCGGTGCCCGCGGCGTTCGTGCTCCTGGGGATCTGGGGGAGCGTGCCGGCCCATGCGGGCGGGGCACTCGGAAGCGGGATCACCCCGGAGCAAAACGCCACCCTCCACGCCTACAGTGCCGAGCACGCCGCCCGGTTCGGGAGACTGGCCGTGCAGACCGCCGGAGGGCGGATGGAACCGGTGGATACGCTGGCACGGCAAGTCCTATCCAAGGTTTCCCGTGTCCACTCGCTGCTGGGTCTCGACCCCGATCAGACCTTTTTGGCGATGATCACCAGCCCCGATATTTTCCAGAAAATGGCCTTCATCAAAGTGGGCCATCCCCGTATCGTCAAAGATCTGGGACTTCCCAAAGGGGCCAAATACGCCGCGTATGACGACTTTTTCGATCCGAAAACGGGAGCCTACAAGCTCGCCGACGCCGTCAAGAGGGCCAATCGCAAACGCTCGGCGGAGCGTTCCCAGTACGACAAGGAGCTCCTCAAGGTCGACGAACGGCTCAACATCGTTTACATGACCTTCCAGGGTGCGCTGCTGCGGATCTTCCCCAAACCCCACGACCCCAACAACACCTGGTACTCCCCCATCGAGGCGATGAAAAGTTTCGCCCCCAAAGACGCCCAGGTGGTGCGGCTCCTGACTGCGGGATATTTCCGCAGCGTGGTATCGGCACTCAAAAGCCACGACTGGAAGCCGGCCGACCGGGCGCTGGAGCTGATTGAGCGCTACCAGCGGGTGGTGGGCAAGGCGGTGGTCCCTTCCCCCCGCCGGATCGAACTGGAGATCCTCTACAACAAACTGGATATCTTCAACCGGCTCGTCCCGGTCTATATCCTGGTGGGGCTCGTGCTACTGATCCTCTCGTTCGTCCACATCGTCCGTCCCAGCTTTTCCCTCAAATGGCCGGTGCGGATCTCCCTGGCGATCCTCGCGCTGGGCTTCGTGGCCCAGACGGCCGGGATGGCGCTGCGCTGGTACATCGCCGGGCACGCCCCCTGGTCCAACGCCTACGAATCGGTCGTTTTCATCTCCTGGGCGACGATCCTGGCCGGATTCGTCTTCTCCCGCACCTCGCCGATCACCCTGGCGGCCACCTCGATCCTGGCGGGGATTTTCCTCTTCGTAGCCCATCTCAATTGGCTCGATCCCCAGATCACGAATCTGGTCCCGGTACTCAAATCCTACTGGCTGATGATCCACGTGGCGGTGATCACCTCCAGTTACGGTTTCCTGGGGCTGGGAGCACTGCTGGGGATGGTGGTGCTCGTACTGTTTATCATCCGGGGCAAACAGGGTACCCCCAATATCGACCGCGCCATCGAGGAGCTGACGCTCATCAACGAAATGACCCTCCTCATCGGTCTGGGGCTCATCACCGTGGGGAACTTCCTCGGCGGAGTCTGGGCCAACGAATCGTGGGGGCGCTACTGGAGCTGGGACCCCAAGGAGACCTGGGCGGCGGTGACGATCCTGGTCTACGCCGCGGTGGTCCACATGCGCTTCATCCCCCGGCTACGGGGACCTTACGCCTTCAACGTGGCGGCGGTGCTGGCCTACTCCTCGGTGATCATGACCTATTTTGGGGTCAATTACTATCTCAGCGGGATGCACTCCTACGCCGCGGGCGATCCGGTCCCCATCCCCGCCTGGGTCTACCCGGCGGTGGCGGGGGTCTTCGCACTGATCGTGCTGGCGGCACGGAACCGGAAACTGGAGCGTCCCCGGCAGGTACGGGCATCCGAGGGACGAACGGACCGACACTGATTCGAAAGGGGGAGGGATGAAACGGCTCGAAACGCTTTCTTTCGTCGAGGTGCTGGAGCGTGCGCTTGAGGCGGCGCGGCCAATCGTGCGGAGCGAGATCGTTCCCATCGGAGATATTGCCGGGAGGGTCTTGGCCCGTCCCGTCGTCGCGCGGCGGGATCTGCCCCCTTTTGACAATTCGGCGATGGACGGCTTTGCGTTTCGCGCCTCCGATCGGGGCAGGACGCTCCGGATCGTCCGGACGATCTTCGCGGGGGATCGCCCCTCGGCGTCGCTGGGAGAGGGGGAGTGCTACCGGATCATGACCGGCGCGCCGGTCCCCCCGGACGCCGATACGGTCGTCCCGGTCGAAGCGTGCGAAACGGCGGGGGCGGATCGGGTGCGCATACCGGAGAAGATCCAGGCGGGGGCGAATCTGCGTCGCCGGGGCGAGGAGATCGCCCGGGGGGAGACGCTCCTGCATCCCGGAAAGCTCCTGGGCCCGGCCGACGCGGCGATGCTCGCGGCCCAAGGGATCGGGGCGGTGGAGGTCTACGATCGGCTCCGCATCGCCGTCCTCTCCACCGGAAGCGAACTGCGCGAACCCTGGGAGTGCGCCGATGAGGAGGAGGTCTACAACGCCAACGCCACCGGGATCGTCAACTGGCTCTCCTCGTGGGGGTTCGCCCCCACCTACGCGGGGGCGCTGCCGGACGATCGGGAAGGGATCGTCGAAGCGCTCGGGAGGCTCGAAGGGTACGACGTGATCCTCACCACCGGCGGGGTGAGCATAGGGGAGGCCGACTATCTGGAGGAGGCCTACGAAGCCCACGGTTTCGAGCGGATCTTCCACGGGGTCAATGTCAAACCGGGCCGCCCTACGATGATGGGGACGATGGGATCGCGCTTCGTCATGGCGATGCCGGGCAATCCCCTGACGACCCTGGTCAATCTCTTCGCGTTGGCGCTGCCGGTGCTCTACCGCCTCCAGGGGGTGCAGGCGTGCCATTTCGATCCGGTGCTCGCCCGAAACGCCGAGGCGTTCCCATTCCGTTCCGACCGGAGCAATCTGGTACTGGGGCGCCTCCGATCGGGCCGCTTCACGGCGGTACGGGGCAATCGGGTCGGATCGGGGATGCTCAGCCCCCTGATGGAGGCCGACGCGCTGGCGATTTTCGACGAGGGGGCCGCTCCCCCCGCCGTCGGGGAGACGATCCGGGTGATCCCCTTTTGCGCTCTTCCGGCATCCCGGACCCTCCGGGCGGTCAATACCGGCGAAGGAACGGAAAATGGCTGAGGATCCCAAAGACCGGGTCTTCCGAAACCCGTCCAAAAAGCAGTTCGAGTTCGACGAGACGGTCGCGGCGGTCTTCGACGACATGCTGGACCGCTCCGTGCCGTTTTATCGGGAGGTCCTCGATCTCGTCGCCCGGCTCATCCTCTCCCAGGGGGAGGGGGAACTCGGCGTCCTCGATCTGGGGTGCTCGACCGCCCGGCTGCTGCTGCGGCTCCATCAGCTCGCCGATCGGCCGCTGCGGCTCACGGGTGTCGACAACTCCCCCGCGATGATCGAGCGGGCCCGGCACAAATGCGAAGCGTTCGGCGCCCGGGAGATCGAGCTGATCGAAGCCGATCTGCGCACCTTCCCTATCCAGGGGGTCGACGCGGTGACGGCCAACTACACCCTCCAGTTTCTCCGCCCCCTGGAGCGGCCGGAAGTCGTCCGGAGGATTTTCGAGGGGCTTCGCCCCGAGGGGGTGTTCTATTTTTCCGAAAAAGTGGTCTTCGACGACCCCCGGCTCGACCGGGAGATGATCGAGATCTATTACGATTACAAACGGCATCAGGGCTACAGCGACTACGAGATCGCCGCCAAACGGGAGGCGCTGGAGAACGTCCTGATCCCTTTTACGATCGAGGAGAACCGCCGCCTCTGCCTGGAGGCGGGATTCGGTCGGGTCGATACGGTATTTCAGTGGGCCAATTTCGTCACCTTTCGGGCTCAAAAAACTCCGATCCCATAAAATGGGATATATTTTTTAATAGGACTTTTTCACCTTCCATTCACGATGTGAAAAACTTTTTCCTTTGCATTTTTTCACCGATTTAGATATTGTGCTTCAGTTTCGGATAATCCGGAAATTTTTTAATTATTCAATTCCAATAATAAAAAACTCAACTTTTTTCCAAATATATGTGTATCTATTTCTAGTTTTTCCAATCGACGATCGGGAAACATTCACAGCGAAGAAGCCCTCCAAAAGGGCCTTTGGGTATAATCGTGCGAAAATTATTCAACATGAGGTGAACAAATGAGCTGGAGCCCCGCAAGCTGGAGAGACTTTCCGATCAAGCAGCAGCCCGTCTACGAGGATTGCGCACGCCTCGAAGCGGTGGAAAAGGAGCTGCGCCGAGTCCCTCCGCTGATTTTCGCCGGCGAAGCCCGCAACCTCAAAGCCGATCTCGCCCGGGTCGGGCGCGGGGAGGCTTTTATCATCCAGGGGGGAGACTGCGCCGAGAGTTTCGCCGCCTTCAATGCCGACACGATCAAGAATCTTTTCAAACTGATCCTGCAGATGTCGGTGGTGATCACCTATTCCGCGGGCAAGCCGGTGGTCAAGATCGGGCGGGTCGCGGGACAGTTCGCCAAACCCCGCTCCAGCGACTACGAAGAGCGCGACGGCGTGAAGCTTCCCAGTTACCGTGGGGACATCATCAACGACATCGCCTTCACCGAGGAGGCCCGCCGCCCCGATCCGGACCGGATGCTCCGGGCCTACTACCAGTCGGCGGCGACGATGAACCTGCTGCGGGCCTTCTCCCGCGGCGGACTGGCCGATCTGAACAAGGTCCATCAGTGGAACCTCGACTTCATCAAGGACCACCCCCTGGGGAAACGGTACGAGGAACTCAGCTGCCAGATCGACAAGGCGATGAAATTCCTCGCCGCCGCCGGGATCACCAGCCAAAACGCCCCCCAGTTGCGCCAGACGGTGGTCTATACCTCCCACGAGGCGCTGCTGCTCAACTACGAAGAGGCCCTCACTCGGGTCGACAGCCTCACCGGCGAGTGGTACAACACTTCGGCGCACATGCTCTGGATCGGCGATAGGACCCGGGACGTGGAGGGGGCCCACGTGGAGTATTTCCGCGGTATCCGCAACCCCATCGGGTGCAAGGTGGGGCCCAGCATGGAAGCCGACGAACTGATCCGGCTCATCGAAGCCCTCAACCCCGAGAACGAAGAGGGGCGCCTCAACCTGATCGTCCGGATGGGGGCGTCGAAGATCTCCGAACTCTATCCTCCCCTGCTGCGTGCGGTCAAAGAGGCGGGCAAAAACGTCGTCTGGACGATCGACCCGATGCACGGCAACGTGGAGAAAACCGCCACGGGGCTCAAGACCCGGGATTTCGACAATATCCTTTCGGAAGTGCGCCAGTTCTTCCGCATCCACCACGAAGAGGGGACGATCCCCGGGGGGATCCACCTGGAGATGACCGGGGAGGACGTCACCGAATGTACCGGCAGCGTCGCGTGCCCCATCACCGAAGAGAAGCTCCAGGATCGCTACCACACCCAGTGCGACCCCCGTCTCAATGCCAAGCAGGCGCTGGAGCTGGCGTTTATGATTGCCGAGGGGGAATTCTGACTGGATGAGAAATTTTGGCGCGCCGCACGGCGGCGCGGTTTGATGGTGGATGTTGAATTTCGGATGATGGATTGCGGGGCGTGTTGCTTCGCAACGCGAATCTTTGGAGGCGGGACTTCACTCCCGCATTGCAGGGCTGAAGCCCTGCTTCCAATGACCAATACACCAATATATCAATAACGTTGCCGTGGGCGACACTTCTTGCGACCCGAGACCCTCAAGGCCGTGTTTCCGATCCGTTCCCGGCCTCATCTTCACATCGGATCGTGAAGACGTTCTCCCCCTGTTCGTGGCGATACTCCAGGCTCCAGCGGTGGATGTCGAGGATACTTTTGACGATGTAGAGCCCCAGCCCCAGTCCCCCCTGGGAGCGGTGGAAGGGGGTGAAATACTCCTCGATCGTTCCGGGGAGGGGTTTGCCTTTGTTGGAGATGCGCAGGTGCGCGGCGTCGATGAGAACGTCCACGTGCCGGTCGGGGCTGTATTTGATCGCGTTGTCCAGGAGGTTTTTGATTGCCAGGGTCGCCAGTTCGAAATCAGCCCGGACGGTGGCGTCTTGTCTCAGCACCACGTGGACGTGGCGTTCGGGGTGTTCGAGCATCAGCAGATCGACGCTCGCTTCGACGACGTCGCTGAGTTTGTAGGGTTTGAAGTCGGCTTTGAAATTCTTGGAGGTGATCCGCTCTACCTTGGCGAATTCGTCGATGAGGAGGTTGAGCCGCTCGAAAATTGAATGGAACCGGGCCCGTTTGGCCGGATCGGCGATCATCTCCGAGAGGAGCCGCCCTTTGGCGATGGGGGTTTTGAGTTCGTGCATGATCGCACGCAGCAGCAGTTGCCGAGAGCGGAGCAATTCGCGGATCGTCTTCACGGCCTGGTCAAACGCGTTGGCCACGGCGGCGATTTCGTCGTTGCGCGTACTGTGGCAGCGGATCTCCAGATCCCCTTCGGAGAAACGGAGGATCTTCTCTTTGAGTTCACTCAGGGGCCGGATCGAACGGATCACCCAGAAATAGAGCAGTACCAGCAGGAGAAACGCCCCGCTGAAAGCCAGGAAGAGCTCCAGCGGAAAGCGGGGACGGTTGAGGTTTTCCAAGAGGAGTTTGAACCGGTCGTTGTTGATGAGGATATAGCGGTGAAAATCAGCGTTGATGACGACGAAGGTTTTTTTCCCGTCGGGGGCTTTGCGGAGTAGTTTGCGGATTTTGAGTTTCCGTTTTCCTATGTCGACGACTCGGATGTTCTGGGAGGCGAGATAGGCCTTGTCGATCGTGCCGTACTTGAGATAGTAGAGGTAGATGTAGTGGATGTTGGCCCGTTCCTGGAGCTCGAGATCTTCGTAAGCGTTTTGGTAGCTGCTTTGCAGTAGCGCTGCAAAGAGCATAAAAAGCAACATCATCGCCACGGTGAAAACGAGGCGAATCTTCCCTTTGAGGGAGTTGACCCGGATATGGGGGACAAAATTAGAGAAGTTTATAGCCGACCCCCCGTACAGCCTGAATCGCTTTGGGGTTGCCCAGCTTGGAGCGTATTTTGCTGATGATCACGTCCAGGCTTTTTTGGGAGCTGTCGCTCATCACTTTCGATTCATTGATGAGCTGTTCCCGGGAGATGGTGATTCCTTGTTTCCGGATCAGTTGAGAAAGGATGTCGAATTCGGCGGGGGTGAGGTGGAGTGCCTGTCCGTGATGGTAGATTGTATCCCCCCGAATTTCGTACTCGGGGGGCGTTTCGCTCCGTTTGCCCCCGCTTTTGTTGTATCGGCGCAGTAGCGAGAGGATCCGGGCGTGGAGCTCTTTGGGGTCGTAGGGTTTGGGGAGATAGTCGTCGGCCCCCAGGCGGAGGCTTTCGACCTTGTCGTTGATGTCGTTCCGAGCCGAGGAGATGATGACGGGGATGTCGTATTTGCGCACTACCTCTTCGCAGACCTCCAGCCCGTCCATCCCCGGCAGCGTCAGATCGAGCAGGAGCAGATCGTAGTTCTGTACCCCGGCGCTCACCCCCAGGAAGGGATCTTCGTAATTGGTCACTTCCATCCCGAACTGGGCCAGGTACTCGGTGAGGAGTTCGGCAAACTCGGGGTCGTCCTCGATCATGAGGATCTTGACGGGGTGGTTCTGAGTCTCTGCGTTCTCTGCGTTCATGGAATCGATCCTATCGTACGGGGGTTAACGGCTCTCAAACTCCGCCCAGCAGTTCCCGGTGTTCGACCATGGCGCATTTGTTCTGCACCACGTCGATCCCGGCCTCTTTGGCCTTCTGGGCCGCTTCGTTGTTGACGATCCCGATCTGGGTCCAGAGCACTTTCACATCCCCCCGTTCGATGCAGGCGTCGGCAATGGGACCTACGGCGGCGCTCTTGCGGAAGACCACCACCATGTCGACGGGTCCGGGGACCTCCTTGAGGCTCCGGTAGACCGGACGGTCCAGGATCTCGTCCTCCTTGGGGTAGATGGGATAGACCTCGTACCCTGCGTCGATGAGGTACCGGGTCACTTTGTGGCTGTCTTTTTCCGGATTGGGGGAGGCTCCGACGACGGCGATCGTCCGGGTGTTTTGCAGATAGCGTCGGATCGCCTCGTCGTCGCTGTTGATCCGGGGGAATTCGCACTCCACGGACGCTCCTTTGGGTATAATTTTGTCCAATTTTACTCAGGATCGTGTAATGGTGGACTTAAAACGGATCGGACGGGCACGCAAACGGCTGGGGGAGGTGGTGCTGCGCACCCCGATCGCCTACGCTCCCATCCTCAGCGAACTGACCGGATACGAGATCTATCTCAAAAAGGAAAACCTCCAGCGGACCGGATCGTTCAAGCTCCGGGGGGCCTTCAACAAGATCGCCACCCTTATCGAAGCGGGCCGCCGCAACGGCGTCGTGGCCGCCAGCGCCGGCAACCACGCTCAGGGGGTGGCGTTCGGGGCGCGCCATTTCGGGATCGACGCGACGATCGTGATGCCCGAATCGACCCCGCTGACCAAAGTGATGGGGGTACGGGACCTGGGGGCCGAAGTGGTCCTCAAGGGGACCAACTACGACGAAGCCTACGCCTACGCCGTCGAATACGCAAAAGAGCACGAAAAGGATTTCGTCCACCCCTTCGCCGATGAAGAGGTAATGGCGGGGCAGGGGACCATCATGCTCGAGATGCTTGAGGAGGTCCCCGATCTGGATGCCGTGGTGATCCCCGTGGGGGGCGGCGGGCTCATTTCGGGCTGTGCCGTGGCGGCCAAAAGCCTCTCGCCCGATATGCAAGTGATCGGGATCGCAGCGGCGGGGGCTCCGGCGATGAAGCAGTCGTTCGACGCCAAACGCCCCATCGACACCACCTCGGTGCGCACTATCGCCGACGGGATCGCGGTGCGGGACACCTCCCCCGTGACGCTGGAATACATCCTGAAGTATGTGGACGAGATGAAACTGGTAGGGGAAGACGAGATCGCCAGCGCGATCCTTTTTCTCCTGGAGCGGCAGAAACTCACCGTCGAAGGTGCCGGCGCGGTGGGGGTGGCCGCCGCGCTGCACGGTCATCTCGATTTGGAGCCGGGATCGAAGGTGGGGATCGTGCTCAGCGGAGGGAATATCGACGTGACGATGCTTTCGCTGATCATCGAAAAAGGTCTGCTCAAATCGTTCCGGAAGATGAAACTGGTGGTGACCCTGATCGACAAACCGGGTTCGCTGGAGCGTTTCGCCGGATTGATGCGACAGGTGCAGGCCAACATCGTTCAGATCGGCTTCGATCGCACCTCTACCGATCTGGAGTTCGGCGACGCCCACGTGAGCGTAGCGCTGGAGACCAAAGGGGCCGAACACCAGGAGCAGATCCGTCAGGCGCTGCGGGAAAACGGGTTCCCTTTCCGGGAAGAGCACTGACGTACCGCGATGCGGCACGAATGAAAAATTGAAAATTCGAAATGAGAAATGACGGTAAGCGTCGCGTCGCGACGCCGTTTAATCGAAATCATCCAAAATCCAAAATCCAAAATCCAAAATTCACCATCGGCATCGATCTGGGCTCCAACACCCTCCGGGCGGTCAAACGGGAGTGCGCAAGCGGCTGTTTCGTCGCCCGATTCGAACGGATCGTCCGCACCGCCGACAAGCTGGTCGAAACCGGGCGGATCGGTCCCGAGGCGCAGGAGTGGATCGTGCAGGCGCTACACGAAGCCCGGAAGGCGATCGGTTTTTCGGATGCGGAGATCCGCGCCGTGGCGACCGAGGCGCTGCGCAGAGCCTCCAACGCAGGGGAGGTTTTGGAGCGGCTCCGCGCCGAGGAGGGTGTGGCCTTCGAGGTGATCGACGGGGAAGAAGAGGCGCACTTGACCCTCCTTGCGGTCCGCACCCGTTTGGCCTCGTTGGGGGAGGAGAGCGATTCGTTCGTCTGCGTCGATATCGGCGGGGGATCGACCGAGCTGATCTTCGTCTACGGCGAGACGGTCCTCTCCCGCAGCTTTCGTCTGGGGATCGTGACCCTGGCCCAGGAGGCGGGGAGTATGGAGTCGATCGGCGGGCGGCTTGACGAGGCGTTCGCTCCGATCGAAACCTTCATCGAAGAGACCTTTGCGAAGCGGGGGCGCCCCGGACGCTTCGTCGCCACGGCGGGGACTCCCACCACGATCGCGGCGTTGAAGCGGGGGATGGATTATGCCACTTACGATCCGGAACGGATCAACGGTACCCCTCTGGGCCGTGAGGATCTGGAGCGACAGCGGCACCGTCTCATGGAGATGGATCCGCAGGAGCGGGCCCGACTCGTTGGTGTGGGGCGGGAGGATCTGATCCTGGCGGGGATCGCCATCTTCGACCGGTTTTTCGATACATTGGGGTATGACGAAACGATCGTCATCGACGACGGTCTGCGGGAAGGGGTGGCCATCGCACTGTGTGAAGGGGAAGAATAGCGGCCTTTATCGCTCTTTTTTGTCCTTGGGTTTGTATTCGATGAGAGGCCCTTGATCGGGACGAGCGATCCCTTGCCCCAGGAGTTTGACTAGTTCCACCTTGACCTGTGATTCGGTCTCTTTGGATGCGACGATATCGAGGATCCGATCGACGCGCCGGGCGTGTTCTTGGCGCTCAAGTAGCAGGAACTCGTGTTCGCGCCGTTTCGCTTCGGCTTCCCGGGAGAGCCGCTTGCGGTAGCGATAAAAGAGGAAAAACAGCAACGCCAGTAGTACGATCGCCCCGAGGATCCCCCAGAGGATCTCCCGGTCCCGGCGGGCTTTGAGTGCGGCGATCTGTTCTTTGGTTTGTTCGATGCGGGTCTGCGTTTGGGCTTTGATCCGTGCGATCTCGGCCAGGGTCCGGTCGTGTTCCTGTTTGCTTTTGGCTTCGAGGGCTTTGAGGGCCTGTTCTTTCTGGGCCAGAAGCCGGGCGTAACGCCGTTTCTCCTCTTCGAGACGGATGCGGCTTTGGGCCTGAAGCTGGGCGATTTGCTTTTGGAGCTCTTCCCGGGTCAGGAGGGTACGGCTCTCCAACTCCTTGATCCGTTTGGCTTTTTGGGCCTCGATGGCGGCGAGGCGTTCTTGATGACGGGCTTGTAGACGGGCGAGCTCCAGGCGGTAGTCGTGCGATTCCCGGATTTTGATCCCTCCCACCGGGGCGGCGGGGGAGCCCAGCAGATGGGGGCGCTGCTCCCCCGTGGCGGGGAAGGACTGGGAGCCGCAGCCGCCCAGCAACGCGGCCGCGAGGAGTAGGACGGACGGGCGCAGAGTCATCGACGCTCCTTCTGGCGTGTTTGTGTACGATTCTACCAAACGGGCCTTTTTATCCCCCTTTTGCTATAATCCTTCGATACACGAAGGGGCCCTGCGCGGCGGGGCAATCCACATCGGAGCTTAGCTATGAAAATGAGCGGTGCGCAGATGGTCTGCGAGGCGATCATCGCCGAAGGGGTCAGGACCGTTTTCGGCTACCCCGGCGGGGCCATCATGAACGTCTATGACGAGATCTACAAGCAAAACGCCTTCCGGCACATTCTCACCCGGCACGAGCAGGCGGCGGTCCACGCCGCCGACGGCTACGCCCGGTCCACCGGCGAGGTGGGGGTGGCGATGGTCACCAGCGGTCCGGGTTTCACCAACGCCGTCACCGGTCTGGCGACCGCGTACATGGACTCGATCCCTCTAGTGGTGATCAGCGGGCAGGTCCCCCTCTCCTTGATCGGGACCGACGGTTTCCAGGAGGTCGACGCGGTGGGGATCAGTCGCCCGTGCACCAAGCACAACTATCTGGTCCGCTCCATCGAAGATCTCCCCCGGATTCTCAAAGAGGCCTTCTACATCGCCCGCAGCGGCCGCCCCGGTCCCGTCCTGGTCGACATCCCCAAAGACATCACCGGAGAAATCGGGGAGTTCGTCTATCCCGAGTCGGTCGATCTGCCCACCTACAAGCCCCGCTACAAAGGGAACGACCGGCAGATCAAAAAAGCGGTCGAAGCGATCCTCAAGGCCAAAAAGCCCCTGCTGTACGTCGGCGGCGGGACGGTGCTCTCCAACGCCGCGGAAGGGGTGCGGGCCTTTGCCGAGCTGACCCAGATCCCCGCGGTGGAGACCCTGATGGCCCGGGGGGTCATGGGGGCGCGCAATCCGCTCCTGGTCGGCATGGTCGGGATGCACGGGAGCTACGCGGCCAACATGGCCATGAGCGAAACCGATCTGATCGTCTCGCTGGGGGCCCGGTTCGACGACCGGGTGACCGGGAAACTCTCGGAGTTCGCCCGCTACGCCGACATCATCCACATCGATATCGATCCGGCCAACATCGGCAAAATCGTCGACGTGGACTACCCCATCGTCGGAGACGTGGGGACCGTCGTGGCCAAAATGACCGAGATGATCCGGGAACGGGTCGATCCGGATCGCTACAGCGTCTGGCGGGATATCCTCAAACGGTACGACGAGCTCCATCCCCTGGGGTACGAAGACAGCGAGGAGGTGATCAAGCCCCAGTGGGTCATCGAGCGGCTGGGAGAGCGGCTGGGGGGCGATGCGATCATCACCTCCGACGTGGGGCAGCACCAGATGTGGGCGGCCCAGTTCTACCCCTTCGATCGACCCCGCCAGTGGATCAACTCGGGCGGGTTGGGGACGATGGGGTTCGGATTCCCCGCCGCCATCGGCGCCAAGGTGGGCAACCCCGACAAGACGGTGATCAACGTCACGGGAGACGGATCGATCCTGATGAACGTCCAGGAGCTGGTCACCGCTGCCCAGTACGGCGTGCCGGTCATCAACGTGATACTGAACAACCATTTCCTGGGGATGGTGCGCCAGTGGCAGACCTTCTTCTACGACAAACGCTACAGCGAGACCGACCTGAGCTTCCAGCCCGACTGGAAGGCTCTGGCCAGAGCCTGCGGCGGAGAAGGGTACGACGTGGAGAGCAAGGAGCAGTTCGACGAGGCGCTCGATGCGGCGATCGCCTCGGGCAAGGTGTGCTTCCTCAACGTGGCGGTGGACCGTTTCGAAAACGTCCTGCCGATGGTCCCCGCCGGCGGGGCGCTGTACAACATGCTACTTGAGCACAAGGAAAAGTGATGGAGAAGGTACGACGCGTCATTTCGGTCATCGTCGCCAACGAAGCCCAGGTCCTCGCCCGCGTATCGGGGCTGTTCGCCGGACGGGGGTACAACATCGACTCCCTCACCGTCGCTCCGATCCCCGATACCCAGCTTTCGCACATGACGATCGTCACCCACGGGAATCGGAGGGTGATCGAGCAGATCGTCAAGCAGCTGCACAAACTTATCCCCGCTTTCAAGGTGATCGAACACGAGCAGATGGTCGAGAAGGAGATGGTGCTGATCAAGTTTCCGATCGAAAGCCCCATCGCCGACATCCAGGCGCTCTGCACCGCCTACAACGGCGGGATCGTCAACGTGGGCACCGACATGCTCATCGCCATGGCCGCGGACGAGCAGCAGCGCATCGCCCATTTTATCGAAGCGGCCAAACGGTATCACCCCATCGAAATTGTCCGCAGCGGCGTGGTGGCGATGGAGCGCTAAAAGGCGATGGAGCTTTCTGCGCACATCGACGACTTCCTCGACTACCTCTTTCAGGTCCGCGGCTACAGCGAAGCGACGGTCCGCACCTACGAAATTCCCCTCCGGCAAATGGCCGAGCTGGCACGCTGCGAACGAGAAGGGGGGGGGTGGACGATCGATCTGACCCCCTGGCGCCGCCGCATCGCCTCCAACTCCCGCCGCACCGTCGCCAAAAAGCTCAGCGCCGTCCGCTCTTTTGCCGAATACCTGCGCAAGCAGCGCCACGTTCCGGTCCGTCTGGTGGGGGACGAATCGGTCAAGGTCCCCAAAACCCTCCCCAAACCGGTCGAAGAGGAGCCCATCCGCGAAGCGTTGGAACATGCCGACGAGACGGAGCGGCTGATCGTGGCGCTGCTGTATGGGATGGGGCTGCGCATCGGCGAACTGGCCGGACTGAAACGGGATCAGATCGACCGGGACTGGGTGCGGGTGCACGGAAAAGGGGGCAAAACCCGCCAGCTCCCCCTCCTGCCGGCGGTGCGGGAGATCCTCGATCGCTATCTGGCGGCCCATCCCGGGGGGGAGTGGCTCTTCGAGAAGGGGGGCGCCCCGATGAACGCCGATCAGCTCCGCTATCGGCTCACGAAGCTTTTTCGGCGCCGGGGGATCAAAGCGACCCCCCACCAGCTGCGCCACTCCTTCGCGACCCATCTGCTCGAACATGGGGCCCGCATCAGCGACGTGAGCGAGCTGCTGGGGCACGCCAGCATGGCCACGACGCAGATCTACACCAAACTCGGCAGCGCCCAGAAGGCCCGGGAATACATGAAAGCCCACCCCCTCGCGGGGAAAGGGTGAGGAGAGATGGATGGATCGGAAACTCTTCGCGATTTTCGGCGACCCGGTGGAGCACAGCCTCTCTCCGCGGATGCACAACCGTGCTTTCCGGGAGCTGGGGGAGCGGGCCTGCTACGGACGCTACCGCCTCGAAAACGGGGAGTTGTTGCGCCAGAAAGTCCTCGATCTCGGACTGGCCGGACTCAATATCACCGTCCCCCACAAGGAGTACGCCTACGCCGCCTGCGATTTCCTCGACCCTTTCGCCCGGAAAGTGGGCTCGGTCAACACGATCGTGGTTCATGAGGGGAAACTCTCGGGCTACAACACCGACGCTCCGGGATTTTTGCGGGTGGTCGAATCTTTCGGCGGCGTGCGCAGCGTCGTCTTTCTCGGTGCGGGGGGAACCGCACGCTCCAGCGCTCCCCTGCTGCGGGAGGCGGGTTATGCGGTGACGGTCCTCAACCGGAGCGCTCCGAGGCTCGGCCCCTTCGCCGAAGCGGGATTCGAGACCGCCACCTACGCAGAATTCACCCCCCGAGCGTTCGATCTGGTGGTCAACATGAGCTCCGCCGGGCTCAAGGACGATTCCCTTCCGGCTCCTGAGGGGCTGTTGCGGGAGTTGCTGCGGGGAGCCCGGGGGGCGCTGGACGTGATCTACGGCCGCAAAACCCCCTTCCTCCGTCTGGCCGAGTCGCTGGGGATCCCGGCCCGCGACGGGCTGGCGATGCTCCTCTATCAGGGGGTGATCGCCTTCGAAATCTTCACCGAGGGGCGCCACGACCCCGCCGCCGTCGAAGCGGCGCTGCGGGCGGCGCTCGCGCTATGAACGCCTTTCTCGCCCAACTGCGCCGCTCGGCCCGGCAGATGCTCGCACTCTCGCCGATGATCCTGGGGGTGATCGCCCTGGTGGGGATCGTCCGGGTCTTGCTCACCCCCGCGGCGATCGGGAGGCTTTTTGACGGCAACTGGCTGCACGACACCCTCGTGGGGACCCTTGCGGGGATGGTGGCCGTGGGGCAGGCGATCGTGAGTTATCTTCTAGGGGGCGAACTTCTCGATGCGGGGGTGAGCCTCTACGCGGTGAGTGCGTTCGTCCTGGCGTGGGTGAGCCTGGGGGTGGTGCAGCTCCCTCTGGAGGTGGAGGTGCTGGGCGGGCGCTTCACGCTGCTGCGTAACGCGCTGGCCTTCGTTTTTACGATTCTGATCGCGGTGGCGACCGTCTGGAGCGTGCGATGGGTGGGATAGAATCGGGGTGCGGCGGACTGCGCTTGCGGGGGTTTCGGTTTCTGGGAGTCGTCGCCGCGCTCTATCTGGCCCTGGCTCTCTACGATCCCCATCGATGCATGGCCGCACTTCGGATCGCAGGGGAGACGCTGGCGACGATCCTCCCGATCCTGGCGGTGGTGATCGTGATCTCCGCGGCGATTTTCTGGCGTTTCGATCCCCGGGAGTTCGCGAAGCGGATGGAGCGACACGGAGCGAAAAAGCGCCGTCTTTTCGCCCTTGTCGCGGGGGTGCTCAGCCATGGTCCGATGTACGCCTGGTACCCCCTCATCGGCGATTTGCGCCGGCACGGGGTGGGGGACGGGGAGATCGCGACCTTCTTTTTCGCCCGAGCGGTGAAAGTGCCGATCTTTCCGTTGATGGTCCACTATTTCGGCTGGCCCTTTTCGGTTTTTCTGACCCTCTATATCCTCGTGGGGGCCTGGATCCAGGGAATTCTCGTCGATCGGATCGAAAGGGGGATCCGATGAAGCGCCCCGGTCCCTGGAGCGACGATCCCCTCCGCTTCGCTTTTCGCCAACGGATCGACAATTTCTTCGTCGACGAGATTCCCCTCGAAGAGCCGACCGGGAAAGGGGGCTTTTTGCGGGTGCGGCTGCGCAAACGGGGGGTCTCGACGATCGAAGCGCTGGAGTTTTTCCGCGTCGAGCTGGGTCTGGGGCACCGCCAGATCGGCTACGCCGGACTCAAGGACAAATACGCTACCACCACCCAGTACGTATCACCGCACCAAGTGACTCCCTCAATTTTTGAGAGAGCGAGAGGTGGTGAGATGTGTGTAAAAAAGTGCGAAGGACTCCCCGTAGGGAATTCGAGCACTTTCTTTGTGCACAGATCGCCGCGTATCGCTCTCCCCAGAGGGTGCGGCACTTTTGCCCATATGCTGCGTTGGATTTTCTTGAATTAGCCTCCGGCTAGTCCTGTAAAAATCCGCCTTGCCTATGAACAAAATTGCCGCATCAAACGTTTGAGGGAGTCGCTTGGTGCGGTGATGAGCCTTCCCCGCCGCTGCGGCCGGGAGCTGGCCCGGCTGCGTCACCCCCGGATGGAGATCCTCGAAGCGCTCCCCGTGCGCCGCCCGATCACGATGGGGGATCTGGCCGCCAACCGTTTCCGGATCCTTCTGGAGCCTTTCCCTGCCCGGGAGGCGGAGGCGTTTTTCGCTCGGATCGAAAGGATCGCCCGGGAGGGGTTCGCCAATTTTTTCGGCACGCAGCGCTTCGAGGGCCTGGGCCCCTTCCCCCTTTTCGACGGCCCGGGCGAGGCGGATGCGCGCATGGAGCCAGCGGTTAAAAAGCAGACTCTGCCAGGC